>JBBRCW010000019.1:0-37131 GCA_038204535.1 Chitinophagales bacterium | reverse complement strand
TTTCCTCAATAGAATATGTGTCAAGCAAAAAGCGAAGATTGCAGTCAAGTATTTTTATGTATTTTTTCTGTATAAAGGTTAGTAAAGTGTCCATAAGTAGTGTTCTTAAAAAATTGCCTACAACGATCAAGTATTGGCGATGGCAGGGCTTCCGAGTTCCTTCCGCCGATACCGATGTTGATTTTTTTATTGTTTTGCCGAAGATAAGATTTACAGCCAAATTTATAACTTCCCGCCGGAGCCGAAGCTGAATAAAGATTTGCAACCGAGTGCTTAATGTCCCGCCCTGCTATTGCCAATACTTTTGTTACATGCCGTTTCATTGTCTCACCAAAGCTGCCTGCGTGGCGTAAAGTAAACTGTACATCAAAATGCTTTTAGAAAAAGGTTACGTACACTTCAAAATTGCGCTCTTTGTCCTGGTGAAGCAAGTGATAAATTTCCACAAGCCGTCGTGTCAAACTGTAAGTGATGTGTCAACCGCGGCGACCCGAAACTGAACATAAACCAGACCAATTTTGTAAACACTTTTTAAAATGAAGCCAGCCGTCTTGTCCCGCGAAACAGGTTAGAAACAGTAAAGCAATTTGCAACATGATAAAACTTAAACGTGCTTGCAAAAAATAAACTCAACTGTCCAACCCAGCGACTGCGAAACAAGAAAGCAACTTACCGAATGACCAAAGTTGAAGCTGAATATGATTATTAAATTCATTTGTCCACCGAAATAACTACGCGAAAACAAAAGCGAATTTCAGAATGATTAAAAGTTTACGGTGCTAAAAAACGTAACGTAAACTGTCGCAATAAAGCGGCGTGAAAAACTGGAGCACCACTGCAAATTTTGTCAAAATGAAACCCGCGTGATAACAGTTTTGAACCTTTGCATTTTTTCCTGCGGCACAAAAACAAAGCCCGCAAATAAATGGCATGTAACTTGTTAATACCCGCAAGTTATACAATCCCTTTTAAATTATCTTTTTTTATTAATTGACTGATTTTCATGTATTTGCATCCGCGCTTTTCAATACCTCAAACTAACATAGAGCTCCTGTGCGACTTTGAGGTATTTAAAATACGCGGGTTTTTTTTTACAGGTTTAAACGGTCTATCGGGCTCTGTATTTTGGCTATCGCGCTTTTAGCCACATGTGTGTAACGTATGGTTGTGCGAATATCGTTGTGCCCCGGCATTTCCTGAATGTAGCGTATGTCAGTTCCATTTTCAAGGTGATGCGTTGCAAAACTATGGCGGAGCATATGCGTGTTCCCGGGTTTTTGTATGCCCGATTTTGATTTTGCCGCTGCTACAATTTCCTGGGCACTCCGGCGACTGTAAGCTCCGCCATACTGCCCTTCAAATAAGTAGTCTTTAGGTTTGTATTCTTTAAAATATTCGCGCAGAACTTCTAATACCTTTGTTGATAAAGGCACAAACCTGTCTTTTTTGCCTTTAGCCGCTCTTATGTGTTCACCCCGTAGGATAAAGAAATAATTTTAGCCTGTTTTTCAGGTAAATTTTTCCATTCCCCGATTTTAAATATTTTTCGCGACGTGTGGCATCCTGTTGATTTAAACACCCTTCAAAATAGATGAGTTTTAGGGGTCGCCGGTTTAAAGTAGAATGTACTTTTCCACCTTCGTGAAGTTTTAATCGCTCCTTTAAGTTATTTGTATAACCCGTGTGGAACTGATTGTCCTTTTCGCTTAATAAAACATAAACATAGTAGTACATATTTCTTTATCCAACGGGGTAAAGCATACGTTTGCTATCAATATCAATAACTTTTAAACGAACCACGTTGCCAACCCGTAAGGCCCGCCGAATAACTGGTCATTACTAAAGCCCGGTGTTTTAGGTTGGTAACGTTTTTAATAAGTGTTACCACCTCTGCTTCTGCAAGCACATCGGGCAGTTTGTGGGTACCGCGGGGCCGGGGCAAATCGTAATATTCCCTGCTTTTGCCCGGCACTTTTTCAAAATAAAATTTTAAAGCATTTATGGTGGTATTAAGGTTTGTTTCGCTGCAATTTTTGGTTTCCACCAGCCATAACATATATTTTATGATCCTTTCTTTAGTAAAAGTATCAATGGGTGTTGGCCCCAACAGGCGAAGCAACTGGTGCCCTGTAAAATGTCGTATTCATGCAACGTATCCCGCAAAAAAAACTTTTATCATTCATTCAAAGTCAACAAGGCTCTCCGAATGTCTCTGATTACGGAGGCAAATGAAAATCCCTAAAGGAGTAACGCAACGAGCGGCAGAAGGTGCAGCGCACCCAAATATTTGTAGTAAATATATTTTTGGATCATTTTTAAGGTGCAGCGCACCGTGATATAAAATAATTGCCAATACCTGGAACAAGCGAGGGGAAAAAGTTTCATGGCGTTATGGGGGGATATTTCGGTGCGCTGCACCTTGCAGGAGAAAAGGAACATGATATCTACAAATATTTTGGTGCGCTGCACCAGTAGCCCTGCATGATTCCCGTTTTTCAATGTTGCTTCGCATTCCCTGGCTCATCAAATTCCGTCATTCGGGCTTTCGGTAGGGATGTCTCCTTCGTCGACATGACAAGAACCAATTGCCGCCAGTGCAAGGAAACCGTTTCGCAACCAATCAACGCATCAAGGCTCCGCCGCAATTCACCACAGTAATTCTAGAGCCTAATTGAAAAACCCCGCCGTGAACAGCCTGTCCCGTACTTTCAGTCGGGAGGCTGTAATCCCAGCCTGCCCCGATCTTAATATCGGGGGCTGGCTTTTGGCGCCTGTCCCGATTTTTCGGGGTTACTTGTTGCCTGCCCCGCCTAAAGGCCTGGTGGTTTAACTGGCGGGGGCCAAGCAAAAAAGTAAAAGAATAAATAGCAATGGATGTCTCCTTCGTCTTCTTCGTCTACATGACAAAATCGATTGTTCTTAGCTTTCAGAAGAATGCCGCCAGACCAAAGCAACACAAAGACTTGATGACCTTTACGTTCTCTTATCTGCTTTCATTTACCACATAGAAACATAAGGTACATAGAAAGAAAACACATAGCTCTATTTTCTTTCTTCTGTCTTCTGCCATTCTTATGTGTTTTATAAAAAAGATCTATGTGAATTCCTATGACATCTATTGTGCCTATGGTGCGCCACGAGGCGTGCATTTTTGTTTAATAATCAATTAATACCTATGTGAATGAAAGAACCACACGACCCAATTTGCCGTTCAGGTTGAAGCCATTAAGATAATGCTGGAGGAAACGAAAGTGTTAAAGCTCTAAATGTGCAGATTGATAAAGCTGCACCAGTTAGGCCTCGTTAACCAAATGGCAGCGGTCAATCTTCCATAGATGATGAAACCTGCAATCCTGATGAGAGAATAGCGGTATTTGTTCATCAGGGGCTGTCCGGGTTAATATGGTGTTGTGTGTCAGTCGAAGGCAGTGCATGAACGTGGGAGACCCAAACAGCAGACCTTGCCTGGTCTGGCTGTGGGAGTCGGATATGCCCGTAGTAGTGAAGATAGCCGAAAAGGTAAAAGCGGCAGTAGCGAAGGGGCATTATTGTAAACAAACTTTTCTGTAATGATTTTAAGACCGAATTGATGACAAATCTGCAGATGGTCGAAGCTGGCCCAATTCCACCTGATGGTAAAAGAATACCGAAGCGTGAGATGAAGCCGGGGGAAAGATTAGAATTGTTGGAGTTAAAGTTATACTGCAAAGCGAAACAGCAGCGGGACCAAAACCGCAAGAGCCAGAGACGAAGCCGCATGAATGGCAAACATGCCTTTGAATTGTCGGTCGCAAAATACGCACTGGCAGACCCGATGAAATACTTTGTCAAAAGCAAACTGTGAAGGCTTGCAAAGAAGTTTGCAAGAAAGCCGTATGCGGGAAAACCGCACGTACGGATTGAAGAGGGGAAGGAGATAGCAATTCTGCTGTCTTCCTTCTCTACTCTACTGTCTATGTGCCTGCCCCGCCGAATGGCGTGGGGTGCAAAATCCAACCATAAAGGCACAATTGAGAAACATAGGTTTCACGGAGACTTATTAAAATACTTTGTTGAAGAAGGCGGAAGTGTAATTGAAAAATAAGCAATAACGTATCGTGAGGAAATTGCTGGTTGTTTGAAAATAAGGCTTAAACCAAATGGAAAATGTGCTTTTCTAAACCCGAAAAAACTGACAACTTGTTGTCAGTTTTTTGCACCTTAGCGCCTAATCCTAAAAACAAAAAAGTCCGGCAAATATGCCAGACTTTACAGTTTTGTTTGTTACAGGATTAATAACGATTGAAGCCACCGCCACCGCCGCTGCTGCTTCCGCCGCCACGGTTACGATTGAATCCACCACCACCGCCGCTTCCGCCACGGTTAAATCCTCCACCGCCTCCGCCTTCGCCAAAGCTGCGCTTCTTAAATCCACCTCCACCAGAACCGTCTTTAGGACGAGGTTGAGATTCATTCACAACAATTTTGCGGCCCATGATGTCGCTTTCGTTTAACTGGCTGATAGCGGTACGTCCTGCTTCTTCATCAGACATTTCAACAAAACCAAAGCCTTTGCTGCGGTTACCGTTAAATTTGTCGGTAACAATTTTTGAAGATACTACTTCTCCGAATGGGGTGAAAAGATCTGCTAAGTCCTGCTCAGTCATTGTCCAACTGAGGTTTCCAACGTAAATGTTCATTTGTAAAACTTTAAAAAATAAATAAAAACCGTAATGAACACAGTGAACAAAGTACCAGAGAAACATTTACTTTAAAAACGTCCAGAGAACTATTGTGAAACTGTAAAGATCATTAAGGAAAGGGGCGAAGATAGACATTTTATTCAAAAATCTTATTTTTCTTAATTTTTTTGAAAATGTTTAAAAATATTTTTTGCAGCATTTTTTCTACACATTTGTTGATAATTGGTTTGTTGATTTTATAAATCACTTCCGGTACCGATTTTTAAATTGTAAGCCGCTTAATTTCAACTCTATATCAATAGATATGTGAAATAATTTTTTTCAATAAAAAGCGCTTATCACCCCTTATACATTGTTTAATGCGAGTGATGATCGGCAAGGACATTTGTACCCTGGTCAATAATTATAGAGTGAGATTATAATCGGAGGCACCAGAATTGTGTGTGTGGAAATCCGGGCAGCGTTAATATGGGCGAGGCCGTGATGAAGAAAAAGACTTTGAAGCAAAAAAGCCCGCCTAAAGAAAGGGGGGCTTTTTTTAAAATATTTGAAATTAGATTACTCAGAAACCACTTCAAACTCTACTTCGGTATTGTTACCATTACCAAAATCGATAGCAGCTTTGTAGGTGCCTAATTCTTTAACTTCGTCGGTAATACTAATACGCTTACGGTCAATTTCGTAACCTTTTTGATCGCGGATTGCGCGGCTGATTTGAAGCGAAGTAACGCTGCCGAATATTTTACCACTGGTACCAGTCTTGGCGCCAATTTTAAGAGCACCTTCTTTTAGGACAGCAATTACGCTGTTGATCTCTTTAAGCAATTTAGCTTCTTTCTTAGCGATTTGCTTTTGTTTTTCCTGCATCTGCTTAAGGTTAGAGCCATTTGCTTCTACGGCCTTTTTTTGCGGAATAAGGAAATTACGGGCATAACCGCTTTTTACAGTAACCAGTTCGTTTACTCCGCCCAGGTTATCTACATCTTGAATTAATATTACTTGCATTTTACTTGTTTAGTTCCCACGAGCCCAATCTAAGATTGTGACTGTCTCCCGATTGTTATTGGGATTAGGGATGGTTACTAAGAATGTGAGTTGTGAGTGGTCAGTTGTGAGTTTAAAATTCCAAATTCACAATAGGGAAATCACAAATCCTATTTTAATAGATCTGTTACATACGGTAACAAAGCCATTTGACGGGCTTTTTTAACCGCCTGCGATACCTTGCGCTGAAACTTTAAAGAGTTTCCTGTTAAACGGCGCGGAAATAACTTACCCTGCTCGTTTAGAAACTTCTTCAGAAATTCGGCGTCTTTGTAATCGACGTACTTAATACCATACTTTTTGAAACGGCAGAACTTCTTTGCACGCTTTTCCTGCTTAATGGCAGTCAGGTATTTAATTTCATTTGCTTTTGCCATGATGATTATGCCTCCACTGCTTTTTCGTTTCCGGTAGGTACGCCACTTTTCTTTCTGTTATTGTACTCGACGGCGTATTTATCGAGTCTGGTAACCATGTGACGAAGCACTTGCTCGTCTCTCAGGAGCTGAATTTTCAGCTTCTCATTGAAGTCGGATGGCGCTGTAAATTCCGTAACCCAGTAGATACCCGTGGTTTTCTTCTGGATAGGGTAGGCCAGTGATTTTAATCCCCACGGATTGCTATTCTCAACAGAACCGCCATTTTCGGTGATCATGTCAGAAAACTTCTTTTGGGCGGCTTTGTATTCGTCCTCAGAAAGTACCGGGGTAAAAATCACCATCAATTCATAATTGTTCATTAATCCCTGATTTTGATTGTTTAAAAATTATTTTGGGCTGCAAAGGTAAGGGGTTGCAGTTAAAAATCTAAAGAAAAATTTACCCTGAAAAATTAGCTTTTGTTAAATATATAAAGCGGGTATTGGATAATATGGACAGCGTGGTTTATTAAAAAGACACCTCAGTTTATGGACACGCCCCGGTATGGCCTTTTGATTGCAGATAGAGGTTTTGGCTATAAAAAAAAGCCGATTGTTTCAATGTAACGCGGCTGCGTAATGGCTCCCGAAAAAAACTGATTGGTAATATTTCTGATCGGCAATTTTTTGGTTTGGGATATTCTTTTACTACCGGCGGCCAATAAAAGCCTGATTGCCGGATAAGAATTGAATGATCCCTTTATTTCATACTATATAGATTATGGGTATTTCGCTTAACTTGCCCTCAAACTTTTTTTTGACATATGGAATTTCAATTGAGCGAAGAGCAAAAGATGATTCAAAAGGCCGCAAAAGACTTTGCCGTAAATGAATGCCTGCCAGGTGTGATTGAAAGAGACGAACAACAAAAATTTCCCAAAGAACAAATTGAGAAGCTGGCTGAATTAGGTTTTATGGGTATGATGGTGGATCCAAAGTATGGAGGAGCGGGCATGGATTCGGTAAGCTATGTTTTGGCTATGGAGGAGATTAGCAAAATAGACGCCAGCGTAAGCGTATGTATGAGCGTAAATAACAGCCTTGTTTGCTGGGGGCTGGAAACCTATGGAAGCGAAGAACAAAAACAAGCCTATTTAACCCACCTGGCCGCCGGAAAAAAAGAAGGTGAATTATATATAGGCGCCTTTTTATTAAGCGAGCCCGAAGCCGGCAGCGATGCAACGTCGCAAAAGACCACCGCCAAAGATATGGGCGATCATTATTTAATGAATGGCACAAAAAATTGGATAACCAACGGTAACAGCGCGTCGGTGTACCTGGTCATCGCTCAAACACACCCTGAAAAGCAAAGTAATGGTATCAATGCATTTATCGTAGAGAAAAGCTGGCCAGGCGTAACTGTTGGAGCCAAAGAAAACAAACTGGGCATACGCGGAAGCGACACGCACAGCATTATGTTTACCGATGTTAAAGTGCCCAAAGTAAACCGTATTGGCAACGATGGTTTTGGTTTTAAGTTCGCCATGAAAACGCTTGCCGGCGGCCGTATTGGTATTGCTGCACAGGCGCTCGGAATTGCTACCGGCGCCTACGAACTTTCGCTGGAATACTCAAAACAACGCAAGGCTTTTGGAAAAGAGATCATGCATCACCAGGCAATACAATTTAAACTGGCCGACATGGCTACACGAATTAATGCTGCACGTTTGTTATGCCTGAAGGCTGCCTGGGAAAAAGATAATGGAAAGAGTTATACCGTTAGTTCGTCTATGGCCAAAGTGTTTGCCAGCGAGACTGCAATGTGGACCGCTACTGAGGCGGTGCAAATTCATGGCGGTTACGGTTTTGTAAAAGAATATCATGTTGAGCGCCTTATGCGCGATGCTAAAATTACCCAGATATACGAGGGCACCAGCGAAGTGCAGCGTATTGTAATAGGAAGGGCTATTTTGAAATAGCCAATAACCGCCAGGTTACCCGGGCTAAAAACGACTGAATATCCGTTATGTCGGTACAATTAGATAATTATAAGAAGATCAGGAAGCAATTGGACGATGCAAAGGTTCAATTGGTGGCCGTAAGTAAAATAAAACCGGTCAGCGACATTATGCAATTATATAATGCCGGTCAAAGAGATTTTGGGGAGAATTATGTGCAGGAGCTCGTGGAAAAAGCACAGGCCCTTCCAAATGATATCCGCTGGCATTATATTGGCCACCTGCAAAGCAATAAAGTAAAATATATTGCACCTTTCGTACACCTGGTGCATGGCGTGGACGGCCTTAAATTATTAAAGGAAATCAATAAACAGGCAGTTAAAAATAACCGCACTATTCATTGCCTGTTGCAGGTGCATATTGCACAGGAAGAAACAAAATTTGGGTTTGATGAAATTGAGCTTAATGAGGCAATCACCGAAATTCAGCAACCGGGTGCATTTCAAAATATTAAGATTGATGGTTTAATGGGCATGGCTTCGTTTAGCGACGATATGCAAAAGGTGAGCAATGAAATGCAGGCATTGAAAGCGCTTTATGACAAACATGCCTTATCGGTTACGGATAATTGCAAATTTTCGGTGCTTTCTATGGGGATGAGCGGCGATTACCAAATAGCTATTGAAGCAGGAAGCAATATGGTTAGGATAGGCAGTTTGCTGTTTGGTGCCAGGCAATAAGGCGCAACATAGAAATTATTAATACCAACAGCTTTATAAAATAATATTACGCGTCTTTTCGGGGGTTTCGCTTAATAATTACGTAAGCGATCATGCCCAGCGCCAAAATTACTACCACGCCAATGGTCCACCAGCCCCAATTATGGTCAGTTCTTTCTTCAATAGGTTTTTCCGGCGCCAGTTGCCAGGCAAACGGACTTAGTTTTTCTGGTTGCAGCATGTAAATTGGAACGTTACCGTAGTGATTATCGGGCTGTACAGGAAATTGCCGGACATGATGAGCCGCGGAATGATTTGCATTCGAATAATCGTGGATTACAGCAAAAGGCAAAGCAAATATTAAAAGGCAGCCTATAATGCATAAACGTTTCATATGGCATGTTTATGGAAAGTTATCATTAAAAAACCGGTTAGGCAAGTTTAAGCTTTGCACTAATCTTTTACGAAATGGTAAGAGTCGTATTCCAGAAAATCATTCACTTTTATGTCGATGGACATAACCTTACCGTCAGTCAATTTAAATTTTACAGGAAATATGCCATAGCCAATGTTGTTGTAAGATAACAGCCATTCGCCGCTGTCTAAATACTCAACCCTTGCTGTCAGGTTGGTATGGCCTTTAAAATCTATCATTAAAAATTTGCCTGATTTGTCTTTGTTGATCTCAATTTTTCCATATAAATTGTTCGTGTAGGTGCCCAGATAATTCTCTGTTGGTAGCTCTGGCATATTGCCTTTAACCCGTTGCTGCAGGCTTTTGGTATTGGTAATAACAGATGCCATTTCTTTATTAAATCCTTTTAAGAATTGCTGGCTTCGGTTTACATAGCCTACGTTTAAATACGCATCTAAAATCTGGTAACGCAATGCCTCAAAAAAATTTTGATTATCATTATTGGTCAAAATAACAATTCCCAGGTTTTCTTCGGGTACAAAACAGGTATTGGTAACAAATCCAAAGGCGCCGCCCGTATGGTAAAATACCTGCCTGCCGCCATAGTCGTTCATAAACACACCTAATCCATAGCCGGTGTAATGCACAGGAAGTACGGAATTTTTTTTGCTGGAAATGGCAATGTTTATATCCCTGGTTTTTTTGATCACCTCCCATTCAATCATTCTTTTTCCATTTAAACGCCCGCTGTCCAGCTGCATCAGCAACCATTTACTCATGTCATTTACGTTACTTACCATACTGCCTGCGGGCCCCAGGTTATCTACCTGGTCGTAAGGTAATTCGGTAATAATGCCGGTAAATTGATTGGTATAAGGTTTTGATACGTTGGGCCTTTGGTCGATTCCCCGGGTAAGCATGTGTGTGTTGTGCATACCCAGTGGTGCCACAATGCTATCATATAAATATACTTCCCAGGGTTTGCCAGATACAAGGGGGATTACCTGCCCGGCCGTTAAAAAGCAACTGTTACAATAACCAAACTGCTGCCTGAACAGGCCGGTTGGTTGTAGCAATCTCATCTTATTAATTATTTCCGTCCTGTTTAATTTACCGTTCCAAAACATAAAATCTCCCTGAAAGGTCTTTGTACCAATCCTGTGGCTCAGCATGTCGCGTAAAGTAACCAGTTCCGAAGTATTTTTATCGTACAGGGAGTAGCCATTAATATATCGGCTCACCTTGTCATCCAGCGATAATTTTTTATTGTATTCCAATTGAGCCAGGGCTGTGCCGGTAAACAGCTTACTGTTACTGGCGATCATGAACAACGTATTTTCATCTACCGGCTCGCTGGTTTTAATATCTCTTACGCCAAATCCTTTCATAACTGCCACCTTGCCATCTTTTACAATTGCGATAGCTAAACCGGGAATGTTCCAGTCTTTCATTCCCTGTTCAATGTAATTGCTCAGGCTGTCCGAAACAAATAAGGGGGTTACCGTGTTTTGCGAATTGCCGATACCTTGCCAAAAAAGGCTTATAGAAATTACCAGAGTGACGAATTTATTCATATGGTGTTTTTACGTAGATGAAAGTAGATAAAAACTGTCACCTTAAATAATTACGGTTGCCGGTAAATCTTAATGAAAAGTAAAAGAAGGCTGGTTATTTAGATATTTTCGTAACAGTTATAATAAAAATAATTTTGAGAAGCAGATGTTGATGATGCATTTATTATGGTGTATTTTGAGCCAGCTTTTTCATACCATCTATAAGAAATATCATTGCTACAGTAAATGAATAGTACATCAGCAACAAAAGCAGGCACCCAAACTTCGGTGCCTGAAAAAACAAATATTAAAGCAATCATCAGCGGCAGTATCGGCAACCTGGTTGAATGGTACGACTGGTACGCCTATTCTGCCTTTGCACTTTATTTTGCTCCTGTTTTTTTTCCAACGGGCAACCAAACGGCCCAATTATTAAATACTGCGGCCATTTTTGCCGTGGGATTTTTAATGCGCCCCATTGGCGGATGGTTATTTGGAAGCATAGCGGATAAAAGTGGCCGTAAACTCTCCATGACTATTTCAGTTTTGATGATGTCGTTTGGCTCTCTGCTGATTGCTTTAACGCCATCGTATGCGACTGCAGGTGTTTGGGCTCCGGCCCTTTTATTGTTTGCCCGGTTACTACAGGGACTGAGCGTAGGGGGCGAATATGGCACCTCGGCCACGTATCTTAGTGAAGTTGCTACATCAAAAAGGCGGGGGTTTTATTCAAGTTTTCAGTATGTAACGCTCATCGGGGGGCAATTGCTTGCTCTGGGCATACAGGTTTTGTTACAACGGGTTTTTCTTACAGAGGCACAATTACAGCAGTGGGGGTGGAGGATACCATTTGTTATTGGAGCCTTGCTGGCACTAGCCGCTTTTTATATTCGCCGGCATATGAAGGAAACCCTGGATCTTGACAAACGAAAAAAATCAAGCCCTTCGCAGATAGGTTCTTTAAAGGTTTTGCTTCTCCAGCATCCCCGGGCGGTTTTTACGGTGGTGGGTCTTACATTGGGCGGTACGCTTGCATTTTATTCTTACACCACCTACATGCAAAAGTTTTTAGTCAATACCGTTCATCTTTCCAAAGAAAGAGCCACATTTTTAATATTTTGGCTCATGCTCATTTTTGCCTGCCTGCAGCCCTTGTTTGGTTGGTTATCAGACCGGTATGGGCGTAAACCTTTATTGATAGGCTTCGGTATTTTGGGAACCATCTTTACCGTTCCTATTTTAACTGCTATTAGCAGAACCAGCAACGAGGGCACGGCCTTTATACTTATATTATTTGCATTAATAATTGTCAGTGGCTACACTTCCATCTGCGCCGTCGTAAAGGCAGAAATGTTTCCCGCCCAGGTAAGGGCGCTGGGCGTTGGTTTTCCCTATGCGGTTACCGTGGCACTATTTGGCGGCACTGCCGAATACGCGGCCCTCTGGTTAAAAAATATAGGTCATGAGGCCTGGTTTTACTGGTACATAACCTTGTGCATTTTTATTTCGCTGGTTGTTTATATAAATCAGCAGGATACCAAAACGACTTCGTTTATTGATAAAAATCTTTAAAGCCAAAAATGAAAAAATTTTTCTTGCATGGCGTAAAGTTTTTCCATTCCGGACGACTTATAGTATAAAAATTTCTCCCGTGTGTCGGGGTTAATCGTAATTTCAAAACTGAGGAAATGGTCAATAATTGGGCTTTTTTCCGGGTGTAATTATTTTTTCTCTAAAAAATCACCGCCTATTTAAAAAAAATAAATTTTTTTTTAAGAGTAAGAACAACCCGGTGGTAATGAAAAAAAACGCTTTCATAGCAACTATTTCATTGCAAATAATTAATGTATAAAAACTCTTATTACGCCAAAAAATTTAATAATTTCCTAAATGTTTTCCTAAAAATGTATACAGCTTCCCGGCGAATTAAAAAAGGTTAAATGTTTTCAAATTTAAATTTTCGGTATTTACTGTATTTTTCTGAAACATGTGCCAAAAATACTTGGCGTTTTTTCCGCTCATCAACCCCGGTAACCCATCATTTATCCTAACAATTTCATAACACTATGCAGCATTCATTCTTTAATATTGTCTAAGGGATACCTAATGGTCTAACAATTATTAAACAAAAATTTTTTACTATGAAACAATTCAGGCTCATTTTAATGTGTTGCCTCGGTTTGCTCACAAACTTTTCTTTTGCCCAGGTAAAAGAGGTTAGAGGAAAAGTGACTGACGATGCCGGTGCTGCACTGTCTTCTGTATCGGTAACTTTAAAAGGAAGTACGGTTGGTACGACCACTGATGAAGATGGAAATTTTAAAGTTATGGCTCCTTCAGCGGCAACGCTGGTTTTTACCGGTGTAAACCTGGGAAGAAAAGAAGTGAACGTGCAGGGCCGCAGCTTTATTGATGTTAAGTTATCGCGTACATCCGGCAATTTAGACGAAGTGGTGGTAACAGCACTTGGTATAAGAAGGGCAAAGAATACCTTACCATATGCAGCCCAGCAAGTTAGCGGGGAAGAAATTTCTAAAAACAGGGTTTCCAATGCTGCAAGTGCGCTTAGCGGTAAAGTATCTGGATTACAAATACAGCAGGGTAATTCAATTGGCGGTTCAACAAACATTGTTATCAGGGGCGTTAAATCGTTAACCGGTAACAACCAGGCTTTATTTGTAGTGGATGGTGTTCCTGTTGACAACTCAACTAATAACTCTGCAAACCAAAGAACAGGACGCGGCGGTTATGATTATGGAAATGCTGCAGCTGATATTAACCCTGATGACATTGAAAGCATAAACGTACTGAAAGGTGCCGCGGCTTCTGCGTTGTATGGTTCTCGTGCAGCGAATGGTGTGATAATGATCACCACCAAAAAAGCAAAAAGAGGATTGGGAGTAACCATAAACTCAGGTGTATTAGTGGGAAAGATCGATAAAACTACGTTTCCTACTTATCAAAAAGAATATGGCGCTGGTTATTCTGACGACTATCAGAAAGATGGATTCCTTTATTTTGATGTAAATGGAGATGGAACCAAAGACCTGGTGGTGCCAACATCAGAAGATGCTTCGTTTGGTAAAAAATATGACCCAAACCTGATGGTTTACCATTGGGATGCGTTTGATCCGGCTTCACCGTTTTTCCAAAAGGCCCGTCCATGGGTAGCCGCCCAAAATGATCCGTCAACCTTTTATCAAACGGCTGTATCTACCAACAACAACGTTTCACTCGATGCTGCCAGTGACAAAGGGTACTTTAAATTAGCATACACACGCAGCGATGAAAACGGTGTATTGCCTAATAGTAATGTGCTAAAGAATATTGTAAATTTTGGCGGAAGCTACAAGCTTTCCGATAAATTGACTGCAAGTGCATTGGTTAACTACTCCGTTATTAATGGCCGTGGCAGGTATGGTACAGGTTATAGCGGACGTAATGTTAACCAAAACTTTCGCCAATGGTATCAAACCAATGTTGACATTCAGGAACAAAAGGAAGCTTACTTCAGAAATGGCTTAAATGTAACCTGGAACTGGAAAGATCCTTCTACCCAGGCAGGTTTATTACCTATTTATACTGACAACTATTATTGGACCGTTTACAAGAATTTTGAAAAAGATTCCCGCTCCAGGGTATTTGGTAATGTTTCGCTTAATTATGAGGCAACCAGCTGGTTAAGTATTCTTGCCCGCGCCACGGTTGATAACTACACCGATTTGCAGGAAGAGCGTCAAGCTGTTGGCAGCCAGGGAGTACCTTTTTATAGCCGCTTCGACAGATACTATAGCGAAATGAACTATGACCTAATGGCAACTGTTGATAAAGATCTTACTGAGGATTTTAATTTAAAAGGAGTTATAGGTACAAACTTAAGACGTAACACGCTTCGTTCATCTTATGCCACTACTGCAGGTGGTTTAATTGTTCCGGGTCTTTATTCAATTTCCAATTCAAAAGGTACGGTTCCTGCTCCCGCTGAGGCCTATCAGCCAAAAGCTGTTGACGGTTATTTTGCCGGCATAACTTTGGGCTATCAGAATTATCTGATTTTGGATGGTACAATTCGTAGAGACAGGTCTTCTACTTTACCTGTTGATAACAATGCCTATAATTACTATGGCATATCCGGCAGTTATTTATTCTCACATCATCTGCAGAATGTTTCCTGGATTTCATCAGGTAAGTTAAGATTAAACTATGCTACTGTGGGTAACGATGCGCCATGGGGCAGTATTAAAGATGTATATGATCAGCCGGCCAGTCCGTTCGGTGCAACAACTTTATTCTCGTTACCTGGAACCAAGAACAATAATGAGCTGAAACCAGAACAAACAACCAGTAAAGAAATTGGCATTGAAATGTCGTTCCTTCGCAACCGGGTTGGTTTTGAAGCTTCCTATTACAACACCAATACCGTTGACCAGATCATTCCTGTAGCAACTTCTACGGCTACTGGTTACTCAAGTAAATTTGTAAATGCGGGAAACATTCAAAATAAAGGTGTTGAATTATCTGTTTATGCAACACCTGTTAAACGTCCCAATTTTACGTGGAATGTGAACGTAAACTGGACACGCAACCGCAATAAGGTGCTTGAATTGTATAACGACAGCAAAAACCTGCAATTGGGATCTTTCCAGGGCGGTGTTAGTATAAATGCTTCACTGGGACAACCTTATGGCACCATCCAGGGTAAAACATATACTATGCTGGATGCAAGCGGCAAAACTGTTGCATGGGATGGAAGTGGTCAAAAATTGATAAAGTCTAACGGTTTTTACAATGTTACCACAACTACTACCAATGTAATTGGTAATGTAAATCCTGACTGGTACGGTGGAATTTACAACACCTTTAAATATAAGAGCGTAACATTGGGATTTTTAGTTGATGTGCGCCAGGGTGGTAATGTATGGTCACTTGACATGTTCTATGGCGGTTATACCGGGGTTTATGCCGATCACCAGGCCTATTCTGGTTCTAACGATTTGGGCAAGCCCATTCGTAACAGTATTGCCGATGGTGGCGGTGTTATTTTGCCGGGTGTAACTGCTGATGGTAAGGCTAATACCAAGCGTGTTGTCATAGATGCTAACTGGCCGAATTATCCAAGCGCCTCATATTCTTATGACGCCAGTTACGTTAAGTTGAGAGAGCTGACTTTATCTTACGACTTTCCTCAAAGCCTGTTCCGTAATGTAAATGCAATTAAAGGTATTCAGGTGTCGGTTATAGGCCGCAATTTATGGATAATTCACAAGAATCTTCCATACTCTGATCCTGAAGAAAATCTATCTGGTGGTAATATTCAAGGTATTCAAAGTGGTGCTTATCCTACCACCCGTACTGTTGGATTTAACCTTAACGTGAAATTCTAATTAACAACATTATGAAAAAAATACTCAATATTATACTTCCTGTATTGCTTCTTGGGGCATGTACAAAGGACATTTCGCGGTTTAATGAGGAGACGAAGAAACCGGCAAATGTACCTGCAGGCGCTTTGTTTGCCAATGCGACCAAAAATCTTGCTGATGCCTACGGCTCAGGGAGCGTCAATACCAACGTATTCAGGTTTACTGTTAAACATTGGGCAATGGCCGTTTACCAGGAAGAAGCCCAATTCGACTTCTCTACCAGAAACATTCCTCAGTCCTGGTGGACAATCATCTATCGCGATGTATTGGTTGATTTAAAAGAGGCTGGTAAAATTGTAAATGATGATGCCTCGCTTTTGCCTGCTGTTAAAGCAAATATGCTGGCAGAGGCTGATATCATGCAGGTGTTTGCATACCATATACTGGTAACTACTTTTGGCGATGTCCCTTACACCGAGTCACTGGATCCTACCAAACTGTTTCCTAAATACGATGATGGATTAACGGTTTATAAGGATTTGATCACAAGATTAACCGCCGATATTGGTAAGCTGAATGCTGGCAGCGGCAGTTTTACCAGCACCGAAGACCCATTGAACAAAGGAAGTGTAGCTAAATGGATAAAATTCGCCCATTCATTAAGAATGAAGATGGGGATGATTTTAGCCGATGTGGATGCTGCAACCGCAAAGTCGGCTGTTGAGGCTTCCGATGCAGGTGCAATGTCTTCAGCCGCAGATAATTCGGCATTTGTATTTTTAACAGCAAGTCCCAACACCAACCCTTTATATACTGATATCGTATTAGGTGGACGTGCAGATTATGTAGCTGCCAAAGATATATTGGATACACTGGTATCAATGGGTGATCCGCGTTTAAGCCAATATTTTGGTAAGAACAACGCCGGTAATTACCAGGGTGGTGTAGTTGGCAAAACCAATACTTATTCAGATATGTCGAAGCCTGCACCAAAGGTGTATGCCGCTGATGCTCCTGTTAACTTTTTGACTTACGATGAAGTTGAATTTTTAAGGGCTGAGGCAAAAGAAAGAGGATTTAATGTGGCTGGTACAGCTGCCGATCACTATTCTAATGCAATTACAGCTTCTATTGTTTGGTGGGGTGGAACTGCGCTTGAAGCCACAACCTACCTGTTGAATCCGACAGTCAACTACCTGACAGCACCTGGAACCTGGAAACAAAAAATTGGTTTCCAGAAATGGATCGCTTTATACAACCGTCCGTTTGACGCCTGGGTTGCAGTTAGAAGATTAGATTATCCGCAACTGTCATTACCAGTTTCTGCTAAATCTGGTTATCCAAACAGATTTCAATATCCAAACAACGAACAACAATTAAATGGTAGCAATTATACAGCAGCCGCTGCTAAAATTGGTACCGATAAAGTAGAAACCAAGCTTTTCTGGGACAAGAACTAACTGCTTATACCCGGATCATGCAAGAAGGCCCCATTTTAGGGGCCTTTTTTTTATGCGGGGAATCATGATGAAAAAACTTTGTGGGAACGGTGAAAATTGCTGCTGAAATCGATCCCTTGGCTGCGCTTTATCAAACGTAACTTGCTGGCTGATTCTCTGGTAAATAATCGCCTCAATATGCGATGCATTTTTTCTTGCAATATTAGCCATACAATTACAATAGAGGCTGCCTATGGTACTTTCTCCCCTGAAAAACGAAAAATTTTGGCTTATTTGGGGCTTTGTAATAAACTATCTGAAAAAATTAATTACATATAATGTCAGTATGTGTATCTTAATGTTTTATATGCTTGTCGAAAGGTGTAAACATCCCAAATAAACGCCCTTAGACTTAATCAATTTACTTTAAAAACTAAAACTATTATGGCAAAAGCAGCAAAGAAGGCTGTTAAGAAAGCAGCACCCAAAACGGCTCCCAAAGCAGCTCCTAAAAAGGCTGTTGCAGCAAAAAAAATTACCCCTGTAAAAGCCGCTCCACCCAAAAAAGCCGCGCCGGCTAAAAAAGTAGCAGCGCCTAAGAAAGCAGCAGCGCCTAAGAAAGCCGTAGCGTCTAAAAAGGCAGCACCGGCAAAAAAGACAGCGGTAAAGCTGGCAAAAAAAGCAGCGCCTAAGAAAGCAAAAAGAAAACCAAATGCTGCTTTTATGGCTCCTTTAACGGTAAGCCCTGCTTTAGCCGATGTAATTGGCAAAAAGCCCATGCCGCGTACTGAAATCATTAAAAAGATTTGGGATTATATCAAGAAAAATAATCTGCAGGACAAGGTGAACAGACGGATGATTAATGCAGATGAAAAATTGGGAGTAGTATTTGGCGGAAAAAGCCAGATTTCAATGTTTGAACTGGCTAAGGTGGTAAATGACCACATCCAAAAATAGTGATTGAATTTTGGCGGTTATTTGGCAGGTTCTTTTTAAACGATCAGGCCGGTTAACAGCTGAAATCTAATCCGATTTCTTACCAGCAACAACTGAATTTTATAGCCAGGCCCCTTATATGGCCTGGTTATTTTATTAATAGCCTAATGATATTGCCTGGCAGAGAATTAACTTCGTTTATTTCAATATTTGAGGCAAAGAGGCCTAATGACAAAGATGCAAAGTTTGCCTTATTCTTCTTCTCGTCTTGCCGCTGCAGTTCTTTGTAACTTTGCGTTACGATCAAGAAAGCCTGGACGACATTGAGTGGGGATTGATTATTTTATTGTGATTAATTCGGCATATCATTAAATAAACATTTTGATAATCCGGGGGATTTATTGGGGGGTCTGGTAATTGGCAATCCAGCCAATAAACGGCATTGAACAGCCATTTACGTTATTTTATACTATCTATAGGAGCTATTTGGTATTGACACCGTTGCCGGTTCTTACGCCTCAGCAGGGCCTTTTTCCAGATTTCATGAATGTATCTTAGGAAGAAGAACCGACAGATAACTCGACCTGACAATTGATAGTCTATGCAAACCTTTAAGTATTTAGCAGGCTGGCGAATTTATAAAGCGTATTATGAAATTGATCAATAAAATTTTTGATAAGAGAGGTGCACCCATATTAATGGCTGGTTTTGTTGTTTTGTTTATATTGGAAACCAGACACCAGCTTAGAAAGCAAAAATACTTGCGGTCACAAAGAATAGTAACCAATACGCTGGTATCGTTACCGGCATTTGGGTTATTACGGTTTTTGTTTTTACCGGTGGTGGTCAAGATAGCCGCCAAAAACAGACAATGGAAATGCGGGTTAAATTATTGGCTGCCGTCACACCCGGTTTTAAAGGGGCTACTGGCTTTCCTCATAATGGACTACACCAATTATTTGTGGCATATTTTAAACCATAAAGTGCCGATGCTGTGGCGGTTTCATTTGGTACATCATACCGACCGCGACATGGACGTTACTACCGCGCTTCGATTTCATTTTGGCGAAATGATCGGTTCAGTCTTTTACAGGGGCGCTTTTGTATTTTTGTCAGGTGCCACACCGTTGAATGTGTTGGTTTATGAAGTAATATTTGAAAGCGCAACTCAGTTTCATCACAGTAATTTAAAGCTTCCCCTTGAAGTTGAAAAAAAGCTGAACACGCTGATCGTAACGCCGCGAATGCACGGTATCCATCACTCCGAGATAAGGGAGGAAACGGATAGTAATTATTCAGTTATTTTTTCGTTTTGGGATCGCCTTCATAAAACGATTAAGTTAAATATACCGCAGAGCGAACTTACCCTGGGCGTTCCGGGATATAGGAATAAAGAAGAACTGACCCTAAAAAATTTACTCAAACTTCCATTCAAAAAAATAAAAAAATGGGATGTTTCGCTTTTGAAAAGAAACCAAAAGGATAAAATAAACGTTATAACAGAACAGGGGGCATAAGACGCTTTTTTCCAGGTTGGCAATAGTTGTTTAATTTTACCGTTTAGTTTTTAATTGATTCTTTCTTTAGGATTTCAGAGTTGTCTGTTTAAACGATCAGATAGCATTTGAAATGCAGATGTAAATAAAAGCATTAAACTTTTTGTTATGAAAAATATTCTTGCAGTTATCCTAATCCTGTCAATGGCCTGCACTGGTCTTTTGGCCCAGGATGAAGCTAATGAATACCCGGTAAGTTTATCATCGTTTGAGGCGGGGATAACCAACAGTAAGGCTGTTTTAAAATGGAAAACCGTTTGTTATCTTTCGTTTGCCAAATTTCAAATTCAAAAATCTTACGACGGAACAAATTTTTCGACCATTCATACCTTTTCGGCCGACCGTTTGCGGTGCCAGCAACCATTTGATTTTACAGACGAACGTCTTTCCAGCCGGGGAAATGTATTTTATAGAATTAATGCCGGTGATGTAGACGGAAATTATTTTCAAAGCCGTGTTTCCAAAGTGGTGTATAACCCGACTGGCAATGATTTTATAGCGGCCTATCCAAACGTGGTTAGTTCTATAGTTAATATAGTTTTGTCGGTAAATAAAGACAGTAATTTGAAATTGCAACTGGTAAATTCCGCCGGAATGGTTGTAAGACAGGTAAACTATAAAGCAGCCAGGGGCATCAGTAATCTTTTAATGAACATTGGCGGGGTAGCTAACGGAAAATATTGGTTGATTAGTTACGACACCCAGGGTCAAATTCATCGAGTAAATATTATAAAGCAGTAAGGACAACAGTTTCTTTTTGCCTCAGACCTGCCGTTGTAAGCCTGCCTGTCTTTCAAGTTTTTATTTAATCTCACCGTAATATCTAATTCGCCACATGTTTTCACCAAATTTCCGGGGTGCTGTTTCATTATGTTTCTTAGTGCTGATAGCCGGCTTTGCAAACGCACAAAGCAGCGACAGCCTTATAAGTCAACTGGGCCGTAAATGGCAAAATGCAGAGAATTACACATTATTACTGGCCAGTTCAATGCCCGAAGAATTTTACAATTTCAAACCTGTACCCGAAGAAAGGAGCTTTAAAGAACAACTGCTACACACAGCTCAAAATATTGAATGGCTGTCTTCCTCTTTCCTGTTTGTCGAAAAAAAATCTGCCAAACAAAACCCGGATAGTTTAAGCAAAGAAGCCGTATTGCAGGTACTTAAACAGGCCTATAACCTGGGCCTGACAGCACACAAAAACATCCTGGCAAATCAATTGGATGAACCTGTGAAATTTTTTGCAGGGCCAATGACCAGAAGACAAATACTGTTTCTAATGCACGATCATCAAACCCACCATTTGGGCCAGTTAATTGTGTATTTAAGGTTAAAAGGCATTGCGCCGCCAGCGTATGTAGGTTGGTAAAATATTTTAATTGGGGTTGGTGCTGGTGACTTCTTTGTCTTTTTGTTGCTGAACTTTCTGCTGGGTTTTTTTGGCATCTTCTTCATTTTCCTGTAAAGTCTCCTTTTTACTTTCAACAACCACAGTTTGCACGGTAACAGTATAATCATTAGGGCATATTTCCCCGCCATACTTCATTGCATATGCTTTGGTGAACTCCGCTCCAAAATATAATATCATCGACGAAAAATAAATCCACAGCAAAATAACGATAAGCGATCCTGCAGCGCCGTATGTACTGCCAACATCGCTTGTACCGATATAAATGGTAATACCAAATTTGGCTATGTTAAACAGTATTGCTGTAAATATGGCCCCTGCACCCACATCTCTCCATTTTACTTTTGCATCTGGCAACACTTTATAAATAATGGCAAATAGAAAGGTTGTAACCAGCAAGGTTACGACCAAATTGACAATGTAAATAAGCACTACGCTCCACGAGGGAAACATTTGCTGCAGACGGTCCATAAGGCCTTCTAAAAGGCCGTTGATAACCAGTGAAACAAGTAATAAGAAACTAAGGGCGACAATTGTTGAAAACGACAGTATCCGTGTAAGTAACAGCTTCCACCATGGCGCATTTTCTTTAATTTTCAAATTCCATATTAAATTAATGGAATCCTGTATCTCTGAAAACACAGTGGTAGCTCCAATCAGAAGTGTAACAAAACCAATGACCGCGGCAAAAGTACTGCTGCTATCGACCGATGCATTTTTTATAATCTCCTGTATTTGAATAGCTGCTTCTGCACCTACAAAGGTTCCCAATTGATTCACAATTGTTCCTTCAATGGCATTTTGTCCAAAAAACAGGTTAGCCAAAAAAATGACTACCAGCAGCATGGGCCCAATTGAAAATATGGTATAATAAGCCAATGCTGCGCTTAGCTTGGGAACTTTATTTTTTGCAAATGATTGCCCGGATTTTTTTAAAACTTCAAAAATTCCTTTCATAGATACTGTGCTCATACTTTTTATTTTTTTGTAATTCATAGGTTCATGGCCTGCAATCTCAATAGTTGTTGCATCCGTTGATAAAATGAGTGCATCTGGCTTTTTTTTGTTTTACGGGGCCAGCCTTTAAAAAGTTACACCCGCCGGGGATAATATAACACTTATACGACAGATTGAAAAAATGGTTCCCCTAAACTCAATTTCCGGGAAAAAATTTTTAATGTTCACATCAAAAATGTGCCATTATTCCAGTTATATAGATATTACAGGGGCTGGATAGGCATTTTAAACAGTAAATGCCAGCCGGTGTGGACTTTATTATACAGTTCAGTAGAAAATTTTTATAGATTTAGGCAGCAGGGGAGTTTCTGTAATAACGGTTATTTTACTTTTTCAAATAAAGCCATAATCAATGAATAATGAATAACCCGCCAAATTTGCTAATAGACAGTTCTTTTACAAAGGGTGATGCGTATGTTAATAGGTTAAAAATCAACGCCATTACAAAAAATTAACCAGCCTGCGAAAACCTTTTAGCCCCTGGAAAATTTGCAGGCAGTATTAAAGTAATATTGATGATTAATCGACCGGTGTATGAAAGAATTTGTAATGTTAACAAACCTTTTTTTATAATAATTGTTCAAAGTCAAGGCTTTTCTGCACCTTAGGCATGTTTGTAAATGCTGTTTTTCGATCTTGTATTGAAGAAGCCGAAGCAAACAATAGCCGGAATTTCATTTCACCTATTTAAAGGGTAATTTTTGAATTTTTTGTCTAATTTCATCTCCTCATTTTAATTTAAATTCTTATGGCCATTTTTAATCTTACGATCAACGGAAAGAGTTATAAAGCGGATGTATCGCCGGACACGCCGCTGTTGTGGGTTTTGCGGGATCACCTGGGGCTGGTGGGAACAAAGTTTGGGTGCGGTATTGCCCAATGCGGCGCCTGCACCATACATTTTAATGGCACGGCCGTTCGGTCGTGTATGATACCGGTTTCTTCGGTAAACACAGCCAAAATTACCACAATAGAAGGGTTGTCAGAAAATGGCGATCATCCTGTTCAGCTTGCCTGGCAGGAGGTGGACGTTCCGCAATGCGGTTATTGCCAGACAGGCCAGATAATGACTGCTGCTGCATTGTTAAAACAAAATCCAAAACCCACCACGGAGCAGATTGAGGCAACTATGCACGGTAATATTTGCCGTTGCGGCGCCTATCACCGAATTCGCGAAGCCGTTAAATTAGCCAGCACAAAAATCTAATTATGGAAAATATTCAAAATAAAAGCAGGAGAGATTTTCTTAAACTTTCTGTACTGAGCAGCGGAGGCCTTATGCTGGGCTTTAGCTGGTTAACATCTGAAGCTTCCGAAGCCGCCGCCCTTGGACGTGAGTTTGTCGACCGCAAAATCATGTTCAATAGTTATCTCTCGGTCGGCACCGATGGTGTCATTACCATACTTTCTCCTAACCCCGAGTTAGGGCAGAATATCATGACATCTTTTCCCATGATCGTTGCCGAAGAACTGGACGCTGATTGGACGAAGGTAAAAGTGCTGCAGGCCAAACTGGACACCAAGAGTTTCGATCGCCAGCTTACCGGCGGCAGCGGGGCAGTTCCACATTCGTGGAAGTTGTTACGCAATGCTGGGGCAACCGCCAGGGCAATGCTGGTGACTGCCGCAGCCAATCGTTGGAACGTACCCGAAGCAGAATGTACCACCAGCGAAAGTTTTGTACTGCATGCAAAGACCGGTAAGAAGCTGGGCTATGGCGAACTGGCCGAAGATGCGGCTAAACTTGAGGTGCCAGCTAATGTAAAGTGGAAAGACCGTAAAGATTTTAAGCTGATCGGCAAAGAAATAAAAAATGTTGCCAATAATGATATAGTTACGGGCAAACCTTTGTTTGGGTTGGATTTTCACCGGGAAGGAATGCTGTACGCCATGTTACAACGCCCGCCTGCTTTTGGTACAAAAATAAAATCGGTGGATGCGGCGGAGGCAAAGGCTATGCCCGGTATCACCGATGTGGTAACCTTTGGCAACAACGTAGCTGTGGTGGGTAAATCTACCTGGGAGGTAATGAAAGCCAGAAAGGCGGTGAAAATTGAATATGAGCACGCTGGCAAGCTGGAAAGCACCGCTGACCACGACGTGCTGTTTAAAACTTTGATGGATACCGGCCAGGCTACAGTTCGCAGAAAAGACGGCGATGTGGATGCGGCCTTTGCCAAAGCAGCTAAAGTTATAAAAAGCGAATATCAATGCCCGTTTTTATCGCATAGCCCCATGGAGCCAATGAACTTTTTTGCGCATGTGCGGCCTGATGGTGTAGAATTGGTGGGCCCTTCTCAAACGCCGGGCAGCGCCCGGTCGGCAACCTCAAAATTATTGGGAGTGCCCGAAGATAAGATCACGCTGGAACTAACACGATTGGGCGGTGGTTTTGGCCGCCGCTTAAAAACCGACTATGTAACCGAGGCCGCCGAATTATCCAGCATTATAAAAGCGCCGGTAAAGGTAATATGGACCAGGGAGGATGACATGGCTGGTGGAAGCTATCGCCCTGCTGTACGCTACCGGTTCGAAGCGGCATTGGATGCATCGGGAAACATGATAGGCTATAAGTTGCGCGGTGTAGGCATGAACTCGGGAAACAGCACCCGTGAAGACAACTTTCCTGCAGGCGCGGTAGATAACTTATTGATCGATTCTGTGGAATATAAATCTGACATAACAACAGGAGCATGGCGTGCACCTATCACCAATTTCCTGGCCTATGCAGAACAGTCATTTTTAGACGAAGTGGCTGGAGCCGCAGGCAAAGACCCCATTCTGTTTAGATTAGAGTTGTTGAAAAAAGCACGTACTCAACCAGCCGGCGCCATTAAATACGATATTGACCGTATGGAAGGTGTAATAAAAAAGGTAGCTCAAATGTCAACGTGGGGTATTCCTAAAAAAGGCGTTTCGCAGGGTTTTAGCGTTTATTTTTCACACCGCTCTTACGTTGCACAGGTAGCAGATGCCGTAATAGTTTCTGGCAAGCCTGTTATTAAAAAAGTGTATGCCGCCTGCGACTGCGGCGAGGTAGTAAACCTGAGTGGAGCCCGTCAGCAGGTAATGGGAGGCATAGTGGATGGTATGGGGCATGCCATGTATTCTCGTCTTACCTTTAAAGATGGCGTACCCGAACAAACGAATTTTGACAGTTATCGGTTGATACGAATGAAAGAAATACCTGATGTAAATGTGCATTTCATGGATAACGGTATTGATCCTACAGGCCTGGGCGAGCCTGCATTGCCCCCCACCGGCGGCGCCGTAGCCAATGCAATTTTTAAAGCCACCGGAAAACGGGTAATGAGCCAGCCATTTATGGAAGACGATGTATTTAAAAACCCCACTAAAACAAAGCTGCCACCCAGCAGTTTTGAAAAAACAAAAAAATCATAAGCAGTAAACTTTAATAATAAACAACAAACCCTGGCATTAACCGGGGTTTGTTGTTTATGGACTGATTAAGTCTTCCGGTATCCGGGACTACCACATGGGTCGATGCTAGATAACTGCCAAAATGAAGGATAAAATAAAATTTGAAATGGCAGAGCCATAGGCTCTATCTATATGGTAGCCCCGGGTTTCAACCCGGGGGAAAAAGCAAAAATATTAAATTAAGAGCCGTAGGCTCGACCCATATTATCCAATGTTTTTATCAATATTAAGCTATCATTTTGCCATCTGCACAATCTAAAAAAAAGGTTTATCAACATTAAACATCTTCAAATTTTTTTGCTGCCACATGTGTCAATGCTACGTTTCTGCCTGTTTGCGGGATAGGGTTCAATTTAGAAATGATAAGGCCGCAGATTTGAAAAATACTTGAAAAGTTACTGCGAAGCCGTAGGCTCAATCAATTTGGTAGTCCCGGATACGGGGAGGTTTCAACCCGAGGAAAAATGAAAATAAATTATATTAAGAACCGTAAGGCTTGGCCCATATTATCCAAATATTAAACAGTCGTTTTACCATCGGCACAATCAAAAAAAAATGTTAACGTACATTAAACATCTCCAAATTTCACTGGTCTAACTCCGCTGATTTTTTTCACTAAATAGACGAATGATTCCCTTTCACTCAGAAAAGTTTAATTGATTAGCCATCTAATTTCTTTATTTACCCATCTATTGTCTCATTTACCTGTGCAATAGCCGGTAGGTACAATAATACATTAAATTGCCTTTACCAAAACCCACCAATGACCTGCAGAATATTACTTACTTTTTTTTTAATAGGAGCAATTTTTAACCTGAAGGCACAGGATTTTTCAAATAAAGGAAAAGACTTTTGGATTTCTTATCCCTCGCATATTGATGGTTTGCAATCTGTAATGGGCATTTATATCACTTCTGATGTAAATGCAACCGGAACCATACAAGTGGGGCCCACAGCCACGGTGCCTTTTACTGTTACGGCCAACCAGGTTACCAGAAAGTTTTTGGGAAATTCAGGTGTGGTGGATGCCGCTAATTCATATGTTTTATTAACGCAGCAAGATGGCGTAAAAACAAATGCCGCCATACATGTTATAAGCGATAAGCCGGTGGTGGTTTATACGCATATCATCCGATCGGCACGGTCAGGTGCGTGTCTTGCACTGCCTACACCTGTTTTAGGCCTCGATTATATCGTGCCCAGCTATAGGAGCACCGGCGCGGTTAATGGGGGCACAGAGCTGGCAGGGGTGGGAGAAGTAACCGTTGTTGCTACCCAGCCTAATACTGTAATTGAAGTGACTCCTTCAATAGCCGGAAGGGCGGGAAAGCCAGCCAATGTGCCCTTTCAGATTACCTTGCCGGCAGCGGGCGATGTGTACCAGTTTCAAGGTGTGCAAAATGCAGATCTTTCTGGTACAAAAATTAAGTCCATTTCTACCGGGGGTGCGGGAGGTTGTAAACCCGTGGCAGTTTTTTCTGCTACAACCTGGTCGGCGTTCGGTTGTACAGGCGCATCGGGCGGCGACAACCTGCTTCAACAGCTTTTTCCTACAAGAACGTGGGGCAAGCAATTTATTACCGCTCCATTTATAAACCGGCCTTTCGATATCTATCGCGTTTTTGTAACCGATCCCGCAACAAAGGTTACTGTTACAAATAATGGCGTTTCAGCATTATTAACGGCCGGCAGTTATAATGCCACCGGCGGGTTTTACGAAATTATCACCCAGAACCCTTTGTTTATAGAAGGCGATAAGGCAATTTCGGTGGTGCAATATATTATTTCGCAAAATTGTAAAAGCGGCTGTTCTACCAATACCACAAATGCTGCCTGCCAAACAGATCCCGAAATGGTTTTGTTAAACCCAATTGAGCAAACGCTCAACGACATCACTTTTTTCTCAGCCCACCAAAACTATGTGCCTTCGGGACAAACCCAGGTTACGCAGCATTATGTAAATGTGCTGATCAATAAAAATTTCAAAAGCTCCGTACGGATAGATAATGGTGTACCCAATTCGGGTTTTGTGGATATACCCGGCACCAACTATTCGTACCTACAGGAGAATTTGAGTGCCTCCAGCGCCGTTAATCCGGTGCATCGTATTACAGCCGATACCAGCTTTTCCGCCATCGTATATGGATATGGCCAGGTGGAATCGTACGGGTATAATGGAGGTACCAACGTAAAAGATCTTTACCAGTTTGTAACAGTTCAAAACCAATATGCCACCGTCGATTTTCCGGCAACCTGCAAAAACACTCCTTTCAATTTTTCGATCACCCTGCCTTACCAGGCCACCAGCCTTACCTGGGATTTTGGAAACAATACACAGCTTTCGCCTAATGCATCGGTTGTAAATAATGCGCCGGTGCCCGACAGTATTTTTATACGCGATAACCGCACACTTTACCTGTACAAACTGTCGCAGAGTTATCAGTTTAAAGCGGTAGGCACATATGGTATAAAAGTTTTAGCCAATAACCCCACCCCCGACGGCTGTTCAGGAATTCAGGAAATAAATTACGATGTGGAAGTATATGATCCGCCGGTAGCCGATTGGTCGCTCAATTTTACCGGATGTATGCCCGATACTTTGCATTTTAGCGACCAGTCTAATGGCAACGGCCGCCCGGTTAACAGGTGGTTTTGGGATTTTGGGGATAACAAAACCGATACCATTAAGAATCCTCTTAAAAAATATGCGCTGGCCGATACGTTCTCAGTCGCATTGCGTGTAATTACCGACATTGGCTGCGTGGCCGATACTGTAAAGCCGGTAATCGTTTCCCCTTTACCCGTAAGTAAATTTGGATTTACTGAACCGTATTGTCCCAATAATAATGTTCCGTTTTCCGACTCGTCATTTGTTCAAACGGGCAATCTTGCCAAATGGTATTGGAATTTTGGAAATGGAACCTCGGGTTCAGGCACCAATAACCAGGCATTTGTTGGCGTGTATTCAGCAGCCGGAACTTACCCGGTTAGCCTGCAGGTGGAAAGCGCTGTGGGTTGCAAAAGTCCGGTTGTAACAAAAAATCTTGTCATCAGCCCTAACCCTGTTACCAATTTTGATTTGCCCGGTGTTTGCCTGCCATC
The DNA here is from genome assembly GCA_038204535.1 of Chitinophagales bacterium. GTDB lineage: Bacteria > Bacteroidota > Bacteroidia > Chitinophagales > Chitinophagaceae > Segetibacter. Next base: position 8,140 of record JBBRCW010000019.1, on the reverse strand, counting down.
GGGGGTAGCTTTGTTCAAAAACCTAAGCACAGTTGCAGGCAACAGTCCGTTAAGTTATACGTGGAATTTTGGGGATGGAGGGATTGATAGCGTAGCCAATCCAGTGCATGTGTATGTTAATCCAGGACCTTACCAGGTAACAATGCGGGCAACGGCGGCAACGGGTTGTACCAAAGACTCCACGATTACCTTCTCCAATATCTTTGCCCAGCCAAAGGCCTCTTTTACAACTTCAAAACCGGAGATCTGTGTTACAGACAGTATTCAGTTTACTGATAAAAGCACCGCCTTAAACAATACTGTTACGCAGTGGTTTTGGAATTTTGGCGATGGGAGCACCAGTAACCTGCAAAACCCGGTAAAAAAATATGCAGCAGGTGGAAGCTATAACGTTCGGTTATATACCAAAAGCGCGGCAGGTTGTATGTCAGATACTTTTACACTGAAAGTTCAGATCGACTCATTGCCGACCGCTAAGTTTTTGCTTTCGGCTATAATTTGCGAAGGGAAAGCTATTTCATTTACTGATCAGTCTGTGGCAAATTCAGGAACGATCAACCTTTGGTATTGGCAGTTTGGTGATGGCACAAACGCCACCTTAACCAATGGATCACCTTTTGTGAAAACTTACGATACCGCGGCCAATTATACTATTAAACTTGCGCTGCAAACCGATAAGGGATGCAGGAGCGATACGTTGTCAAAAACGATTACGGTACATCCGCAGCCGGTTGCCAGCTTCGTATTGCCTTACGTATGCCTTAGCGATGCTTTTGCCCAGTTTACAGATAGCAGTTATATCAAAAGCGGTCCCGCGGGTTTTGCTTATGCCTGGAATTTTGATGACCCTCTGGCGTCACCCGGAAATGCCAACACATCCGCCTTAAAAAATCCCAAACATAAGTATGGCGCTACCGGCGTTTATAATGTCTCGTTGGCTATATCAACTGTTGCGGGATGTAAAGATTCCGTTCGGCAAACTTTTACTGTTAACGGTGCGGTACCTAAAGCTGGTTTTTCCATTTTTAATAATACCAGTTTATGCAGCAATATTTCGGTTAGCCTTCAAAATAAATCAACAGTAGATTTTGGATATGTAACCCGGCTGATCATTATTTGGGACAATCAAAATGCACCGCTGGTTGCAGATACCGTTATTGTGCCGGCGTACGATGAGATATTTTTTCACAAATATCCGTCGCTGCAAACGGCGCAGACTTACCAGGTAAAGGTTAAAGCCTATTCGGGCGGAAGTTGCGTTAGTGAATTTAGCCAGAGCATTACGGTTAATGCCAGTCCGAAGGTTACAATTGCTACTATACCCGGCATTTGCCTTGATGCGGCAGCCCGCCAGCTGGCAACACCCGGCAATGGAAGCGTGGCTGGTATTGGCGCATGGACGGGCACGGGTGTTTCGCTGAGCGGCCTTTATAACGCGCTGGCGGCAGATACCGGCAGGCATTCGCTGCAATACTTGTATACTTCCGATATGGGATGTAAGGATTCAGCAGTTAAAAATATAACTGTCTGGCCTTCGCCGACGGCAAAATTTGGGGTGTCGCCTGTCACCTGTATCAACGGAAACATCTCTTATACCGATTCTAGTAAAGCTAATTATAGCAACATCACCCAATGGATATGGAACGTGGGCAATAAGCCAATGTTTGTAAACTTTACTAATAGCACGGTAGTTAATCAATATAATGCAACGGGCAATTATAACGTTACGCTTCAGGTGGTCACCGACAGCGGATGTAAAAGCCAGGTAGTCCCGGTACAGATCGCTATCCAGCCTAAACCGGAAGTTAAGTTTTCAATGCCTTCTATCTGTCTGCCGGGCGGTTCGGGGCAGTTTTTTGATAGTTCCACAATTGCCGATAATACACAGTCGCAGTTTAGCTATCGCTGGAAGTTTGGCGATGCCGCTGATACCAGCTCTTCAATAAGTAAAAATCCGTTTCACCGTTATTCTTCTACGGGTCCGTTTAATGTGCAGCTAACGGTGCGGTCAAATAATAATTGCGAGGATTCGTTGACGCAATTATTGACGACCGTTTATCCGCAACCAAAGGCAAATTTCACCTTTAGTCCAACCGATACTTGTTTAGGCGGCACTTTCTATTTTACCGACAACAGCAATGGGGTTAGCGGCACTGTCACCGACTGGTTCTGGAATTTTGGCGATGGCAGCACATCAACACAAAGAAATACCAGCAGAAAATTTAACACCGCCGGCACTTTTAATGTACAGCTTTACATAAAGAATCAACAGAATTGTTTAAGCGATACAATAACAAAAGCAGTGATTGTAAGACCCTATCCTACTGTGGATGCCGGGCCAGACCTGATTATATTAGAAGGGGGTACTGCGGTAATAAAAGCGGTTGCTACCGGCAGTTCGTTGCAATATCTTTGGTCGCCCCCCACTTATTTAAACAACGACAAAATCTTAACACCTGCTGTTGTACCCTTTAAAGACATTACTTATAAACTAACTGTAACCGCTGCGGGCGGATGCAAGTCGATGGATGAGGTATTTGTAAAAGTGTTATTGTCGCTAGGTGTTCCTAATGTATTTTCTCCTAATGGCGATGGTATTAACGATAAATGGGTGATACAATACCTGCAGTCGTATCCCGGCAATACAGTAGAGGTATTTAACAGGTATGGGCAATCGGTATTTTACAGCGCCGGTTACAACCAGCCATGGGATGGAACTTTTAAAGGAAGCCCTTTACCGGTGGGTGTTTATTATTATATTATTGATCCTAAAAACGGCCGCCAGCCTTATAAAGGGTCCGTTACAATTTTAAAATAGATGGGGCGATGGCGAAAAAGAGACGCATTGACAAAACGGATAATGATTGTTGCGACATTTTTCAAGCATGCTATTTGTTATTGAGCGTTTCCAAAGGTTATGGTAAATGCTGATCCCTGGTCAACCACGCTTTGAACCGTAATTTTTCCGCCTAACCTGGTTACGTGATTGTGAACCAGGTACAGGCCAATGCCTTTGCTGTCGCTGTTCGTTTGGTTATGAAATTGCTGATGAAAACCGAATAACCGGTTACCTATTTTTTCCAAATCAAAGCCCCGGCCGTTATCCTTAATAACCAGTTGATTTTTTCCGTCTTCCACTTTTGAATAAATGGATATGATGGGTGGCACTCCGGGCCGCGCATACTTGATGGCGTTGGTAACCAGGTTTAGGAAGATACTCTCCATATAGGCTTTGTTAAACCGGGCAGAAGGTGCTTTTGAGAAATCGACATTCAACACGGCATTTGAAGCTTGTAACCATGAATTGATTGAGATCAGCACATTGCTGAGACATTCCTCAAAATCAACTACTTCCAAATTGCTTCTAATTGCTTCGCTATCGCTAATCCGATCAATAAAATTGTTAAGCGTTTCCTTAATGCCTTTGCTGCATGTCTTAAGTATGTCCAGCAGCGAAACCGTTTCCTCGTCTTCAATTCTTGATAAATCGATCAAATTAAATATTGACAAAAGGTTATTGACAGGCGAGCGCAGATCGTGCGATGTAGTATAGGTTAGCTGTTTTAAATCGTTATTGAGCGTTGTAAGCTGCGACAGCATTTGATTCCTTTCTTCTTCCAGCTGTTTTTTATAAGTAATGTTTTTTGCTATCGCGAAAATTAATTTATCGGTGTCAATGGGCAATGAAGTCCAGGACAACCATACAATTTCCCCGCTTTTTGTGGTGTACCTGTTTTCAAAATGCAGAAGCGGCAAGCTATTGGTTAAAGAAGATCGGGCGCTGGTGGTTATCTCTTTATCGGAGTGAAACACAAATTCGTTTATTGGCCTTGCATATAATTCTTCGGTGGTGTAACCCAGTAAATCTGATACAGCCCGGTTTACTTTCTTAAAATAGCCATCAAAACCAGCTATGCATAAAAGGTCGGGAGAAAGGTCAAAAAAAAGCTCGTAAGGATAGTTTTGTTTGTGAGGCTTTGGTATTTCGAGGTAATCTATCATTTGCACCTATTTCTGCAACCTATATTATTCTTTTACCGCTTCAGGTTGAGGTTATTTTATTATAGTCCGAATAAAGTTAACAGTTATGACTTACCTGTAATTTTATTCATTGCCCCTATATAACGAACCAGCCAGAAAAAAATTGCAATTCAAAGCAATAGAAATATGGCCTGGTTAGGGCTATTAGATGATCATAGCTGATTGGCAAGGAATTCTATAGCAAATGCAGATTCGGACTGCCCGCTTTGCATTAGATAAAAGATTGTTTCAGATGCGTCTACTTATTGTTTCATGGTGATCTTAAAAGTGGTGCCTTTATCTATTTCACTTTCCACTTCAATTTGGCCACCCATTGCCTCCACCTGGTTTTTAGTGATGAACAACCCAATACCTCTGGCATCGCTGTTGCCATGAAATGTTTTATACATACCAAAGATTTTGGATCCCTGGGTTTTAAGATTGATACCGAGGCCATTGTCTTGTACAAATAAAACGTTTTGTCCGTTTTCTTTTTTCAAAAAGAGCTTTATTTCAGGTCTTCGTGTCTTCGACCGGTACTTAATGCCGTTGGTGAGCAGGTTTAATATAATACTGTCTAAATAAGCGGGAAGGCAGGGTATGTCAATATTTTTGTCTACCTGGTTATCTATGACCACTCCAGATTCTTTAGCCAATGCCACTACATTTTTCATTGCATTTTCAATAGCAGCAAACAGGTTAACCGAAGTCAGGTTATCGGATGCCAGGGTATTCATTAATACTACTTCATTTAAATGATCGATGGTTTGTTTTAAATTATTTGCAGCCTTATTTAATAATTCAATCAGCTTGTTTTTGGCCAGTTCGGCATACTCAACAGTAAAGAGATGAAGCAACATTTGGATGTTGGTGGAATGCGACCTTAGATTATGAGAAACTATATGAGCGAAATTTCTCAATCGATCATTTTGGTCCTGGGTTACATTTAACAACGACTGAATTTCTTTTTCAAAATTTTTGATATCGCTAATGTCGGCGGCAATGCCCAGGTAGCCGGTAGTAATGCCATTTCTTTTTATAGGTGTCACCGTTAATTGAACAGGAAATGTGGTGCCATCTTTTCTAACATAGGTCCACTCGCGGGTGTCGTATTTACCCAAGTCAGCCAAATGAACAAATGTTCGAAAACCTTTTATGGGGGTATCAAATTCTTTTGAGAGTTCGGCACTTCTGGCATCGACTTCGCTTTCAGCATGAATTCGTAACGGCGTTTCTTTGTTGATAACTTCCTCTCTTGAATATCCTAATAAATTTTGGGCACCTTTGTTAAAGGTGGTAATATTTCCATAGGTATTGGTGCCAATAATAGAAACCTGAGTGCTGGCGTCTAAAATGGATTGAATTTTTGCAAGAGCATCAGACAATTTTAATTCGGCCTGCTTTTGCGCGGTTATGTCAATAATCTGCGAAATAAAATACAATGGTTTTCCTTCTTCGTCTCTCACGATAGACGCCGCCAAAATAATATGGATGATGCTTCCATTTTTATGAATGTACCTTTTCTCCAGGTGATAAAACCGCCTTTCTCCATCTAACAATTCTTTTACAAGTGCAAGGTCGGTTTCAAGATCGTCGGGATGTGTAATATCCTGAAACGATAATTTTACGAGTTCTTCCTCTGTATAGCCTACAATGCTACAAAGGCTGTTGTTTACTTTTCTCCAGTTACCGTTTTCGCTAACCACTGCCATTCCCAAGGCTGAATTATCAAAATTTCCTCTAAAAATTTCTTCGCTTATTCTCAACCTTTCAACAGACATTTTTTTTTCAGTGATATCATGCATGCTTACAACTGCCCCAATTATGTTGCCGCCCGGGCCAATCAATTGTCGGCCATTTGAAGTTACAATACGGGCCGGGCCTTTTGCGCGAATTATGGTCATTTCTTCGGTTGACACACATCCTTGCCTTAAGGCCTGTATGATCGGTATTTCTTCGGTTTTAAGAAGCTGGCTGCTATCTGGCGTGTATAACCCGTAGTGTCCCGCATATTCGGCTGGAGAAATGGCCTGGAGTGGCAGGCCGTGCCATTCTTTAGTAATGCGGTTGAAAAGCGTGAGGCTGCCGTTTTGATCGCAGGCCACAATACCCACTTCTATTTGATCAAGTATTGCTTCAAGCAAAGCTGTTTTTTCAGCCAAAGCGCTCTCTGCTTCTTTTTGGGAGGTAATATCAAATGTATGTACAATAATACCGCCAATACTTTTGTCATCTTTATACCACGGATTGGCTTGCCATTTAAGCCAGTATATTGTTCCATTGTTCCTGGTAAACTGGTCTTCTTTGCCCTCCAGGTTTTCTCCATTTAAACATTTCTTTAGAACAGGTTTCCAGAATTCTTCGTCCATTTTATAAAGACTAAAATGTGAAACACCGTTTATTTGTTTGTCTTGGAGTCCATATTCTTCTTTCCATTTTTCAGAAGCCGCCATATACTTCATATCTGTATCGAACATGGCGATCGCCGTTGGGGTTTGTTCTGTAAAAATCTGAATCTGTTCCTGGTATTTCTTTTGGTTTGTAATATCCATGTGGGTCCCAAACATCATCAAAGGCTTGCCGTCTTCTGTCCATGAAATCACCTTTCCACGGTCCAGTATCCATACCCACGATCCGTTTTTGTGCTTCATTCTGCATTCGCTTAAATAATATTCTGTTTTTCGTTCAAAACATTCATTCAGCTTTTCTTCCACGATTTTTTGATCGTCGGGGTGGGCAAGATTTATCCAGGTTGAAATGCCAAACGGCTGTAATTCATCTAAAGTATAGCCCAAAATGTCAGCCCATTTATCGTTAAAAATGGTTTCTCCTGTTTGCACATTCCACTCCCAGGTACCCAGGTTAGTGGCCTCTAAAACATTCAGCAGTTTCTTTTTTTCGTTAATAAGCGCCCCTTGGGCAAGTTTTATGTCTGTTATATCCTGAAACGTTCCAAAAAGACGGCTGCATAAATTATTCTCACGCTCTGTTTGCCCTATTGTTCTTACATACCTTACGTTTCCCTTGTTGGTTACTAATTGCAGTTCAAGGTCATAAACTATTCCATTTTCTACAGCGTCGTTTAAAGCTTTATTTATTTTTTCCCTTTCCCTGGGATCCTTGTAAAATGCAATTGCATTCTCCATATTGGGGATAAAGTCAGCTTCCACGTCGTGTATATCCCTTGTGGTTTTGCTCCAGAAAACGTTGTTAGTAATTAGATCAATTTCCCAAAAGCCCACCCTGGCTGCTGTGTTGCAGCTTTCTAAAAATACTTCTTTACGTTTTATATCGGTAATGTTGGTAAATGCAGCCAATATCTTTTCCGGCTCGTTAGCCTGGTTTTTAATTGATATTGCCTTACACTTAAAGTAAACTACAGACCCGTCTTTGTGTACAAAATTTAATTCTTCTTGAAATGTTTCTTTTTTTGCCAGGCAAAGCTTCTTCAAGTCATCCATGGCAGTTAAAAACTGGTCAACATGTATGGCGGATTTTCCTTCGGGGTTATCTCCGTAAATTTCCTGGGCGGTGTAACCAAGCGTTTTTTGAAACCTGGGATTGATCCAGATATTTTTTGGGTTATTTACGTTCCAATACCACAGCCCATCAAAGGCCGAGTCTTGCATGAAGTCAAAAATAGCCCTGTCATTTTTTAGAAGTTCGTAAACTTCGTGTTTCAAAGGATTCATTTAAGAAAATTGATTTTGTCTTTCAATTATACCGGAGGACAGGGATTATGATAATTTGATCGGACTATGTTTAATATTTTGGCCGCTATTATTGGTCTCTAACTAATCAATTGATCTTTAGCAGCAATTATCCCGGTGCGTCTGTCTGTCGATCAAATATAATATGATTTTTGTTAAGCTTTTTAAATAGCGTTTCACTGATTTGCAGAATTAAGAACGGGTACTCATCAGCGCAAATGCTAACAATATACCCGCAATTTCTAATGACAGCCTCTGTTTACTTTATGTCAATTTTCTTGCTGTTTATTTTTTTTGCTTCCTCTCTTTTAGGCAAGGTAAGCTGCAATACTCCCTCGTCATATTTTGCTTCTATCTTATCGCTGTTTACGCCTTCCGGTATCGTAAAAGATCGGCTGAACAAAGAGAAA
>JBBRCW010000018.1:0-37577 GCA_038204535.1 Chitinophagales bacterium | reverse complement strand
CCTGAAGCACCTGCAAAGCCTGTAGCTGAAGCAGCTCCAGAAGCTCCTGCAAAAGCAACACAAGAAGCACCTGCAAAACCTGTAGCAGAAGCAGCACCAGAAGCACCCGTAAAACCTGTAGCAGAAGCAGCACCAGAAGCACCCGTAAAACCTGTAGTAGAAGCAGCGCCTGATGCACCCGCAAAACCTGTAGCGGAAGCAGCGCCTGAGGCACCTGCAAAACCTGTAGTAGAAGCGGCACCAGAAGCTCCTGCAAAGCCCGCCGCAGAAACTGCGCCAGAAGCACCAGCAAAACCAGCAGCAGAGGCAGCACCAGAAGCACCTGCAAAACCTGTAGCAGAAGCAGCACTTGAAGCACCTACAGCAGAAGCGGCACCAGAAGCACCTGCAAAACCTACAGCAGAAGCAGCACCTGAAGCACCTACAGCAGAAGCGACACCCGAAGCACCTGCAAAACCTGCAGCAGAAGCAGCACCGGAAGCACCTACAAAAAGTGATGAAGATGCAGCACCTGACGTTAAGGCTTAAAATGCAGATTTTAGATTAAGATACTCAGGCGATAAGAATTTGAATAATTATAGTATATTTTAATAAATAATTTTTTTTAATCAGTCCCTCCGGATCCGTTTAACGGGCGTGAAGGGGGCAAAAATTTAAACAACATGGCAGACGTTAAAGCATTAGCCGAATCACTAGTAGGCTTAACAGTAAAGGAAGTACAGGAATTAGCTGATTTCCTTAAATCAGAATACGGTATTGAACCAGCCGCAGCTGCAGTAGTAGTTTCGGGCGATGCAGGTGGTGGAGCAGCAGCAGTAGAAGAGAAAACATCGTTTGATGTAGTTTTGATAGCTGCAGGTGCAAGCAAACTGAACGTGGTTAAAATAGTTAAAGAATTAACCGGTTTAGGATTGAAAGAAGCCAAAGACCTGGTTGATAATGCTCCAAAACCAGTTAAAGAAGGCGCTTCAAAATCAGAAGCTGATGAAATTGCAGCTAAACTGAAAGAAGCAGGTGCTGAAGTAGAAATTAAGTAATTACAAGCATCATAATTAAAAAAGCCGGCAAGTTATCTTTCCGGCTTTTTTAATTAAATGTCTGCCCTGCCTTAAATAATTAACATTAATAAAAAGCAGGCGAATACTTTGATTAATTGTAGGGAAGTAATTACTTTTACACCTCTTTATGAACAGGTTAAATTGTAACGTGATCAAAAAAACCGGCTTTAACCTTTATTTATCTTCTTTACCATCTATGGTATTAAAATTGTTTTTGCATTTTCCATGCATTCCTTACCTTTGCATTCCTTTAATTTTAGGCTAATTAGCTAATAGTGTTTTCAGTAATGGCCATTGTAACTGTAAATACCTGATTATCAGAGTTCTGAGAGCCAAAGGGTTCTGCCTAATTTTTTTTGACTTAAACCGGTTAATAAATAATATGTCTTCAACAAAAGTTCAGAGCAGGGTTAGTTTCGGAAAAATCAAGAATTTATCAGAAACACCCGACCTTCTCGACATTCAGTTACAATCATTCCAGGACTTTTTTCAGCTTGAGACGACGCCTGATAAGCGTAACGTAGAAGGACTGTTTCGTGTGTTTAAGGAAAACTTTCCTATAAACGATACACGTAACATTTTTATGCTGGAGTTCCTGGACTATTTTATTGATCCGCCGCGTTACTCTATTGACGAGTGTATGGAGCGTGGATTAACCTATGCTGTACCTCTGAAAGCTAAACTTCGGTTAAGCTGTAACGATGAGGAACACGTAGATTTCCAGACTATTGTACAGGATGTATTCTTAGGAAACATTCCCTACATGACTCCCCGCGGAACTTTTGTGATTAACGGAGCTGAAAGGGTAGTGGTTAGCCAGTTACACCGTTCACCTGGTGTATTTTTTGGTCAATCAGTTCACCCCAACGGAACCAAGATCTATTCTGCCAGGGTAATTCCTTTTAAAGGTGCCTGGATGGAATTTGCTACAGACATTAATAATGTGATGTATGCTTACATCGACCGTAAAAAGAAGTTTCCGGTAACGACCCTTTTGCGTTCAATTGGTTTTGAAACCGATAAAGATATTCTTGAGCTTTTTGGTATGGCTGATGAAGTAAAAGCCGAAAAGAAAGCCCTTGAAAATTACCTGGGAAAAAAACTGGCTGCCCGCGTATTACGCACCTGGGTAGAAGATTTTGTGGATGAGGACACCGGTGAGGTTGTTTCCATTGAGCGGAATGAAGTGGTAATGGAAAGAGATACCATTTTGGATGAAGCGGCGATCGAGACCATCAGCGAGATGGATGTGAAGCATGTATTCATTCAGAAAGAAGAAATGAGTGGCGATTATTCCATCATCTACAATACCTTAAATAAAGATACTTCGAACAGTGAGTTAGAAGCGGTTCAGCACATCTATCGCCAGTTGCGCGGTGCCGATGCCCCCGATAACGAAACTGCCCGCGGTATTATTGATAAATTGTTCTTTAGCGATAAGCGTTACGACTTAGGTGAGGTGGGCCGCTATAAGATCAACCGTAAACTGGGCCTTACTTTCCCTATTGAAAAGAAGGTATTGACCAAAGAAGACATTATCGAGATCATTAAATACCTGGTACGTTTAACCAATAGTAAAGCGGAGATAGATGATATTGACCACCTGAGCAATCGTCGTGTACGTACAGTGGGTGAGCAACTGTACGCTCAATTTGGCGTAGGTCTTGCACGTATGGCACGTACCATTCGCGAAAGAATGAACGTACGTGACAACGAGGTATTTACCCCGGTTGATCTGATCAATGCCAGAACGTTATCGTCGGTTATTAACTCCTTTTTTGGAACATCGCAGTTATCTCAATTCTTAGACCAAACCAATCCTTTAAGTGAGATTACGCACAAGCGTAGGATCTCCGCACTTGGACCCGGAGGTTTAAGTCGTGAGAGAGCTGGATTTGAGGTTCGTGATGTACACTATAGCCACTACGGCCGTTTGTGTACCATTGAAACTCCGGAAGGGCCGAACATTGGTTTGATCTCCACATTGTGCGTTCACGCCAAGATCAACGACATGGGCTTTATCGAAACGCCTTATCATAAGGTGAACAACGGTAGAGTTGACATGAAGACGTTGACCTTTTTGAGCGCAGAAGAAGAAGACCTTAAAAAGATAGCTCAGGCAAGTTCTCCTTTAAATGATAAAAGTGAATTCGCCGATGAAAAGGTTGTAAGTCGTCAAACTGGTGACTTCCCAATACTTGATAGAAGTGAAGTTGAATTTATGGATGTTGCGCCTAACCAGATCGTTGGTTTGAGCGCCTCCCTGATCCCCTTTCTGGAGCATGATGATGCCAACCGTGCGCTGATGGGATCTAACATGCAACGCCAGGCTGTGCCATTGATCCGTCCCGAAGTGCCTATTGTTGGTACCGGTTTAGAAGGTAAGGCCGCCCGTGATGCACGTATTCAGATACATGCGGAAGGCGATGGTGTGGTGGAATTTGTTGATGCAAAAGAAATACACGTTCGTTATAAAAGAAATGAGCAGCAAAAACTGGTTTCGTTTGAAGAAGATTTGGTGATCTATAAGCTGACCAAGTTTATTAAGACCAACCAGGCTACCTGTATCAACCTTCGCCCATCTGTTAAAAAAGCACAGATAGTTAAAGAAGGTGATTTTTTAACCGAAGGATATGCTACCCGCGATGGTGAGCTGGCTTTGGGTCGCAACCTGAAAGTGGCTTTCATGCCATGGAAAGGATACAACTTTGAGGATGCCATTGTAATTAATGAGAAAGTAGTTCGCGAAGACTGGTTTACCTCTGTTCACATTGAGGAGTTTGAACTGGAAGTTCGTGATACCAAACTGGGTGAAGAGGAATTAACGCCAGACATCCCCAACGTAAGCGAAGAAGCTACCAAAGACCTGGACGAACACGGAATTATTCGTATCGGCGCACAGATCAAAGAAGGCGATATCATTATTGGTAAGATCACTCCAAAAGGCGAAAGCGATCCAACTCCTGAAGAGAAGTTGTTGCGTGCCATCTTTGGCGATAAAGCCGGTGATGCGAAAGATGCCTCTTTAAAGGCATCGAGCGGAACCGAGGGTGTTGTAATTGATAAGAAGCTGTTTCAAAGAGCTAAGAAAGATAAGAACACCAAGGTTAGAGAGAAGGCTGTGCTTGAGAAGATTGAAAAGGTACACGAAAAGAACGAAGCTGATTTGCTGGAGGTATTGTTAGAAAAATTACAAACCCTTGTAAAGGAAAAACCTTCTGCGGGTGTAAGCAACAACTTTAATGAAGTGCTGATAGGCAAGGGCGCTAAATTTAACCAGAAGAACCTTAGCCAGATCGATTTTCAGAATGTAAATCCTTTGGGATGGACAGGCGATGCAAAGGTGGATGACCAGATCAATACCTTGCTGCACAACTATAATATCAAGTACAACGAAGAGCTGGGAAGATATAAAAGAGAGAAATTCAATATTTCGATTGGTGATGAATTACCAGCCGGTGTATTGAAGCTTGCCAAAGTTTATATGGCCGTTAAGCGTAAGCTGAAAGTGGGCGATAAGATGGCTGGCCGTCACGGAAACAAAGGTATTGTGGCTAAGATTGTTCGTGCCGAAGACATGCCTTTTCTTGAAGATGGAACACCGGTTGATATTGTGCTGAACCCGCTGGGTGTACCAAGCCGTATGAACCTGGGACAGATCTATGAAACTGTACTTGGATGGGCTGGTGAAAAATTAGGTGTACGTTTTGCTACCCCCATTTTTGACGGTGCAACCGTTGAGGAAATTGCGGAAAAAGTAGCCGATGCAGGATTGCCTTTGTTTGGTCATACATACTTGTACGACGGAGAGACCGGCGAGCGTTTTGAACAAAAAACCACGGTGGGTATCATCTATATTATCAAGCTTCACCACATGGTGGACGATAAGATGCACGCCCGTTCTATAGGACCCTACAGTTTAATTACACAACAGCCTTTGGGTGGTAAAGCTCAGTTTGGTGGTCAGCGTTTTGGTGAGATGGAGGTGTGGGCATTGGAGGCTTATGGTGCATCTAACATACTGCAGGAGTTATTAACCCTGAAGTCGGATGACATTATTGGCCGCGCTAAAACCTACGAGGCAATTGTAAAAGGTGAGAATATTCCAAGAGCAGGTATTCCTGAATCGTTCAATGTATTGGTACATGAACTAAGAGGTTTGGGTCTTGACCTTAAGTTTGAATAAGGAGTTAATCTGTATCACAACTATAGTGATACAGATTCGTTTCGTAAATTGAGTGAAACTTAAAAATGACTACATCTCAATCTTTTAAAATATACGAGATTTTACAAAAGCATTTTCAGAGTACCGAAGATGCAAAAATTGTCGTTCAGGAGATTGAGCAAATAGTGGAAAATAAGATAGAAACAAAGAAGGATATTTTAGCCACAAAAGACGATATATTCTTAGTGAAACAGGATCTATCGAATGCAAAACAGGATCTTATCGATAGAATTCATCGAGCAAAAATTGAAACTATAATATGGATTGTAGGAGTAAGTGTTTTGCAATTTGTGGGTTCAATTTTGGCTTTTAAGTTTTTGAAATAGTTCATCGAAAGTATTCAGTACAAGAGCCCCGCCATGGCGGGGACAATGTTGAAAACAATTTGTACTGGTAACAAAAAAAGTAAAAATCGTAATTACGGTATATGGCAATGAATAAAAGAGATAACCGACCAAGACCAACGTTTTCAAAGATCACGATTGGACTGGCATCTCCCGACAGCATTTTGGAAAAAAGCTTCGGAGAGGTTTTAAAGCCTGAGACCATTAACTATCGTACCTACAAGCCCGAGCGTGATGGTTTGTTTTGCGAAAGGATTTTTGGCCCGGTAAAAGATTATGAATGCGCCTGTGGAAAGTACAAACGTATCCGTTATAAGGGTATTGTGTGCGACCGCTGCGGTGTAGAAGTTACTGAAAAGAAAGTACGTCGCGAAAGAATGGGCCACATAAAATTGGTAGTTCCCGTGGTGCATATCTGGTACTTTAAATCGTTGCCAAACAAAATTGGATACCTGCTGGGTATGAGCTCTAAGAAATTAGAGACAATTGTGTATTATGAACGTTTCGTAGTTATCCAATCTGGTATTCGTGCCGATAAAGGCCAGGGTTTTGGAGACCTGTTAACTGAAGAAGAATACCTGGATATATTGGATGCTTTACCAAAAGACAACCAGTATCTGCCCGATGAAGATCCTAATAAGTTCATTGCAAAAATGGGCGCCGAAGCGGTGCATGATTTATTGCAAAGAATTGACCTGGATCAGTTATCATTTGATTTAAGAAATGCAGCCGCAAACGAAACCTCGCAACAGCGTAAGGCCGATGCCTTAAAGCGTTTGAGCGTGGTAGAAAGTTTCCGCGATGCAAATACACGTATTACCAACCGCCCGGAGTGGATGGTTATGCAATATATTCCTGTTATTCCGCCTGAGCTACGTCCGTTAGTTCCTTTGGATGGTGGCCGTTTCGCCTCATCTGATCTGAACGACTTATACCGCAGGGTGATTATTCGTAACAACCGTTTAAAGCGTTTGTTAGAGATCAAAGCGCCTGAGGTAATCTTGCGTAATGAGAAGCGGATGCTGCAGGAAGCCATTGATAGCTTGTTTGACAACAGCCGTAAATCTAATGCCGTAAAAGCAGAAGGTGGCCGTGCGTTGAAATCATTATCAGATGTATTGAAAGGTAAGCAGGGACGTTTCCGTCAAAACCTGTTGGGTAAGCGTGTTGACTATTCTGGTCGTTCGGTTATTGTGGTAGGACCCGAAATGAAAATGCATGAATGCGGTTTGCCAAAAGATATGGCTGCCGAGCTTTTCAAACCATTTATTATTCGCAAACTAATTGAAAGAGGTATCGTTAAGACCGTTAAATCGGCTAAGAAATTAGTTGATAAAAAAGAGGCGGTTATTTGGGATATCCTTGAAAATATATTGAAAGGTCATCCGATCATGCTAAACCGTGCCCCAACATTGCACCGTTTATCTATCCAGGCCTTCCAGCCAAAGCTTATTGAAGGAAAAGCCATCCAGCTGCATCCTTTGGTAACCACATCGTTCAACGCCGACTTTGATGGTGATCAGATGGCGGTACACGTACCATTAAGCCATGCTGCCATCCTGGAAGCACAATTGCTGATGCTGTCATCGCACAACATTCTTAACCCGCAGAACGGTACGCCGATCACCCTTCCAAGTCAGGACATGGTATTGGGTCTGTACTACATCACTAAAGGAAGAAAGAGCACCGATGAAATTAAAGTAAAGGGCGAAGGAAAGGCTTTCTATTCAATGGATGAGGTGTTGATCGCCTACAACGAAAAGATGGTTGATCTGCATGCGCATATCAGGGTAAGAACCCTGGTTCGCGAAAAGGGTGAGTTATTTCAGAAATTGATTGAGACCACCGTTGGACGTGTGTTGTTTAACCAGTTGGTGCCTAAAGAAGTGGGTTATATTAATGCTTTGCTTACCAAGAAAAACCTTCGGGAAATTATTGGTGACATCATTAAAATTACCGACGTTCCTAAAACTGCCAAATTCCTGGATGATATTAAGACCCTTGGTTTCCGTATGGCCTTTAAAGGCGGATTGTCGTTTAACATTAACGACCTGATCATTCCGGATATTAAAGAGCAGTTGCTGAAACAGGCTAAGGTTGAAGTGGATGAGGTTTGGGACAATTACAACATGGGTCTGATTACCAATAACGAACGATACAATGGTATCATTGATATTTGGAGCCGTGTGGATACCCGCATTACAGAAACACTGATACGCGAAATGGCGAGCGATAAGCAGGGCTTTAACTCTGTGTACATGATGCTTGACAGCGGCGCCCGTGGTAGTAAGCAGCAGGTAAAACAGCTGGCCGGTATCAGGGGATTGATGGCCAAGCCCCGTAAGAGCGGAAGCAGCGGAAACGAGATCATCGAAAATCCGATCCTATCTAACTTTAAAGGCGGCCTGAACGTATTAGATTACTTTATATCTACCCACGGTGCCCGTAAGGGTCTGGCCGATACCGCCCTTAAAACTGCGGATGCCGGTTACCTTACCCGTCGTTTGGTGGATGTTGCGCAGGACGTTGTAATTACCCTGGAAGATTGCGGTACTTTACGCGGAACAGCAACCAGTGCTTTAAAAGATAATGAGGATGTGGTTGAACCACTATTCGATAGAATTCTGGGACGTACCAGCTTACACGATGTGCTGAACCCGGTAACGGACGAGCTGATAGTTGAAGCAGGCCAGCAGATTACGGATGAAATTGCCTTCGCTATTGATGAGGCTGGTATTGAAACCGTTGAAATTCGTTCGGTATTGACCTGCGAAGCCAAGCGCGGTGTATGTGTGCGATGCTATGGTAAAAACCTGGCGACCGGTTACACAGCTCAGCGCGGCGATGCGGTAGGTATCATAGCTGCCCAGTCAATTGGTGAGCCGGGTACTCAATTGACCCTGCGTACCTTCCACGTGGGTGGTGTGGCGGGATCTTCTTCAGTTGAAAGTACGTTGAATGCCAAGTTTGATGGTACCATTCAGTTTGATGGTTTAAGAACAGTTGATTCTATTAATAACGAAGGCGATAAAGTGAAGGTTGTTATAGGCCGTACGGGTGAGGTGAGGATCATGGATGTGAAGAACGACCGTTTGTTGATTACCAATAACGTGCCCTATGGCTCAACCCTGCAGGTAAAAGATGGCCAGAAAGCTACTAAAGGCGATGTCATCTGTTCGTGGGATCCGTTCAACAACGTCATTGTTGCGGAAATAGCGGGTGCTATCAAATTTGAGAACATTATTGATGGTGTTACTTTTCGTGAAGAAGCGGATGAGCAAACAGGCCATCGTGAGAAAGTGGTTATTGAAACAAAAGATAAGACTAAAATACCAGGGCTGATTGTTGAAGGTGTAAAGGATACCAAGATGTATAACCTGCCGGTTGGCAGCCACATCGTTTTGAAAGAAGGCGATGAGGTGAAGCCCGGACGTGTGCTGGTTAAAATACCGCGTGTGTTAGGTAAACTGAGAGATATCACCGGAGGTCTGCCTCGTGTTACTGAATTGTTTGAAGCACGTAACCCAAGCAATCCTGCTGTAGTAAGTGAGATTGATGGTGTGGTTAGCTTTGGTAACATTAAGCGTGGCAACCGCGAGATCATTGTAGAAGCCAGGGATGGTGTAATAAAGAAATACCTTGTTCCATTGACACGCCAGATTTTGGCGCAGGATGGTGACTTTATAAAAGCGGGTGTTCCATTGTCTGATGGATCGATTGCGCCGGCTGATATATTGGATATAAAAGGTCCGTTTGCTGTGCAGGAATACGTGGTAAACGAAATTCAGGAGGTGTACCGTTTGCAGGGAGTGCGCATCAACGATAAGCACATTGAAGTAATCGTTCGCCAAATGATGAAGAAGGTTGAAATTCAGGACCCGGGTGATACCCGCTTTTTGGAAGGCGATACTGTTGACCGTATTGAATTCAACGAAGAGAACGATTACATTTTCGATAAGAAGGTAGTAGTGGATGGTGGCGAAAGCACCAAACTGAAGGCCGGGCAAATTGTTAGCCTGCGTGAAGTCAGGGAAGAAAATTCCATTCTTCGCCGCAGCGATCGTAAGCTTGCTGAGTTCCGCGATGCATCTTCAGCTACTTCCTCTCCGTTGTTGCTTGGTATTACCAAAGCGTCGCTGGGTGTGCAAAGCTGGATATCCGCTGCTTCGTTCCAGGAAACTACCAAGGTGTTAAGTTCTGCCGCTATCATGGGTAAGACCGATGATATGCTGGGACTGAAAGAGAACGTTATTACCGGTCATGCAATACCAGCAGGTACCGGTTTAAGAGAGTTCGAAAACATGATCGTTGGTAGCAAAGAAGAATACGAATTGCTGGCTACTGCCCGCGAGGCGATGAACTTTGACGAAGAAGAATAATTAAGCCTGGGCCTTTAACCAGGAGGCGGGAATAAGAATACAATAAAAAAGCAGGAAGCGAAAGTTTCCTGCTTTTTTTGTTAGAATAGACAAAACCGGCCTGATATTATATTGTTTAATGACCTTTATCGGCACCTCGGCCATAATAGTGCATATCGTTCTTCGTGGTCTGTCGCAAGGTGTCAATTCGCGGAATTACTTGCCTCTATTTAATCGTCTTGAAGATAGTTTTTTCCAAATGCTATGAGCCAATTTAATTTCCTTCTGTGTCAAACCGAAGTGTTCATTTAGAATTATTTGGTTAGTGATTTTTAAAACTTCTTCAATATTTGTTTTGTTACGAATTAGCTTGTCAATTTGAGGCAATAATGATGCATTGTCTTTATGATAGGGAAGCAAAACTCGTTCAGCTTCGTTTGGCATTAGTTCTAAAACTCCGCCTCCGTGGCTTCGTCCTGAAACCTCTGTAAAAGCAAGTGAAAGTGAGTTGTAATAACTTGCTGTCAATGCATTGATGTCTGTGCCAGGCTTTACAAAAACACGGTGCATTGTGTCTGTGGTGTACGCCTCTGCTTCATTTATTATTAGTCTTGGATAAAGATTATTACGCCTGATAAATAAAGCGTCGGAAATTTTAATTGAAGGCACTACAAACCAATCATCACGCATTCCTGTTTTGTAACCTTTATGAATTCCCAATCTTTCGCCTTGTGCAATATATTTTGCTGCACCATTGATGTTATTCAAATTTTTACTTTCAGGAAATACTAATAGATGTGCTTTTGCTTTTGAAAATTTGTTTTTCTCCCAATCCTTCTCTGTAAATATCACACTGTTTACCTGAACACTTCGGCCAACCATTGGTCTTGCATACTCTTGCAAATCGTACTCTTCAACGGTGGTTAATGGAACAGTGAAAAAATCATTTGAACCAGTTGTTATGCCTACTTCAACCTTTGCAAATTTCCCTAGTGTAAGAATTTTGCGTTTTTCGGCAATGTTCTCTAAAAAATCAATTTCTTCCTGCTCTAAAAAATAGAAAGTCCATTTATTAGACTTAAAATCAATTTTCTTTTTGGGGCTTTTTAAAATTGCTACATCTAATTTTTGTAATTCGCTTGCATCCCTTAATTCAATGTGTTCAATGTTATGGCTTTTTGTTTCATTCTTTTCACAAAGCAATAAAACAACTTCCTGTTGGATGTCTGGGAATACTAGTTTTTCAAATGAAATGATATTGATTTTATTATAAAATTGAGCAAGGAATTTTCGCAATTGCAGGGCATACGAAACTTGCAAAACTTCTGCTGGTAAAACAAAACCAATTCTTCCACCTTTTTCTTTTAATAGTAAAGAAGAACCAACAACAAATGAAACCCAGGCATTTGTAAGCTTTGAATAAGTCAGCCCTGCTTTTATAAAAATATCTTCAGCTTCCACTTGTTGTTGTCTATCAAAAAATTGGTAGCGTATATATGGTGGATTACCTACAATTAAATCAAAACGTTGTAAAGTATTGTTGCAGTAAGTATGAAAATCAGCAATAATAATTTGCGAATTATTCAAATTTATTTTTTCTGCTTTTACAGCTTCTTCTTCATCAAGTTCAACAGCCGTAATTGATTTGTATTTTAACTTGTGCTTTTCAAGTTGTTTTAAAAATACTCCATCTCCGCAACTTGGTTCAAGTATATCAAAGTCTTGACTGCCATTAATACCCCAACGCAAAACAAATTCTGCAATTGGTTCAGGCGTATAAAACCCACCTCTTAATTTTTCTGCTGATGCTTCTGTAATTAGGTTCACTTGTCAAAAGATTTTTTGGTTTTCAAATACTTTACTTTCTCCTCCGCAACTTTAAAAATTTCGGCTGATAAATCTTCTTCGTCCAATACTTGGTAAGCTATTGTGTCACTTAAAAAAGCAACTATCAAATCTTTACCGTTCACCTTAAAATATTTGGCAAACTTTTCAATTAGCTGTTTAGTTGGCTTACGGTTGTTTTTTTCAATTTTTCCGAGCATCGAAGTATCTATTTCTAACGCTTCTGCAACCTCACGTAAAGGAAGTTGCTTTTCATCCCGGAGTTTTTTAACGGTATCACCAAAGGTTTTTTCAAATTTCATTTTGGACTACTTCAGTCCAAAGTTATAAAGTGGCTTTCAATTACCAAATCTTTTTTTAGGAAGAGTTATTAACAAATGTGAAAGATGTCAGGAAGTTCAATCTATATCTAAAATGTATTCGCCTTTAGCAGCACTTCCATATAATTTAGCACTTTTTCCAATCAATTCCTCTCTGGCAATGATTAATTTTGCATCACCCCAACTGATTGAAGTCATTGAATTTTTCTGTTCATATGAGCGAGTATCTATTCTTGGGTTGTGTGTTAGTGTCAGTGCGAATGTGCCATAATCTTTTCTTCTCACTATTATTCTAAATAAAGCTGCAGCTTTTTCTAAATGGGTAGAACCAACTCTTGTATCAAAAACCCAGTTTAAGGACGCAAAAATTTCATCACGGAAGTAATGTCTTTGGTCAATATCTTCGGTTTTTCCCTTTTTGAAGAGCATTGAACCCGTTGGATTCGTATTTGAACCCTTCGGAATATTCAAATCTCTTTCCGTAAGTGGTCCACTTTCCCATAGGAGTGCTGTCGCTTCAATCGTAGTTGTAACTTTCGAGGTCGATTTGGGTTCAGATTTCTTATTTGCTCTGAAATCCTTAGGTATCTGCGCTGCTGCTCTTTTAGGAAATATTTTGGAAAGTATGTTCTGTGTTTCTTCTTTATCGGTTTTTTCAGCTTTGTCTTGAAGTGCTTTTCTTTCAGCCTCTGTGGGTACAATTTTGGATTTTACTAAATCTTCAATCAACTCAGTTGTAAGTGGTTTTAAATTTGGGTCGGTATGGTTGAAAAGCCCACTAAAATATTGCTTTAGTCCTTCAACAATCTTTCTATCAGTAGCATTTCGATTGTTAATACTAATCAGGATAGAGGCTTCAATGTTTGCAAAAAGTCCGTTGGCAGTAAGATTCGAGGAACCTATGATTATTTCCGAATTATCGTTTCCTTCAAATAAGTAAATTTTGGGATGAAAAATTGGAGAAGGTAGTGGTACAAAAAATACATATGAATTTATTTTCAGTTGCATTAATGCTTGTAAAGCTTCTTGTGAGGTGCCTTTTTGGTCAACCCCAGTTATTATTGTTATGCTTTTTAAATGTTTTGCATTTTCAAGATGCTTTTGAATTCCATTGATACCTGCTAAACTTGTGAAAGCTGTAATCCCGTAAAAACTATGAAAGTTCTTTACTGCCAAAAACTTCATTAATTGATTTCCAACTGAATTTTCAGAAGTTGCTTCAAATCCTTGTCCTAAAATTGTAACTGTCATGCTGATTGTCTTGAATAAATGAAGGCACAATTTAAACCTAACTGTTTAGGGTCCTTCTATCCTGTGTTGGAAAATTTTGGCTTAGTCCTATCGAGTTCACCTCCTCCTGGCTTTCCGGACAGCAGGACCCCCCGGCATATCTCTGTTACGTTTGATTAGTTTAACTCTTCATAGTACACCGGTACAAATCCATCCATCCATCTTGTTTTCATATAAAACCTGGTGCTACCATATTCATAATTTTCCCAAAGTTCTGGCATTTTCCCAGCCGTACGATCAGGCGGGCACTCCTCACGTAATTTAAATGAATGTAATTTATCTTCTGCAATAAGAATGCACGATGATAAATTGACTTAGTAAAGCTGTCAAAATAACTTCCGCGGGTTATGGAAAAATTCTATAGTTTAATTCAGGAATAGTTGGGTGGTATGCGATTCTGTTTTCATCAATCTTCAGTTTATCTGTTTTGACACCCTTTAGATATTCTTTCAGGTTCAATCCAACCACTACCGTAAGCCCTGTCTTTGTTGAAGTCTGTTCAACAAGTTTTTTGACGGTTTCATAATCACAAAAAACAACACCACACATAGCTTTATGCACATGGCTAAACAAGCGGTGTTCTATTGGATTCCACTTGGAACAATAAGGCGGATAATGACATACTATAACCGACAATCCTGTTTCCCGTGCGAATTCCATCAGTTTATGTTTGAATATATAATGCCGGTAAGAATTTGCACCACCTGCATCGCATAAGATCAAAATATTTTTAGCATCGGGGTATTGGTGGATACCATGTTCATGCCACCACCAAAGTAAATTGTCTCTAACAAAATCAGCAGTTTCGCTGCTGTTGCCAATTGAAATGATCAGCGATGAGCAACACTATGCAAGTTGTGATTGCCTGCGTTTACCAGATGCTTTTCTGCCACTCTGCTAAGAAAGGAAAATATTCAGCTAAGATCTACATGGCAACATCGTTGTGTCACTCTCGTACACACATTTTAAAGTAGCGCCAGCGTAGCGTTTCTTCAAAAAGCTAATCAACTCTCCACTGCTTCCGGTGATGCGATGATTACCCAAAACCAATCCATTGTAAAACTGGCCAACCTGCCAATCTTTTTTATGAACATCAATACCGATAAAAATCGTTTTACCAGCGAAATCTATCATATCTCTACCTTTGCCAGAGGTTTCGGTTGTGGCTGAAGTTTGCTGTTTCATATTTGTTTATTTTTAAGCAAAGTTCTTCATTGCAGCTAATATTTAGACTGCCGCTGCGCCGAAACCCTTTTACATATAGACTCCCTTGTACCGCATATTCTTAAGGCAACTTTTTCCACTTGATTTTCTTATTCCCAATTTTTTAAATTTTTTGCAGTTAATTTTTTTCTTCAAACCATTCCCTCATAAGGGTTTCACCATGATTATGTCTTTCTTAGGTTGACGCACATGCGTAAAACGGAATCCTGTTATCGGACGTGTTCTCTTTTTTGAAAAAAGAGCGGCATTTTCAAGTTGCGAATTAGTCATCTTTTTATGTTGAGCGGTCAGGAGTTCTAAGTAAATAAATAGGTGAGTTTTTGTATTGCCATTTCCTTTTAGGGCGGGGATTAAAAAGGCGCACAGTTTTAGGCTCTAGCCCCACTCCTTTTTAGCTTGGCTAAAGCCGTAGTGAGGTTAGAAACAGTTAACCCCGTTCCTTAAAGCGGGGTAATACATGAAGAATTTATTAAAAGGAAACGCTGAATGGATTGCTGCCAGATCAATTTTATTTCAAAATACATGAACTCATTTAAGTGTTTAAGAGCTCCTGATCTCTCATAGTTTAAAGCGCCTGCTCTTTTATTTTTTGTACCGGGTATTGTGCTTCATAAAGACTTTTGTTGCCGCCTGCCCCAACCGAACGGGCGGGGTCGCACGCAGGTGCTTTTTAATAAAGAATTGCATTTTTAAGTTACGAATCATTGATTTTACGTTGAGGGATCAGGAAGTCTGATGTTACAGCATAGCTAATTCTATGGCTGGTCTAACGGCTTTGTTTGTAAAATCACCGTGACACTGCCCCGGCTGAGTGCCAGGTGATAGGTTTGTAAATAATTGCACGCCCGCTGTAAATTATTTAGCTACAGCCACCCGGTATTTCCCCAATACAAAAAAACCAAACTTCAATATGTAAGTTTTCACGGGTAATAAAATGGGGGTCACTGACGCTTAGATTGCGTTTGTAGCTTACCCGATTGTGCAGGGCGGAAAAAAAAATTTAGGAATATCTGGTATCATATCTATTCTGCTGCCCTTATTTACTAGAAAGCGTACAAACTTGAAAAAGTAAGGATCAATTTATATTGTCGATTTTAATTGCTAACAACGAGTTATGGGGCAGGAAATTAATCTTAGCGAAGCCGAAAAAAACTATTTGGAAGATTGGATTATTGCAAACCCTACACTGACCAGCGATATCGCCAGGGTACATGCTTTATTAGAAAGATTTTCTTTTAAAAAGGAAGAACTGCTGCCGGATGAATTAGAGCACTTACTTGGAAAAATCTTGTCGGAAGATAAGCCGGGTGTTAAAAGAAAAACTGGTTAGGGCCGCTTTGTCTTACCGTTATATTTGGAATAGGCTGTTTTGGATCAAATATTATGATCTCTTATTTACTCAAGTTCACGCAACCAAATTCTTAAATCAACGATTATCATGCAAGTCAATCTTAACTTCAAAAGATGGGGATTAGTGTTATTTTTACTATTTTCCTACACATTTTCTTTCGCTCAAAAACGAATTACAGGAACAATCGTATCCGGAAGCAACGAGCCCGCTTCCGGTGCTACTGTTTTGGTAACAGGAACCCAGGTGGCCACGCAAACTGATTCCGATGGAAAGTTTTCCCTTAATGTTCCTGCCGGAAGAAATACTTTGACGATAACATCAGTCGGTTTTGATAACCAGGTGATCAACATTTCAAATCGAAGTAGTGTGAATGTTGTACTTAAAACAGCTAACGCAGCGTTAGACCAGGTTGTGGTTGTTGGTTATGGTACACAAAAGCGAAGTGATGTAACCGGATCTATAGGTACCGTAAACTCTAAACAGTTTGAAGACGAACCGGTATTGCAGGTTGGGCAAGCACTGCAAGGTAAAGTAGCAGGCTTACAGGTGTCGCAAAACTCCGGGGCTCCCGGTGCGGGCTTGTTAGTTCGTGTACGGGGTACCGGCACGGTTAATAATTCCGATCCCCTTTATGTTGTTGATGGAAATCCTAACGCTAATCCGCTCGATTTATCTCCGGATCAAATTGAAAGCATACAAGTGTTGAAAAGTGCAAGTGCTGCCGCCATTTATGGTGCACAGGGAGCAAATGGAGTGATATTGATAACCACCAAGCAGGGAAAGTCTGGTAAATCGCAGTTAGACGTAAACTTTTCGCAAGGTTTGCAACAAGTGCAAAGATACTTTCCAGTAACCAATGCGCGGGAATATGCGATACTATATAATGAGGGATTGAAAAATGCAGGAGCGCCAATTGCTTATCCCAACCCTGATGCACTTGGTGAGGGTACCGATTGGCAAAAAGAGGTTTTCAGGGTAGCACCTATGACGGATGTTTCAGTTGCAGCAAGCGGAGGAAGTGAGTTTAGCAAGTTTTATTTTTCACTCGGTTATACAAAGCAGGAAGGAATTATTAAAGGTTCCGAATTTGATAGGTTGAACTTGCGCATCAATTCTTCCCATAATATTACGCCGGCCATTAAAGTGGGACAAAACCTGTCGGCAAGTGTGGCTAATTATAAGCAAATTACAGAATTTACTTTTGGCTCAATATTGGGAACCACGCTCACTGCGAACCCTGAAGTTCCTGTAAGAATGCCTGATGGTGGCTGGGGCTTTTCCCCCACGTCTTTAAACTCTGCAAATCCTTTAGCAGCTATCAATTATACAAATGATGATACCCGGAGACCTGTGCTTAATGGAAATGTGTATGCCGATATCACTTTGTTCAGTGGGTTGGTATTCCGGTCGCAATTCAATTTCAATCTGGGGTATTCCGAAAACAAGGTATTCAATCCATATTATGTAATTTCTCCCCGTTCCCAAAACCTTGTGGCTAACTTAGCTGAGAACACCACGCGTTTCAGGGAGAACAGTTGGGCCAACACGTTAACCTACACAAAAGTAACTGGAGAACACAATTTTGACCTCCTGGCGGGCTTTACAAACCAGGAGTCGTTTACTCAAACCGTGAATGCCTTTGCCGACGGTCTTCCAAATGCCGCAACAGATAACCGTAACCTACGTTTTCTCGATTTGTCAACCGGGGGAAACAGAGTAGGTGGAAACGCAGGCGAATGGGGGATTTTATCCTATTTGGGCCGTTTGAATTATAACTATGGCGGCAAGTATTTTACCACGGTCAACTTTCGTAGAGATGGATCTTCCAGGTTTGGGCAAAATAATAAGTTTGGTAATTATCCTTCTTTTTCTGTCGGTTGGAAGCTGTCGCAGGAGGAATTTTTAAAGAATGCGAAATGGATCAATAACCTGATGCTAAGAGGAGGATGGGGTGCCCTTGGTAACCAGAACGCATTACCCAACTATGCCTTTGCTTATTTGGTTACTCCCAATATTAACTACGCATTCGGTAATACAGTGGTAAGAGGACAGGCGCAAAACGGTATAGGAAATCCTGACCTGAAATGGGAATCTACAAAGGAAACAAACTTTGGGTTCGACTTTCGGGGCTTCAATAATAAAGTGACCGCATCAGTGGATGTATATCGCAAGCTAACCAGCGATATGTTGTTACAGGTGCCGGTACTTCAGTACTCCGGTATCACTCAATCGCCTTTTGTGAATGGTGGAAATGTAGTGAATAAAGGCATTGAGCTGACCCTGGGCTATGAAAACAGTACGCCTAAAGGATTTGAATATGATTTTTCTGGTAACATAGCTTTTAATAAAAATGAAGTTACCCAGCTGAGCAATACCGGATCTTCTATTTTTCAGCAAGTTAGTTTTATTGGGCTGGTGAATGTAACTAGAATAGGCAGCCCTATCGCCTCTTATTATGGTTGGAAAACAGATGGCATTTTCCAAAGCCAGGATGAGGTTAACAAACATGCGCGTCAAAGTTCAGGTACTTCCGCTGGTGATTTCAGGTTTGTTGATTTGAATAGTGATGGGGTGATTAATGCCTCTGATCAAACCATAATCGGGAATCCGTGGCCCAAGTTTACCTATGGATTTAATGCCGGCGCCTCTTACTTAGGTCTTGAACTGAGAGTAACCATACAAGGCGTTTACGGAAACGACATTTTCCAGGCATTTAAATTCAGAACAGAAGGTGCCAACTTCTTTAACTATACCAGGAATGTATTTGACAACCGTTGGACAGGTCCGGGCTCGGGCAATAAACAACCACGCCTTACTACCAACGATCCAAATAATAATATGAGATCCTCTGATTACTATGTTGAAGATGGGTCGTTTTTAAGGGTGAGAAATATACAATTAGGTTATCGAATTCCAAGCTCGTTGTTGAAACTTCGCAGTGCAAGGGCTTACATCTCTATACAAAATGCCTTGACATTTACAAAGTATCCAGGTTTTGATCCTGAAATTGGAATAAACAGAACGAACCCTCTTTATGTGGGTATTGACGAGACAAATTATCCTGTTCCCCGTATTTACACACTTGGATTAAGTATCGGCTTATAAAAAGGCGATTGATGAAAAGGAGTGTCGTTATAAGTCAAGGTCTGCTGTTCCTTTTTAAAACTGTTGAGGCGCCAAAAGATATGCTGTACAAAGGAGTGACCCCGGACGGCCGGGACTAGCACAACGATGTTGAGGATGTTGACAAAGCTTGTAACCAAAAAAACTAGAATCTCCGCCTATGTCGAGCGTACCGATGGAATAAAAAAGGTGGTTAGAAAATGTGTTTTTATAAGGAGTTAGGCAAGGGGTATTCTTTAGCACAAGCTCAAAAAAAAATTTTGTAAATCAATAAATAATAAGAAATGAAAGGGTTCACGTATTTAACATTCGCTTTGTTTTGCCTGATTGCATTCAGTTGTAAACGAACGCTGGAAAAAAAGCCGTTGGCAACAATTGATGCGGCTAGTGCATATATAACGGCTGATGATGCCCGGAGAGCCGTAACTGCGGCCTACAATCCTCTCGCCGCAAACAATTGGTGCTGTACATATGTTTCGCAAGGTTACATGCATTGGGTGCTTGGCAATGTAGCTTCTGATGACACTGAAAAAGGCGGGGAATCAGGTTCGGATCAATTGTACGCCCAACAAATTGCACTGTTCAATATACCGGCAGATAATGATGCTACCCGCTTCGCCTGGTCAAGTCAATACGTTGGTATTCGCCGGGCCAATTCGGTGCTTGAAAATGTCGCCAAAATTGAAATGGATGCCACGCTAAAAAACCGTTACCTGGCAGAAGCTAAATTTTTACGTGCCTGGTATTATTTCAACCTTGTCAGGACCTTTGGGGATGTTCCTTTAGTACTTAGTTTTAATCTTGATGCCTATGATATGGGACGGACTCCCAAACAGCAGGTATACAACCAGATTGTAAAGGATCTAACGGAGGCTGAAGCCGTTTTGCCAGCTACTTACCCGGTCGCAGACAAAGGACGGGCGACGAAGGGAGCTGCACAAGCCTACCTTGGTAAAGCATACCTCTATATGAAAGACTTTCCTAAAGCAGAGGAGTGGTTTGGAAAAGTTATTTCTTCAGGAACTTATTCCTTAAGTGCTGACTATTATCAGATGTTTTTGCGGGACAGGGGCGCCGTGAACGGTGTTGAGGGAGAAAATAATGCGGAGCACATTTTCCAGGTTAAATTCCTGAACGATGCGGGTGCACAACCTGCCAATAATTTTCTTAACGTTGTGATGGGAAGCAGGGTGAGAAATGGCTGGAGTTTTAACAACCCAACGCAGGATTTTGTTAATGCCTTTGAACCTGGTGATCCGCGTTTGTGGAAAACAGTTTACAAGCAGGGTGACGTGATGCCAGACGGTGAGGTTGCTAACGTGGGTAATAGTACCACCGGTTTTTTGAACAAGAAATATTATACGCCGCGCTTTGAGTTTGTGAATGGAGCCATGCAACCGGGCCGGGATGATATTTACATGCGCCTGGGTAAAGTAATGTTGTGGTATGCTGAAGCAGCTAATGAGAATGGAAATACGACTGCTGCTTTAAAGGCACTAAACGACGTTCGTGCCCGTGCACGCCAGGGTAATACTAACGTCTTACCGGATGTTACTGAAACCGGTAAGGATGCACTCAAGGCAAAGATCTGGCAGGAACAGCGTGTAGAATTTGGCCAGGAGTTTGAGCGCTTTTTTGAGTTGGTTCGCCAGGGGCGTGCCGGACAAGTACTGAGGGCTTACGCTGCAAAATATACTACAGCAAAGGGTGCCGGCTTTAAAGATGGGGTGAACGAAATATTTCCCATACCACAATCAGAGCTAAATTTAAGTAAGGGCTTACTCGTACAAAACCCAGGCTATTAAATCCGCAAGGGAGTATAAAAGGGAATAAAGACTATTTAATGGTATTTATTCCCTTTTGTATTTAAATGTAATTACTTGGTGCTGCTTTGAATTAAGAAAGTTTCTGTTGTTTATCAAGTGTCTTTTCGGCATGTATGGTTTAGTAGAAAACTGAATTATTTAGAAAGGTGGCTTTTAACTGATGGATCCTTGCCGGTGAAGAACAGGGTGGAAACAATACATCAAACATATTGATAATGGCGTTTATTAAAGTATGGAAATTCGGATCACCT
Source organism: Chitinophagales bacterium (assembly GCA_038204535.1). Taxonomy (GTDB): domain Bacteria; phylum Bacteroidota; class Bacteroidia; order Chitinophagales; family Chitinophagaceae; genus Segetibacter. Next base: position 16,362 of record JBBRCW010000018.1, on the reverse strand, counting down.
GTTATACAAAAGGCTATTAGCATCGCAATGTTTTTGACGGTAATTGCAGCATGTAGTCCGGTTAATAAACAAAAGGGTGATCAAAAAAATGTCGGACTTGAAAGAGATCAACATAAAACATGGATGGATTTTGGAGGAGGGCCCGATCAGTCAAAATTCGTTAAGGAAAAAGAGATCAATAAGAAAAATGTAAACCAGTTGCAGGTTGCCTGGTTTTATTCTTCTGGTGATGATAATGTGTACCAGTTTAATCCCATAGTTGTTGATACAATCATGTATGTTTTGGCAAAAGACAATTCCCTTATTGCCTTGCATGCTGCAACTGGAAAAGAAATCTGGATACATGCCAATTTACAGGGGATCGCACCTCGCGGTATCAATTATTGGGAAAATAAAGATAGAACGGACCGCAGGTTACTTTTTCAAATGAACAATTACCTGCAGGCCATTGATGCACAAACAGGAAAATCAATCCTCGGTTTTGGCATCAATGGTTTGGTGGATCTTCGCGAAGGGCTTGGTCGTGATCCGAAAACACTCACCCGTGCGCAATCGGGAACGCCAGGAAAAATATTTGAGAACCTACTGATGCTTGGCTCCTCAACGGGTGAAAGTTTTATTTCCAGTCCGGGCCATCTGCGGGCATACAATGTTATTACAGGTAAATTAGAATGGATTTTCCATACCATTCCCCAGCCGGGAGAATATGGATATGATACGTGGCCAAAAGATGCGTACAAGTATGTTGGAGGGGTAAATACGTGGGGTGAAATTTCTGTGGATGTAATAAAAGGGATCGCCTATTTTCCCCTTGGTTCACCTACCTATGATTATTACGGCGGCGACCGCCCCGGCAATAATTTATATGGGAATTGCATACTGGCACTTGATGCAAGAACCGGTAAACGTTTGTGGCATTACCAGGTAGTTCATCACGATCTTTGGGATTATGATTTGTCGGCAGCGCCACAGTTGATAACGGTACAACACGAGGAAAAAAAGGTAGATGCGGTAGCTGTAGCTGGTAAGACAGGTTTTTTGTATGTTTTCGACCGGGTTTCAGGTAAACCCCTGTGGCCTATTGAAGAGAGACCGGTTCCTGCCAGTGATGTGCCGGGTGAGAAAGCGTCACCCACACAGCCTTTTCCTACTGTAGTGCCCCCATTTGGTCGCCAAACGATGACTGTAGCAGATATCAACCCCTACTTTCTTACGCTAAAAGAACGGGAAGAATGTAAAAGGAAATTTGATTCCCTCCAAACCGGTTTGTTTACGCCGGTCTCAATGACTCGTGAAACCGTCTCAATACCTGGTGCCGTTGGTGGAGCCAGTTGGGGCAGTACGGCAGCCAACCCCGAAAAAGGGTTGGTATATGTTAGGAGTATTGATTGGCCGTCTTTTTATGGCAAGGTGGAGAAGCGTGAGATGGCCAAACCAGGTGCCGCAATCAACGATATGGTCCAAAGCGGCCAGGGGCTTTATTTAAGCAGTTGCCAGGCATGTCACAAAGCAGACCATTCCGGTGGAATAGGTCCGCAGCTACTTGACGTACAGTCGCGATATGACTTTGCGAAGTTTAGGCAACTTATGCATGCCGGTAAGGGCGAAATGCCTGCCTTTCCGCACCTGGATGAAGATAAAGTGCGAAGTCTTTATAACTATCTTAGAAATGATTCAAGTGCCATGGAAAGTGCAAGAAACGTGCGGCCGGTGGATAAAAAACCAATAGAGGTCACCGGCCCGGTTGTGGCAAAAGGCGGTGCTCCGGGCGGACAAAAATTAAGAGAAGTTGTGAGAGATTCTGATGTGAGGCAAGGCCCTAATGAATATGGTTTACCGTATCCTGAAGGTGCGGAGGTGCCCTCTACCCGTTACTTTATACCGCCGGGTTGGGGGCTGGGCAGTCCATATGTGATAAGTCCACCCTGGTCATCTATTATAGCCTACGATCTGAATAAAGGAACCATAAAATGGAAGATTGCCGTAGGCCAGGATGAAGAGGCCGCGAAGGAGGGGGGAAAGAATACAGGCGTGCTTCGATCACAACGGCATGGTATGATCGTTACTTCCAACGGGTTATTGTTCTGTACCTCACGCGATGGTAAAATATATGCTTTTGATGCCGATAATGGAAACGAATTGTGGGCCGGGAAGCTACCTACCGGCACACAGGGTTTACCTTCTATGTACCAACTAAATGGCCGCCATTATATCGTGGTATCAGCTACAATACCTGTAAGTTTTGGGCGAAGCGACGGACGGAGTAACCCAACGGAACCTCCCCCCCAAGGTGGGTATGTGGTGTATGCACTTCCAAAATAATTGTGCATTTTCCGCTATTCTTATTTAATATTCCATCGCAAAGGAAATCACTCATCCATCCAAGAAACCTTGTACCATGACCAACAGCGTTTTTACAGCAGCCTTTACAGCAGTCTTTTTCTTGTTTTGCAGTTGCAAAGAAGGCACTAACCGCAATGAGAGCAAGGAGTCTGACAGGCCTGCATTCAATTCGAATCCAACGGGCATGTACATGTCGCCGGAAGAAAGCATGCAAATGATTTACCTGCCTGCTGGTTATCATTTAGAGCTGGTTGCCAGTGAACCCATGATTAAAGAACCAGTTGCTATTGTATGGGATGGAAATGGTAGCATGTATGTGGCCGAAATGCTTACTTACATGCAGGATGCAGATGCAACCGGTGAGCAGGAGCCGCGGAGCAGAATATCGTTGTTGCAGGATACGGACGATGACGGCAAAATGGATAAGAGCACCATCTTTATAGATAGTCTGTTACTACCCCGAATGTTACAAACGTTTAACAATGAACTGCTGGTTAACGAAACCAACACACTTGATATTTACAGTTACAGCGACACAGATGGAGATGGAAAAGCGGATCAAAAAAGAATAGTGTATCAAAACAAAGATTACAAAGTGAATGATGCAAATATGGAACACCAGCGAAGCGGGTTGGATTGGAACCTGGACAACTGGATGTACCTCACTTATGACCCTGTGCGTTTTAAGTATACCGGCGGTACTATGAAGGTGGATACTTTGGCCAGCGGCTCAACCGGGCAATGGGGAGTAACGCATGACAATTATGGCAGGGTGTTTTATTCAAGGGCAGGTGGCGAAATACCTGCGCTGGGTTTTCAGCTGAATCCTGTATATGGCGTATTGGATTTTGCGGATCAGTATGATGCGGAATTTTCGAAAGTATGGCCCATTATTGCCACACCCGATGTGCAGGGCGGACCGCTGCGGTTACGTCCCAATGCTTCACTCAATCATTTTACAGCTCCCTGTGGGCAATCTGTTTTTCGCGGAGACCGGCTTCCACAGGAGCTGGCAGGCAATTACATAGTGTGTGAGCCCGTTGCAAGGGCAGTAAGGCGGGCCAGGATAGTGAATGAGAAAGGAAAGACAATGCTGCAAAATGTCTATAGCCAGGAGGAATTTATAGCTTCCTCCGATATGAATTTCCGGCCGGTCAATAGTGCTACCGGGCCAGATGGAAATCTTTACATTGTTGATATGCACCGCGGCATCATACAGCAAGGCAACTGGACCAAACCAGGATCGTTTTTGCGAGATAAAATAGATAGCATTGGTCTTGAAAAAAATGTAGGACGAGGCCGTATTTACCGTATTGTACATGACGAATACAAGCCTGGTCCAAAGCCGGCTATGCTGCAGGATTCTACCAGCAGTTTGGTAGCACATTTAAGCCATCCCAATGGATGGTGGAGGGACAATGCGCAAAAAGAACTCATTTTTCGCGGAGATCAATCGGTGGTTCCTGCTCTTAAAAAATTGGCTACTAATGGTACGGATCATATTGCGGCAATACATGCGTTATGGACATTGGAGGGATTGAATGCTTTGGATGAAGCGCTTCTGATTACTTCATTCCGCGATAAACATCCTCAGGTTAGAAGAACTGCGGTTTGGATAAGTGAACCATACTTTAAGGCAGGCAATGAAGAGATGATAGCGACAGCCGGCGGTTTAAAAGAAGATGTTGATTACAACGTGCGTGTTCAACTGCTCCTTTCCTTATACAACTCCAAATCGGCGAAGGCTAAGCTAATTGTTCAGGAGATTGTTGAGAAAAATGCCGGCAATGAAATGCTTACCGCTACCAAAGCGGCATTAGTTAAGAATGAAGTGGTGAGGACTTTTGGAAAAAGATTGGGAAGTATGGAAGCTCAGGAGCGAAAGCTGATCCTGGATGGATCAGCGATTTTCACATCCTTGTGTTCCGGCTGTCATGGTGCAGATGCAATGGGGTTGGCCATAGGAGGAGCGAATATGACTGCTCCGCCGTTAAAAGGGTCGCCGAGATTAGAGTTTATCAGGAAAGATGACCTGGTGAAGATTGTTTTAAAAGGATTGACCGGACCAATTGAGGGTAAGAAATACGCCAGTGTTATGCCGTCTATGGAGGCGAATAGCGACCATTGGATAGCTGCTATAGTTAGTTATGTACGATATGAATATGGAGGTAAGCCCGGGCGGCAACCCGGAGAAATTCCTGGAATGGCACCAGCTGCAATCGATGCTACATCCGGCTTCCCTCAACGTAAGGCATTATCGCCAGTGGTTACGCCTGTAGAAGTGAAAACAATAAGGGAAGAAAATAAAAAAAGAACCCAGCCGTGGACACTGGAGGAGCTTGATGGTGAACAGGAAAAAAAAGAAGTTTAAACATCACGTCAGTTACTCAAACATTTTCTTCTTCCGTCGTACACGATCTCCATATTCGCCGAATACGTTTATCAGAAAAAAAGGTTTTTTTGCAAAATATACCTCGTTATTAAACCTGGTTATTCTGTAAGTAAAAGATGCTCCTTTTTATACTCCAACGGGGTTTTATTCATAATCTTTTTGAAGTACCTGTTGAAGTTTGAAAGGTTGTTAAAACCACTTTCATAACAAACGTCATGTATGCTGATATCTTTCTCTGATAATAAGTTACAAGCATGTGCTATCCTTACTTCTAACAGAAAATTATAATAGGTCTTTTTTGTTTTCAATTTAAAGTACCTGCAGAAAGATTTTGAACCTAAATTGGCAACGGAAGCTATCTCTGAAAGAGAAATTTCTTTTTGAAAGTTGGTCAGCGTGTGCTGAAATATATTATTCAATCTATTGGCTTCAAATTCCTCAAACTTAACCGGATGATACATGAGGTTAATGAACTCCTTCTCTTTTGTCATTCCTATCTTTTCAAGGATCAATATAAGCGTAATTATTCTTTCCACCCCTTTTGCAACTGACAGCTTGCTGATCAGATCTTTTACCTCGTTTCTTGTACTACCATTAATTAATATTCCTTGCTTCGCCTTTTCCAACAACACATTGATGCCTTTTAACTCGGGTAAACTAAAAAATTTGTCTCCTAAAAATTCACGGTTGAAATAGATAACTGTTACTTCCGGGATCAAATCAGGGCTTTTGAGGTATTCGGGATCACAACGCCACATATGGGCAAGATTAGACCCAATTAATAGCAGTTCGTTTGATTCAAACCGGTTGATATTATTTCCGATGAGTCGTGTTCCCCGCCCTTTATGAATATATATTAATTCTATTTCCGGATGAAAATGCCATTGATTGTAAAAAGCAGCACCTTTGTTTTGGCGAATATTGAAAGACGATTCCGGCTCTAAAGAAACTCTTAATAAATGTGGCTTCATGCTTTAAATGGTTTAGTTAAAATCGCTTGCTATTTCTTGTTACATATTTCTTGTAAGAAATTCTGTTTTTTATCGCTTTAAATTATATTGCAATTTTAAATTTATCCTAACGTTTTTTCTCCATTGTTAATTTTTTGCATAATTAAAATCCTCCTTGGCCTCGCCCCTATTTGTTGTAAAAACAACCCGGAAATTACCTTGTTCTTCCGGTTGTTAAAATCTACATTGCTGTAAAATGTTATCTCGGTTCACACCCGGCATTTAAAATCCGGGAGTAGTCGACACTTCAAAATTCACAACCAGATCGGATGACAGTATTCCACGTAATTAGCTAAGTTCAAACGCAAAAAAAGCTGTTTGAAATGTTATAAATGTACGTTATTTCCTTACAGACTTGTAGAATCATGGTACAATAGTATCAGTTCTTGTGAATTGGTTGGAAATTATTGTAAAATATAAACCTGAGATTTGTAGAGTGACAGAGCAGATAGCAGAAGAACTGAGTTTGCTTACCCAAGCGGTGGGTAAAAAATTCTTTCGGACATGATTGCGCAAATATCCCTTTCTGCCTTCTCCTAATCGTCTTTACATTTTGGTGGATTCGTAAACTGAATTACAACCCGAAAAACTGTAGAAAGTTTCAGGAATATTCACCGGATAAGAAATAAAAAAAGTAAAAGGATGTAGTATTTATTTCAAATTGAATGGAAGGATTAAGATGCAAGAATTTCAAATTACGCCAGCTAAAAATACACTCAGGTAGATAGGCTTTTTTTTAGTTTGTCACCTGTTTTAGACAGATGAACTTATTACGATCGCTTTTCAATAAATAAAACCACTTGTTATGCCATTTGAAGAAAAACTGTATCCCAGTGATAGAGTAACTTACACTGCATGCACACCAACAAAAAGTACAGGTACAACGAACTCTTCTGCTCAAACTACATTACCAGATCATTTATTATGGGAGACTTTCAAGAGCGGCGATGAACTTGCTTTTATTACCATCTATAAAAACTACTGCAATACACTATTTAATTTTGGATGTCAATTTACAACTGATAGAGAATTGGTGAAAGATTGCCTGCAGGATTTTTTTATTTACCTGCGGAAAAATAAGACAGGATTTGGGGAAACGAACTCTATCAAACTTTATTTATTAAAATCATTCAAGAGGCGTGTTATAGATTATTTAAAGAAGAATAATGTTGAGTTATGTTCGAATGAGACTTTTGCTTTTCTGCCATTTCCGGTCGAATTGTCTTTCGAGTCTACATACATTAGCCAGGAGGTTAAACTTGAGCAGGTACAGAAACTGAATAAAGGTTTAAAGGCACTGGATGCCAAAGAGCGGGAGGCTATTTATTACTTCTACTATGAAGGTTTAAGCTATGAACAAATCGCAGGAATACTGAATTTCTCGCATGTTTCCTCAGCAAGAAGAATTATGTATAGAGGACTGAGACATCTGCGGTCTTTCTTTTAATAAAACTGCTTGGAAGACTTTAAGCATAATTTTTTAGGTGGGTACATTGTGGTAGTGTAAATAGGCTTCTTTTTGGTAATGCTCACCAGCTTCTAAATGTTTTGTATTTGCGTGCTCCTGACAGGTTTTTATAATTTAAATTTCGGAACCACTCAGCGTTCATTCTTCAAAGCTCCTTTCCAGTTCAGGTACACTTAACTATTCGACTGGCATTCTTCTTTAAACTGCTAAAAAAAAGTCTAAGATCTGGTATCATTCTGCATTTATTCACCTTATCAATAGGAAAGATCTAAACAGCACCTGGTTTTTTACCCTCAATGGTAGGTGAATAACAAAATACCAGTAGGTAGTTGCATAATTAAATTTCATGTACCAGGTGCACGGATATTTTATATTTAAATGACAAAAAACGATTGCTTTTAAGACCTAATTTAACCATCTTAAACAATGAAAATGTCTCTATTTATTTTGATGTTATTTATCGGCGTAGTATTAACTGTTCACCTGGCTATGAACGCACAGGTGGGTGTAATTGTTAAAAATGTAAAGATGGGCAATGCTATTTTTTGGACCATTGGAGGTATCACGGCTATCCTTATTGGCCTCACCTCGTGGGATAGTGAGGTGTTTAGCCGTTTGAAGGAGGTGCCAGCCTGGTTATTAACAGCAGGTGTAATGGGTGCTGCGCTTGTTTTTGGAATTGCATGGGTGATGCCTCAAATAGGTGCAGCCAGGGGGTTTGTTCTGTTAATTGCCGGCCAGGTAATTACGGGGCTTGTACTTTCCCATTTTGGTTTGTTGGGATCACCTGTTGAGCCTGCATCTTTTGTAAAGATTTTAGGTGCAATACTGCTAATTGCCGGTGTAAGCATTGTAACGTTTGCAAAATAAACCAGTACATTTAAATTTAAAATAAAGATCATGAACGAGGTTAGCAGGAGAAATTTCTTAAAGCTGGTAGGAATGGGAAGCCTGGCATCGCTGGTTGACCCTACTTCTTCTTATGCTTTAGCTAAAGCTTCGAAAAGACACAAGGTGGGCGCTACTTTTATCTTGTGGGGTTACGGTGCTGATAACCTGGAAACATCTCTCCGGGATATGTCGACACTCGGGTATCATGCCTTTGAGACTTTTGGGCATGTAATAGAGGAATGGGAGAACAACCGTGGCGGATTTAGTCAGGTGGTGCAAAAGCACGGTGTGCCAATTATTTCTGCATTTTGCACGACCGATGTAATTAATCCTCTTAAAAGAAAGGATGATTTAAAAAAGTTGGTAAGATGGGCCAAACTGCTTAGACAAAACGGGGGGAAGGTGGTTGAATATTGCCCTTCGTCCATAAAACGTGAGGGCTATAATTATAAAGATCATAAACAAAATATGCTTGATTCGATGAATGAGGTTGCCAAAGCAGTGGTAGATGAAGGGCTGGTGTGCGCCTTACATCCACATACTGGTACACCCATTGAAACAGAAGAAGAAGTTTATTTTTTTATGGAAAATCTGAATACCACCAACATGAAATTTGGGCCTGATGTTGGTCAGTTACAAAAAGGCGGCGCCGATCCTGTTAAGATAGTGAAGGACTTTATGCCATTAATTGAACACGTTCACCTGAAAGATTTTGAGGGCGGTGATAACGGATACCTTGGTTATGCTCCATTAGGTGAAGGAAAAGTGAATATCAAAAAAATAATGAAGATGTTGGAGCAGCGAAGAGGAGACATGGCAGGAATGATCATGTTTGAACTGGACTCAGATAGAAAGATAAAGCCGAAGTTATCAGATTACGATGCGGCAAAACTATCACGGGATTATTTAATTAAACTAGGATACAAATTTAAAGCGTAAAGAATACAACAACTAGTCTTGTGCCAAATTGATCGTGGTTGTATTGAAGATCGTTTATTAGTTTGATAAAGAATACCACAAGACATCTGTGGAATGGTATAGTACAATCTCGTTTTCTCAACATATCACAATTCGCCCTCATTTCAATGAAAATGCCGGTTGTCTGGACAACTTTTAGGTGGATACCCGGGCTCATATAAATGTATTCTTCTTTAGTGGTTTTGTTCAAGGCATTTTCTCTTTAATTCATATTTTATAACCATTACAAGAAGCTTTAGACAAGCTCGTTCATCTTTCTACATTAGGATCATTATTTGGTCAATAAGAAAATAGTAAATGTTGATTTGTTTGGATCAACATATAAGCAGAATTAATTAGTATGGAAAAGTTAAATAACTACATAAACGGAACTTGGGTTGAAAGTAAGGAAGACAAATTGATTGATGTATTAAACCCTGCTTCGCAGGAAGTTTTGGGTAGAGTACCTTATGGAAACAATACCAGAACAGACGTGGCTGATGCGGTAGAAGCAGCTTCAAAAGCTTTTGAAATGTGGAGCCAGGTGCCAGTCATGAAAAGGGTTCAGCCGCTGTATAAATTAAAGCAGTTATTAGAAGAAAACCTGGAAGACATTGCCACTACTATTACCTCTGAATCAGGAAAGACATTGGCGGAGGCAAGAGGGGAGATACAGCGTGCCATAGAAAATGTAGAAGTTGCTTGTGGTACGCCCACTTTAATACAAAGTGAATTTTCTGAAAACATTGCCACTGGTATTGACGAATTCATGATACGCCAGCCATTGGGTGTTTGTGCCTGTATTGCGCCTTTCAATTTTCCGGGAATGATCCCGTTTTGGTTTCTGCCTTATGCGATTGCGTGTGGCAACACCTTTATTTTGAAGCCGTCGGAAAAGGTGCCTTTAACCATGCTGAAGGTATTTAAGCTGATAGAAAAATTAGACTTACCACGCGGGGTTGTTAACCTGGTGCATGGAGGCAAAGAAACCGTGGATGCCTTGTTAGACCATCCAAAAATAAAAGCAATCAGTTTTGTCGGTTCAACGCAGGTAGCAAAATATATATACTCACGAGGCGCTGCAAATGGAAAAAGAATACAGGCGCAGGGAGGGGCAAAAAACCCATTGGTTATTTTACCTGATGCTGATATAGAGATGTCAGTTCAAATTATAACTGACAGTGTTTTTGGCTGTGCAGGCCAACGATGTTTGGCGGCTTCCAATATAATAATGGTTGGAGACGATGGAAAAATTAAGGAGGCACTTTATGAATCCGCCAAGGCCAGAACTACTGGATTTGGGCTGGATGAAAAGGTAGAAATGGGACCTGTAATTAGCAGTGAAAGTCGTTTAAGAGTAGAGCACCTTATAGAAAAAGGCGTGCATGAAGGTGCCAGCGTTTTGTTGGATGGAAGAAATGCTGTGATTGACGGATTCGAAAAGGGAAACTTTATCAAACCCACTATACTGGACGGTGTACCCCTTTCAGGAGAAATCATTAAGACGGAAATTTTTGGCCCGGTCATGAGCCTGATACCACTGAAAACAGTTGATGAAGCCCTTCATTTTATAAACAATGGTAATTATGGTAACATGGCTTGCTTGTTCACCAGCAGCGGTGCAAATGCGAGGAAATTCAGAAACCAGGCAAATGCCGGTAACATTGGTATTAATATCGGGGTTGCAGCTCCAATGGCGCAATTCCCGTTTAGTGGATGGAAAGAAAGTTTTTTTGGAGACCTGCATGGGCAGGGGCGTCATGCAATTGAATTTTTTACACAAACAAAAGTAGTTGTTGAAAGATGGCCTAAAGAATGGTCACGTAAGTTTTAGGTGCAAATAAAGGATTAAGTAGTGAATGGCAATTGTATAATGGCAGCCTGGGTAATCAATCACTTTTTGTTCTTTAGGCATTTATTTTTCTATTATTTTAAACGTCATTAATTGTTTCTAAATCTTATATTTTGAATAAAGCATTTTGCCCGCCTTTTCAGTTGCAGACTAAGATGAATTTTTTAGGATTGGACTGTGTTGTTACAGATCTTAGTCACACAATTAGTGAAGATGATCCCACATTTATTGGACATCAGCGAACATTGATCTGGAATCACCTATCGCATGAGGATACCCAGAAAATGGGGCTGACCAAACCACCTTATTCTTACAAAGTGGTGGGCTTTACGATGTGTGATCATTCAAATACCCATGTAGATGCCATTAATCATGTAGTGAATGAGCCGGATGCACGGGCCATTAATGAGTTGCCAATTCAGTGGTTTATGGCTCCTGCCGTTTGGTTCGACTTTTCTCATAAAGCGCCGCGTAGTTACATTACAAAGGCAGACATAGAACAAGCGATTGCTGAGACGGGTGTTGTAATAAAGCCACAATCTGTTGTTCTTTACTACACCGGTTGGTATAAAAAGTGGAATGAACCGTATGAATACATCAAAGAGTATCCTGGGCTTGACCGCAGTGCAATTGAATATTTAAATGATTTGGGTGCTATTAGTATTGGAGCGGATGCACCGAGCATTGACAGTTACCAGGAAGTTGCAGTAGTAAAAGAACAGCCCGCCCATATTGTTTGTAGAGAAAGAGAAATTATGAATATGGAAAATCTGGCCCAGGTAAACCTGATACCTGCGCATGAGTTTTGGTTTGTTGGGCTGCCTTTAAAGATAAAGGGAGGGTCGGGTTCTCCATTCAGAGGCGTGGCTATTGTTCCGGAAAAACAAGTGAAATAATGGATATGAATCTACCAATGGAAATGGACGCGCTTGTATTAAAAGGTGTCCGGGATTTCTCCATCAATACCATCGCTGTTCCTATTCCCGACTCGGATGAAGTGCTTTGTAAAGTGGATACAACGTATATATGCGGAACAGACCCTCACATTATCAGCGGCGATTTTCCGGGATTTTGGCCAACCGCATTTGATTTTGTTCCCGGCCATGAGTGGGCAGGAACAGTTGTTCAAACCGGGGAAAAGGCCAGGCAACTGGGGTGGAATAAGGGTGACAGGGTTTGTGGCATTTCACATTGTGGCTGTGGCTACTGCGAAATGTGCATGAAGGGACGGTACAATATCTGCCTCAATTATGGACATGAAGAAAGGGGACACCGCCAATATGGACATTATACTCCGGGTGCTTATGCACAGTATATGCGTACCTCCATCAAAAGCATTTTCAAAATTCCTGATTCAATGTCGCTGGAATATGCAGCTTGCGTGGATCCGCTGAGCATTGCGTTGTATACGGTAAAACGTTCACGCATGCAGCCGGGCGACGACCTGTTAATACTTGGAACAGGTCCGCAGGGGTTAATGGCCATCTTATGTGCCAAAGCCCTGGGGGCAGGACGGATTATGGCGGTGGGTAGTGGAGAGCGCCTAAAAATGGCAGAAGAGTTTGGAGCCGTACCTATTAATTACCGGGAAGGAGATGTAGTGGAAAAAGTGAAAGCACTCACCAATGGAAAAGGCGTACCTGCTGTGTTAGAATGTGCAGGAACGGCTGAATCTATTACACAGGCTTGTTTAGCGGCAGCTAAAGGGGGAATAGTTTCAGTTATTGGCATTCCACACGCTGACCCCACACTGCCGATAAAAAGAATTGTACTGGATGAAGTTGAAATAATTGGCAACCGGGCCAATCCAAATACGGCGAGAGAAGCGATTGGTTTGCTGGTAAACAACCGTATTGACCTAAAGCCTTTACTCACGCATAGGTTTGCCTTAAAAGATTTTAAAACCGCGCTGGATGTATTTGAAAACAGAAGGGAGGGGTCAATTAAAGTGGCTACAAAACCTAATGAATGGAATTAGGTTGTACAATTGATTTGAAATTTCAAAAACAGGAAAAAACATGAGTAATAAAGTAATGATTGTTAGCGGTGGCGCTTCGGGTTTAGGCCTTGCTGCGGCTATGAAGTTTGCAAAGAATGGGTATAGTATCGTAATCATTGATGTGAATGAAGAAAACGGGAACAAGGCAACCGAACAAGTTAAAGCGTTGGGGCAAGACGCTGTTTTTTGTTTGTGTGATATAGCCAATAAAGAGCAGGTGGAGGCTGCAGCACAGGTTACCCGTGAAAAGTTTGGAAGAGCTGATGTGTTGATCAATAATGCCGGCCTGGAAGTACGTGGAAGTATTATGCAATGTACTGAGGAGGATTGGGACCGTTTGTACGACATTAACCTGAAAGGGATATACTATATGACGCGTGCTTTTGCGCCCATGATCATTGAACAGGGTATAGGATCTATTGTAAATACCGGATCTATTCTTGGGTATAGAACAGTAGGGGAGCGTGCTGCTTATTCTTCGTCCAAAGGTGCTATTGATACGCTTACACGCAGTATGGCCTACGACCTGGCGCCAAACAATATACGGGTGAATTGTGTAGCACCGGGAGCCATTAATACACCATTGTTAAGAGGTTCCATTAACGATTCTCCTGACCCGGCAGAAACAGAACGCTTCCTGAATGGAAAAAGTGTTTTTAACCGGATGGGAACCTCTGAAGAGGTAGCTAATGTGATGTATTTCCTGGCATCGGAAGAGGCTTCATTTGTGACAGGCGCTACTTATTTTGTGGATGGCGGTTGGTCTATTTTGTAGTAAGGGGTTGTTTATAACAAACCGGCGTTTTTTATGAAGAACATCAGGGAAAAAGCTGAACAGCGAATCTGCCAGTACACGGGAGTGACACAACGATGTTACATGCTCATTCTACAGTTGGCTCACAAAAAAAATCCTGAAGTTAACCACATTGATTTACCACTTAGAGCAATTACTTATTAAATTTTTATGTTCGTTTATCTGGAAGATATACAAGCGCTGACCAATAAAGGGATTACCGGTTTGTTGGAAATTAAAGACTCCGACATCCGGCTTTTGAACCTTCATCAATGCCGCCATGCAGTGGATAATGCCATTCATATTGGTGGCGCATTTTCGGCTGTAGCTCCAATGGTAAGTTTGTTTTATGGAGGGATAATTGAACTGAACATTACTGAACCGACTGCAGCCGGACAGGACATATTTGTTTTGAGTAAAGGACATGCGGTAGCTACATTGGCCTCAGTTTATTCAAACCTGGGCTATTTTGATTCGTCTGTGCTTGAAAATTCACGCTCCATCTCCAGCATCCTTAACGGGCATCCCGGTCCACTGTTACCAGGCGTGCATGTGGCTACAGGGCCAATGGGGCAAGGCATGGGTGTTGCGCAGGGTTTTGCTATTGCGGGTCAAAAAGCGCCACGACATGATGTTTATGCATTAACGGGAGATGGTGAGATTCAGGAAGGCTCTATTTGGGAAACGGTAATGTATGCAGGCTACAAGCGGCTGGAGAACCTATGTGTGATGATCGATAACAATGGCGGACAACTGGATATTGTAAACACATTGCATTTTCCGTATCACGGCCTGGGGGCCAGCTTTGAAAGCTTTGGATGGCGGGTTATAGAGGTGGATGCAACCAAATACCACCCTGTTATTAACGCGCTGCGGCAATTTAAATATGGTGAACGAGACGGCAGACCAACAGCCATTATTTGTAAATCTACCAAAGGACATGGTGGCTTTTCTGATTTCATGAACAACCATAAATCATCTATTACAAACGATATACTTGACCAGGAAGGTGGACTTCAACAACAGCAACGTGTCAATCGTGAAGCAGCGTTTTGCAGGTTTTATAATGAACTGATTTCAGACGATCAATACCGGCCTGTGACTTCTCTGCTTGTTGAACATGCCGGTAACATGGGTTATAATATTGTAATGGAAGATGACAAGGCCGTTCGTGTGGTGAACAATGCGGTGGTTGTGAAAACCCGGCAGGCACCCATTAGAAATAAACGGATCAGTTATTCCTCTTCCGCCTTTCCACAACTGGAAACAGGTAAAGCTTATGGAGCGCATAAGATAATAGAATCAGCCATGAAGGTTTTTGCCCTGGACGAGCGAATTGTATCCATCGACTCAGATTTGGCTTCAACAAGTGGACTACAGGCAGGGGTAGGCTTTGTTGATAAATACCGCGCATTGAATGTAGGTGTTGCAGAGGCAAATATGATGCTGATTGGAGAAGCATTTGCCATTTTGGGCGCCAATACCTGGATTAGCACATTTTGTCCGTTTTATGATTGGAAGGTACTCAGGAGAATTGCAGTGGGTCAGCAGGAGCGATTGGAAGTGATTGCGGATAATGGATGGCTTTCAGAAGGCCATGGGTTAGACCTGACGATGGTGGCAACCGCTGCCGACCTGGAAACGCAGTCGAACGGGGCTACGCATATGGGCAATGATGACGCCTTAATTTTTAATGAAGTAGCACAACTGAAGATCATTAATGTATCGTGCCCACGGCAATTGCTGGCGGTGCTGAAATGGATTGTAGAGGGAAATAAAGGATTGATTTATCTGCGGATATTAAGAGCTTCGGCGGAGGTGATTTATGACGCCGGTTTTACTTTTGAGTTTGGAAAGGCATATACACCCTACCAGGTTGACAATGCAGCGGCCCACATTATTACCACTGGCAGGGGTGTATACGAAGCACTGGATGCCGCCAGGCTTTTGGCGGATAAAGGCATTTTCGTAAATGTGGTTGATATGCCTTCGATTGATGAAAATAAGGTACTGGAAGTATACCGCTCTGGCAAACCCGTATTTATGGTGGAGCAAAACAATGGGTACCTGTGGACGAATACCCGTAAAATATTGTTCGGGCACGAAAGTGTGATTGATACAGCTCAATTTTTTCCGGTTAACACCACGTCACGCCAGGGTCTTCATTATATTCATTCAGGTACATACACAGAGTTGGCGGCGCACTATGGTTTGAACGCAACACAAATTAGCGAAAAGATATCTACCACATTAAATCACAATTAAGATGACGATCCTGCATGAAAATGATGTGCCTGAAGTAGAACACCCCGGAAGGTTTATGCGTTGGCTGGCAAATGCTGATTCTTTGCAAGCAAATAATCTTTCTGTTTGCGTTATCCGGGTTTTACCGGGTGAGGCAGTGCGTCCGGCCCACTCGCATCCAAACAGTGAAGAGTTAATTTATATCATCAATGGCAATGGCAAGGTGATGATAGAAAATGAAGTAGGCTTAGTTACTGCCGGCTCAGCGATCCTTTTTGAACAAGGAAAAATACACATGCTGAAAAATACAGGTGATATTGAAATGAAGGTGATCTGCTTTTTTGCACCTGCTACCAATATCGATAACTACAAAACTTTTGAAGACATAACTTTTCCCGAATAGGCCGGGAAAT
>JBBRCW010000017.1:0-37745 GCA_038204535.1 Chitinophagales bacterium | reverse complement strand
GGCATTTCGGACGGATTGTTTACAATTATCTTTTCGCCCCTCGAAGTGTAAGCGATAAAGCTAACGTTTGGCACCGTGGTGATAACGGTCTGGTCAAACTCTCTTTCCAGGCGCTCCTGAATGATCTCCATGTGCAGCATTCCTAAAAATCCGCAACGGAAGCCAAAACCCAAAGCCTGGCTGGTTTCCAGTTCAAAGGTCAGTGAGGCATCGTTTAACTGTAGTTTGTCCATGCAATCGCGCAGCTCCTCAAACTCATCGGTATTCACAGGAAAGATTCCCGCGAACACCATCGGCTTCACTTCCTCAAAACCCTTAATCATTTCGGCCGGGTTGTTTGCCAGCGTTATGGTATCGCCCACTTTAACCTCTTTGGCGTTTTTAATGCCGGTTATAATATAGCCTACGTCGCCGGTCTTTACCTCGTCTTTGGGAGTCATGGTCAATTTGAGCACCCCAACTTCATCGGCAAAATAATCCTGACGGGTGCTGGCAAATTGTATTTTATCGTTCTTTTTAAGGCTGCCATTTACTATGCGATAGTAAATAATAATTCCCCTGAAACTATTGTAAACGCTGTCGAATATCAATGCCTGCAATTTTGCATCGGGGTTTCCCTTAGGGTGCGGAATTCTATCAATGATGGCTGTCAATATCTCTTCGATCCCTATTCCACTTTTGCCGCTGGCAAGTAATATGTCTTCGGGTTTGCAGCCTATCAGTTCAATAATTGAATCTTTTGTCTCCTCTATCATGGCGCCATCCATATCAATTTTGTTGATAACGGGAATGATCTCGAGGTTATTATCGATGGCAAGGTAGAGGTTACTTATGGTTTGGGCCTGAATACCCTGGCTGGCATCTACCAGCAGCAAAGCGCCTTCGCAGGCTGCAAGTGCACGGCTTACTTCGTAGCTAAAATCTACGTGGCCGGGCGTGTCTATCAGGTTTAAGGTATAGGTTTCGCCCTTGTAAGGATAGTCTATTTGTATGGCGTGGCTCTTAATGGTGATCCCTTTCTCGCGTTCCAGATCCATGTCGTCTAATACCTGGGCCTGCATATCGCGATCGCTGATGGTGTGTGTATATTCGAGTAGTCGGTCTGCCAGCGTGCTTTTGCCGTGGTCAATGTGTGCAATAATGCAAAAGTTCCTGATGTTCTTCATGGCGGCAAAAATAACAATGTAGCAGCACATTTGGTGTGGAAAGTAGAAGTTAAGGAGTTTAGATGTGAACAGGCTTTTTTGAAAACACAAACGGAAAAATATTTTTGGTTACCGGCTGACTAAAAACACGTCAACATCGCTATGGCCTGCCCCGTCTTTTTTGCGGGGTCATTCATTTTTACCTAAAATCTCTACTATCCAATGCAGCGGGCAATTAGGTCAATGAATAGAATTGACTTCATGAAACAAACCTTACATTTAATGTACATTTATCCGGCTAAAAATTCGAAATGAAGATTACAAAGATTTTTCTCAAAGACTTTCACCAGTTCAAAGATTTGACTATTGATTTGACTTATCCAAAAGGGCATGAGAAGCAGGGATTAGCTTTGGACAAGGTTTGTTTAATAGGGCAGAGTGGAACGGGGAAGACAAGTTTGCTTGAATTGATACCAAAGTTCTTATACCGTTATAATACGAAACTTGTCCAAAAAAGTGGAATGCTCCCAATAATTGACAGGGTATTTGTTTCTGTAGAATTCGGGATTGAAAATGAATATTCGGTAGAATTTTCTTATGACAAAAAAGCCAAAAACAATTCAGTTAGGCCATCCCAAAGAATATGGAATAATCCATCACATTTTAAACTACCAATCTCTTCAGATGATGCAAAGACTTATTATATCGATCACTGGATAAAAGATATTGCTACAAAACTTATATATTTCCCTGCGAACTTAAACTACGATCTTGAATTCGTCAATGAAACGCAAATTGATAAGCCAATAATGGATTTTAGTGAAGAAAAGGTTGCTTCAGTATGGAATTTAATTTTAGATACAGTTCAAGCTTATCAAGAAGGGGAACTTCACATAAGACAAGAAATTTCAAAAACAGTCGAACAATCGTCAAATGATTTAGAAGTAATAAAAAAAGCACTCCAAAAGTTAGAAGAATGGAAGAAAAAAGAATTTAATCCAATTGAAGATATTGCAGATAATTGCCTAAACACTCTATTAGCACCCTTTAAACTACGGGTTAAAACTGAACTTGATATTAAAAGCAAGGAAGATTTAGGTTTCATTAAGATTGAAGATTTTTCTGGCAATGAAATCCCTAATGGTTTATGGAGCACCGGAACCAAACAAGTTGTCCTAAGTGTAATGCCCCTATACCTGTTAAAGCCAAAACACACCGTTATTTTGTTTGATGAGCCTGAACGCTCTTTGTATCCGGACCTGCAGCGGTTTATCATTGACTTCTACTCCTCTCTTGCCGAAAATTGCCAGTTCTTCTATTCTACACATTCGCCCATAATAGCCTCAAGCTTTGAACCATGGGAAATTGTAGAATTAAAATTCGACAAGGAAGGGCATGTTTATAGAGAGTTGTATTATGAAGGTGAAAATCACGTAAATAACTACAAATATAACCCCCAGTATATGCGGTGGGACGATATACTCCAAAGGATATTTGATATGGAAAACGATGGCAGCCCTTTACGTAAAGAAAAGCTTGATGAATTAGCTACTTACAATGTGAAATATAAGAAGTTGGAGAAACAGGACAAAGCAGACTCTGATGAGGGAAAAACCATACTTAGTAATATCCAGCAACTCTAAAAAGTACTTTCCGCATGGGAAAATTAACTATGCAAAAAATTGAAAAAAAACAAACTTTGTTGCCGGCAAAATACGCGGCCTGGCTAGTTGTTAAACAAGAAAATAAAAATTTCAGACATCATTATGATGATATAATCATGAATTTGTACAAATGCCAAAAAGGCGTTTGCGCTTATACAGAGGCATTTATATGTCCTGCTGAACTTTATGCAGAAAACAACTGGATAACGGGAGCATATATTATTCCTGATCAAAACGAGTTTACCCGAGTGGATCATCGGGGTGAACTGGATCATTTTGATCCTGAAAATAAAAAAGCTCTTTATTGGAACTGGGACAATCTATTTATGATTGAAGCCAAAGTCAACAGCATTAAGAGCAACAAATCTTCTATTGACTTTCTGAAGCCTGACTTAGACAATTATTCACCTGAACAATACTTTGAATACGAAGATCAAACCCACCGGTTTATACCGCATACAGATATTGTTGACATCAACTCGGTGAAGAAAATAAAGTACATGATTGATGAGGTCCCGTGCCTCAATCATGGTGTTGTAAGAAAAGACAGAGAAAACTACATCAACGAACTTAAAGATAAAAAACAGCGCGGTCAAGACTTTATCGTTGATAGATTTTTCACGTCAGTGAGATGGGTTGTTTTAGAGAATCGACTTTAGATTAATATTTTAAAAATCTAAATCACATGAATAGAAACACAATTGAGCGTAACTTAAAACACAGGCATTCCATCAACATTGTATTGATTTATAAGTAAACTAACTTAGCAATAAAAAAAATTACATGGATTTTATAGATTATTACAAGATATTGGGCGTAGAGAAAAATGCAAAGCAGGATGACATAAAAAAAGCCTATCGAAAACTGGCCAGGAAACTGCATCCCGACCTGAACCCGAACGATAAAGAAGCACACAAAAAATTTCAGCAGATCAACGAGGCCAACGAGGTATTGAGCGACGCCGAAAAACGCAAGAAATACGATAAATATGGAAAAGACTGGCAACATAGCGAACAATTTGAAAAAGCGCAGCAGGCCCGCAGCCACCAGGGTTTTGGCGGGGGCGGACAGACTTTTTCCGGTGGTTATGGCGAAGATGAATTCTCGGATTTTTTTGCCAGTATGTTTGGCGGTGGTGGAGGCGGCAAGCGGTCGCATACCAAATTCAGGGGACAGGATTACAATGCGGAACTGCACTTAACGCTGGAAAACGCTTATTCAACTCATCAGCAAACGTTAACTATTAGCGGTAAAAACGTTCGCATTACAATACCTGCCGGTGTGGAAAATGGCCAAAAAATAAAGCTAAACGGTTATGGCAGCCCGGGAGTAAACGGGGGACCGAACGGCGATCTCTACATTACTTTTATCATAAAAGACGACCATAAATTTAAACGCCTGGGCAACGACCTATATATGAACAAAGACCTGAATTTATACGATGCTATTTTAGGCGGAGAAGTGACCATTGATACCATGGGAGGAAAGGTAAAAGTGAAAGTACATGCCGAAACACAGAATGGTCATAAAATAAAGCTGAAAGGCAAAGGTTTTCCCATTTATAAAAAGGAAGGTGAATATGGCGACCTGTTTATAACCTGGTCGGTAAAGTTGCCCACCCATTTAACCGAAAAGGAAATTGCGCTTTTTGAGGAGCTGAAAGCATTGAGACCGTAATATTAATTGTAAATTCAAGCTATTGCAATGGAAAACGAACAACTGATACCAGCCGAAGAATGTTGCACCAATTATAATATTGAGTACTCCTTTATAAGTTCTTTACAGCAATATGGGTTGCTGGAGATAACCACTATAAAAGAAACCCGATTTCTTACTATAAACGAGTTACAAAAGCTGGAAAAAATGATTCGCCTGCATTATGAGCTCGAAATAAACCTGGAAGGGATAGAGGCCATTACCCACCTGCTGGATAAAGTAGAATATATGCAAACCGAAATGACCAGTTTACAAAACAGGCTGCGGTTGTATGAAGGTGAAAATTATTAGGGTTGCAAATTATGGTGCTATAAAAGTATTTTGCATTGCAGGCTTGGTGGGACTTTGGGGACCCGGGCGACATTTATTATTTTAACTCAGGAGGAAAAGAGCTGGAAGTTGGTCTATCCTATTTGGGGCCAGTGTGCTAAGTTTTATCGTATTAAAGTAACATTGCCTTTTAAGCTGATGATTTCATTGTTTTCGCATACAACATCCACCTTGTACACAAATACATCCTGTGCGGCGGGGGCGTTATTAAAAGTGCCGTTCCAACCAGCCAGCGCATCGTTTATATTCGGGTTTTGCTTTTGAAACACCACTGCCCCCCAGCGGTTAAAAATAGTCATATTTTTTATGGCTGAAATGCCTTTGCCCCTCACATAAAACACATCGTTCATGCCATCGCCATTGGGCGAAAAGGTATTGGGTATAAAAATATTTGCATTGTTGCATAATACAGTTACCGAAACCTGGTCTTCCGCTACGCACCCTCCCTGGTTCCACGCCTGGGCAGTATAAGTTGTGGTTGTTTTGGGGGAAGCAACCGGTTCGGCGCAGGTGTGGCAATCCAGCCCAAAATAGGGCTTCCAGCGATAGTTGGTAATGTCGGCGCTCGATGTAGTCTTTAATTTTACCGAACTTCCCACCCCAATGGTTTCATCTTTTTGAGTTATAGAAAATTTCGGGATTGGATACACTACAATTTTTACAAAACCGGTATCTGCAAAACACCGATGACTGTCTGACGTAATTACTCTATAGGTGGTAGTGGTGTCGGGTTTTACAACGGGATTATTGATTGCGGAATTGCTGATAGCAGAAGCAGGAGTCCATTCGTAAAGATCCGACCCGCTAGCTGATAGGCCAACAGATTCACCTACACATAATGTATCGCCGGGCGACGTAGTTATCGCAAAAGGATGTATAACCTTAACCGCCAGCGTGTCTATATCAATACAACCCTGCTGCGATGTTCCCTCAACAATATACATAGCGTTGTCGGCTGGTTTGGCCAGCGGCACGTTACAATTAATACAACTTAACGATGGATCGGCATTCCACTTGTATGTTTGCGCACCCGTCGGCCGTAAAGAGATTTGCTGGCCTAAACATAAAATTGTATCCTTTCCTGCAAATACTGCGGGGTCTGCAAATACAGTTAATGGCCGTGTGGCGGTTTGGGCACAGCCCGAACTGTTTGTAGCAGTAGCGCTTACCATATAAGCACCCGACTTTTTATAAGCGCTTTTTCCGGGATTTTGCCCAGCACCTGTTTCGCCATTTCCAAATTTCCATCGCCAAACTAACACGGAAGTATCCTTTACCAATTCAATACCTCTAAATAATACCGGCACATCCTGGCAAACAGATGGATCGCCATCCACGGAAATCAACGGACTTTTTACTACGGCTACCTGGCTATCCAGCGTGTCTGTAGCGATACAACCGTTTTTGGTTGTAATTTTTAAAGTTACCGGGTAAAGACCTGGCTTGGTAAACAGGTGCTCCGGATGCCGGTTGATGCTGTCTTTTATACCGTCTCCAAAACTCCAGTTATATTTTGAAATAGAATCGAAAATTACATGGCTGGAGTCGAAAAATTGCAGCCGGGTCGAATCACAATAACGGACTGGAATATTTTTTATAAAGGCGAAGGGTTTCGAAACCAGGATTGAGTCGGTTCCAATCAACGGAACTATGCATCCGGCCGAATCGGCCAGCAATAATTTCGGGCGATATTTTCCTGGATTTATATAGGGATGCCTGACTATAGAATCGGCCGTTTGCAGAATAGTGCCATCCCCAAAATCCCATATAAAGGAAGCCCGGTTTAAAGTGGTGGCAGTAAACCTGGCTTCTCCGGGAGAACAAATAATATTGGGCGTATATCTGAATTTTCCGGCTGGTCCCCCTAAATGCACATTCTGAATTGCCGTATCGGAACAGGGACCATATCCACCGGTTATCAATTTTATTTTATAAGTGCCCGGCACATTATAGTAGTGGGAAGGGCTATCAAGATTTGAAAAGCTTCCATCGCCAAAATCCCATAAAAATGACGTGTAATTTTTTGAAGTATTCTTAAGGTTGATAATAAAAGGCGGACACGCGCTTGCCGTATCGCTTACGTTCATAATAGCCTTTACATTGGCAACCCTGACAGCATTTGTTTTTGCCAGCGAATCTTTGCAGCCAAAGGCATCGGCAACCAATAGTTTTATGGTATAATCAGCCTGTTGCAGGTATTTATGAATAACATTTTCATTTGTGTTAATTGTGCCGTCGCCAAGGTTCCATAAATATTTAAGCTGGTAGCCTGTTGACTGGTTGTTAAAAGAAACATTGTTGAACTGGCAGTTAAACGTATCGAGAATTGTATAAGCAGCAACCGGTTTGGTAATCCAGATAGCTTCTTTTTTTACAATAGTATCCCTGCAACCCAGCGTATCGACGATGGTTAATTTAATATCATACCTGCCTTCCTTTTCATATGAATGACTGGTAGTAATACCATTATCGTCGAAAGAAATCCCGTCGCCAAAATTCCAAATTCTGCTTTCAATAGGAAAACCGGTTAATGTAGAAGAAAGATCGTTGAACACTACCGAACTTTGAACGCAGGCATTTGGCTGAACTGAAAAATTTGCTGTGGGGCCCAAAACTGTCACTTTTAAATCGCTGGATACAGTATCGCTGCACCCGTTTTTATCGGTTATTACGACAAAAGGTAAATAATAACCAGCTTTGGTATAATTATAACTAACCGCAGCACTGCTGCCAAACATATTATTTCCATCTCCAAAATCCCAATAAAACCCGCTAACCATCGCCGTGTCTATATTATTTACCGTAAATCGGGATACTGTGTTTTTACATTGTGATATGCTATTGACTTCAAGTGTTGGATTTTCGTTGATCACCTGCACCTTTTCGGTCATTTTATGCGAACACTCTCCGTTCGAAACTTTTAATTCCACTATGAAGGTGCCCGTTGAGGGAAAGGTATGCAGTGGATTCTTTTCATTTGAAGTGGTATTATCACCAAAATCCCAACTCCATTCGGTAGCGCCAACAGAAACATCCTGAAATTGCCGGTCAGCGGGCAAACCGCATGAAAGTTGCGAAGAAAATTTTGCGACCGGAGGCCGGATATACATAAAATCGGACAATTTTAAGGTATCGGCACAGGCATTATTAAATGCAATTAAAGTGACCGCAAAAAGCCCGGTATCCTTATAAAAATATTCGGGATTATCGGCTGACGAACCTCCACCATCTCCAAAATCCCAAATCCATTTGGTTGCATTTCCGGCAGATTCGTTCAGGAATTTTATTTTTTCGAACGCACATGCGTTTTGCGGACTGGCTGAAAAACCAGCGACTGGCTTTTCACTCAACGATACCGCGCCTGGAATTGTAAGGCTGGATTTACACCCATTTATGGTAATTACCTGCAATGTTACCGTGTAAACGCCGGGCGATGTATAGGTGTGCGACGGATTTGTCAGGGTAGATATGGAAGAATCGCCAAAATTCCATAAATAACTGGCTATGGGTTCGGGCGTTAAAATATCGGCGGACAAATCAACAGTATGGGGCGCACAACCGGCATATGGAAGGCCGTTAATTTTAGAAATCTTTGGAGGGCCAAAATAGATAAGATTGGTTTTAGTGAGTTTGTTTGTGCATCCGTTATTGCCGGTAACAGAAAGCGAAACACTGAAACTGCCTGGCGAGTTATATGTGTGGGATGGAGAGGCCGTATTGGAAGAAGATCCATCGCCAAAATTCCATAAATAACTTTGGATATCGGCTCCGATGGAATTGAAACCTAGTGAAATAGGAAGATTACAGGTACTTACAACATTATCGTTGGTGAACCCTGCCGACGGCAAATTCAATATTTTTATTTGCCGTACAATTTCTTTGCTGCAACCTCCATAACTGGTGGTGAGTGTTACCTTATAGACGCCCTCATTAGTATATGCTTTAACAGGGTTGATGGCCGTTGAGGTTGTGCCGTCACCAAACTTCCACAATACTGATGATGGTACGGGCAAAGTGGTATTTGTGAAAGTGATATTTGATTTTTGGCAGGCCGAGTCCGGGGAATTAAAAGAGGCCGCAATCGCGCCAACCCGAACTGCGCTGCTTTTAATAACGGTGTCTTTGCAGCCAGATGAATTGGTAATTGCCAGCGATACCGGGTAAACTCCCTGGCTAGTATAAGTATGCAAAGGATTTTGGACCGCAGAAGAATTTCCATCACCAAAATCCCATTGATACGCTGTTATGTTTTTTCCAATTGAGGCATCTTTAAAAGTAACAACAGCGGGCGGGTTGCAGGCCAGGGGTACATCATATTTAAAATCAGCTTTTACGCCCTCTAATACATTAATGTATCCTGGTTTAGAAATCAATTGCGAACAGCCAACACTATTTGTCACTTTCAACAAAACAGTAAAACTGCCAGCTACTTTGTAAGTATGACTGGTGATTGCGTCATTAGAAAACGTTCCATCCCCAAAATCCCATTGCAGGCTTTGCACCGTACCCGACACGGGGTTTGTTAAGTCGGTAAATTGTACGGAAAGCGGAAAACAGCCGGCAGATTTAGAAACCTCAAAATTTAGTTCGGGTAAGCCGTGTACAACCACAAAATCCTTCTTTACAATTGTCTGGGTTTCTGCACCATTAGATATGGTCAATTTAATGCTATACCTTCCTGCGTCAAAATAAAAAGTAGTGGGATTTCTTTCAGTTGATGTAATGCCGTTGCCCAGATCCCAAAGCCAGCCGGTAACATTGCCCGTTGACAAATCATTAAACTTAACCACTAAAGGCACACACCCTTCCTTAATATCAGCCGTAAAGCCAGGTAACAACTGGGCGTTTGACAGCGTGGTACAAAAGAAACCAACCACCATTACAAATATGGCCCGGGGATTCACGATTTTTTCAATTTTCAAATTCGGCTAGCGTTTATCCATCAAAAAATCAGGCATAGTAAACATTTTTTTAAACAAAGTCTTAAAAAAAGGCAAAATTCATACCGGTCTTAAATCGGAAGAAAATATTTCAGAAAGGTCAAATAATTGCCTCTCTATCATATTTCAGGAGGTCTTCAGCATCGAACTTTAACAGATGGGTGAGATATTGGAAAAAGAACTACGGTCATGAATCGAAGCGAAAGTACCAACACCAAATGAAACTGGCAAAAAAACAAATGCCCGTATAGTTGAAAAATGAGTTTCTTCGTTCGCAAAAAATGATAAAACAAAAAAAGTCCGGGCCTTTGCAAAGCAAAAGCCCGGACTTTTAAAATTGACGGTTAGCCGAAATTATCTCAAGAGCGTCACATTTCCTTTAACCGGAAAAACAGCACTGTTTTCGCACACTATCTCCATTATGTACACATAAACGTCAGGATTAAGATCCAAACCTTTTAGTTTGCCATCCCAGCCGGCTGAGATATTATTGGGAGAAAAGCTGTTATTCTCGAAAACGATCTGGCCCCAGCGATTAAATATCTTCATAGATTTTATACCGAATACGCCGTTACCTCTTACATAAAACCGATCGTTATTGCCATCGTTATTGGGCGAGAAGGTGTTGGGAATGAACACGTTGGAATTGTTACATACCAGATTAACAGTTATCTCATCTCTTACGACACAACTACCTTCGTTAGAGCCAATAACCGAATAAACTCTCGATTCTTTAGGTGTCGCTTTGGGGTTAGGGCAATCGTTACAGCTTAACCAGGTGGCTGGTATCCATTTCCACCTGGTGATGTCGGGCGAATTTTTGGTTTGAAGCTGGACCGAATTACCCACATTTACTGATATAACACTATTTCCTATTATCTCCAGACTTGGCATTGGATACACCTTAAGGGTTACATAACCAGTATCTGCAAAACAATCATTATTGTTACTTCCAATAACACTGTAAGTGATGGTTGAGTCGGGCCTTGCCACAGGATTTGCCGAATTAGCATTACTCAGCCAAATAGACGGTGTCCAGTTATATTTTTCAGCTCCCGATGCACCGAGCGTAAATGATTCGCCTACACACAGGGTATCGCCCGGGTTGGTGGTCATCTTAAATGGCTGGGTAACGTTAATGGTAACTGTATCGGAATTTATACAACCAAATGCAGTTTTACCTGTTACCCAATAGGTGGTATTAATATCTGGTTTTGCTACCGGCATATCGCAGTTTAAGCAGTTTAAAGTGGGATCAAAATTCCAGGTATAAGTTAAAGCTCCTGTTGCCTGCAGTGTAATTGAATTTGCTTTACATATCGTGGTGTCCAGGCCGGCGTTCACCACAGGTATCGGATGAATATTTACATAACGCAACGTACTGTCTTTACATCCATCGTAATTGGTTACCAACGCACTAACAGTAAACTTACCTACACTATCGTATAATTGAGCCGATGGATTTTGCACATTTCCCGTTTTACCATTTCCAAATTTCCAGTTCCAGCTTAAGGTAGAAGTATCTGCCCTTTGTAAGGCACCATTAAAGGTGAGTAAGCCTGGTAGACACGATGATGTATCGCCCAATATTTTAATGGATGGGCTGTTAACCACTTTTATATTATTGATGACGGTAGCAGAGTCAGTACAACCAGCTACAGTCCTGGCGATCAATTGAACAGTATACAAACCGGGGGTGGAATATTTGTGGGTAGGTGTGCGACTTGTAGAAGATTGACCGTCTCCAAATTTCCAGGTAAAGCTTTGGTATGCATCATTTGTCTCGGTAGAGTCTTTAAAGGCTACCAATCCGCTATCACAAAATACCTGGTTTGGCGACAATATATTCGTTGCAATATATTTTACCCTGATAGTATCTTTTCCTGTTACCGGCACCCGACAACCCGAATTGTCTTCTAATATAATCTTTGGAACAAAGATGCCCGAACGGTCGTAAATATGCGAGGTAACGGTTAAAGGCGAAAAAACTGTAGTTCCATCATTATAATCCCATATATATTTTACTGCGTTTTGTGTAGTGGCTATAAAATCAATTTTACCTGGATTACATATAACAAGGGGATTGTATTTAAATGAACCCGTTGGGCCCTGGATCACCACCTTACGTACCAATGTATCCGTACAGCCGCCATTATTTCTGACACCCAGTTTTACGGTGTATGTGCCCGGGTAAGTATATATGTGCGATGGATCATTCAAAGTAGAGATACCACCATCACCAAAATCGTACGACATAATCGTAAAACCTTTAGATTGATTAGTAAAGTCTACTCGCAGCGGAGGGCAGCTTGAGAAAGAGTCGCTCATTAAAAATTTAGCATTCGTTTGCACAATATGAATAACGGTGTCAAGAGCGCTGGAGCAACCATACTTATCTAAAATGGTCAGATTAACTTTATAAGATCCTTCATTGGGGTAAATATGGTTCGGACTGGCGATTGTCTCCGACGTACCATCACCAAAACTCCACTTGTAGGTTATATTGGTACCGGTAGATGAGCTTTTGAATACGACCGGCACGTTAGGACAAACCAGTGTATCGGAAACAGTATAGCCAGCTATTGGTTTCGAAATGGTTAACAGGTTAGGCTTAAACACACTATCGCGGCAACCATAACTGTCCACAACGGTTAATCGCACACCAAAAATGCCGGTGGTATCATAAATATGCGAAAAAGGAGCGTCAGAATAAGATTGCACTTTTCCATCACCAAAATTCCAGATGTATTGCTTAATCGGATTTATACCATCGCTTTTAGAGGTATCGTTAAATGGTATGTTGTTCATAAAACAACTTGAAGTAACAGGTACCGAAAATCCGGCTTTCGGTCCATAAACCGTAATAGGTGTTTTAGTAAAAATGGTGTCTTTACAACCGAGCACATCCTGCACAATTACAAACGGCTTTTGTACACCCGGTGTAGTGTAATATTGAGCAAGTGCATATAATGTAGATACGTATGGCGTTGCCCCCAGGCCGGTAGGGTACCACGTGTAATTTAATATATTAGCAGCCGTAACATTGGTTACTGTAAACGTAGTGCGGGCATTTCGGCAACTGATTGAGTCTACATTGGCCAGCCGCGGATCTTCATCCACCACTTTTACGAATTTCGCATAACTATGTTCGCAGATGCCATTCGATACTTTTAAACTGACTTTATAATTTCCGGGTTTAGCAAAAGTATGTGTGGGAAACTGGACATTTGCTGAAGTGCCATCAGCAAAATCCCACGTCCATGAAGTTGCTCCGATCGACTTATCAATAAAATCTCTTTTTAATGGAGCGCTGCACAAAAAGGCAGTATCGAAGCGGGCAATCGGGGGCATTACATGAATATATTTTACTTTCATCAGGGTATCGGAACAGCCAAAATTGGTAGTAACCAGTGTTACATCAAATCTTCCTGTATCGGTGTACTGATGAAATGGATTTTGGAGAATGGAGGAACCGCCATCGCCAAATGTCCAGAAATATTCATCGATTATTGGGCCTGTGGACAGGTCGGTATAGGTAACTTTTGTTGCAGCACAAACATCTAGCGGATCTGCCATAAATTCTGTTTGTGGCCTTACTCCTACCCGAACCCCATCCTTTATCAGCAGCGTATCAGAACAACCTTCGGCAGTAAAAACAACTAGTCTAACATTATAAGCACCTGCAACCGTATATTCATGGCTGGGCTTTTCTTCAGTTGAGGTGCCACCATCGCCAAAATCCCACTGAAAACCTGCAATAGGCTGATTAGTAGTAATGTTGGCTTCCGGGGTTACTATATAAGGAATACATCCCCTGAGCGGCAAACCTTTTATAGAATTAATTTTTGGCGGAACAACTTTGACCAATGCATTTTTTACCAGGCTGTCTTTACAACCATTGGCATTGGTAACAACCAGTTTTACAGAATAATTTCCATAAACAGTATAGGTATGCGAAGGCGTTTGCCAGGTTGAGGCAGAGCCATCCCCAAAATTCCATAAATAGGAAACGCCATTGATGCTTTTATTTGTAAAATCTACGGCGTGGGGCAATTTACATCCCACCAGGTTCGACGCATCAAAATCAACTGTGGGCCCGCCTGCAATAGTTATAGTTCTTATTGCAGAATCGGAGCAGGATTTGAAATTACTGATGAGTTTTATCTTATAAATTCCGGGCGTAGAATAAATTTTGATAGCAGAAATGGCAGATGATGTTGTTCCATCACCAAAATCCCACACTACGCTCTCTGGCGCCGGAGAAGATGTATTGGTTAAGGTAACCGGCACACCCACACACGCAGTTGAAGCCGCAGTGAATGCAGCCTTTACAAACTGAATGTTTACCACATCTTTTTTAATGATAGTGTCAGTACAACCCAGGCTATTAAAAGTAATTAGTTTAATGGAATAAGTGCCGGCATTAGCATAACTGGTCGATGGATCCTGCAAGGCGGAAGTAACTCCGTTCCCCAGATCCCATTTGTAGGTAATTACCCCAGTGCCAATTGACTGGTTAATGAAATTTACAGGACTGGGCGATTTACAGGATGAAAGAATATCGAACGTAAAGTCTGATTTAACGCCATTCCGTAATTTTATATATGCGGGCCTTGTAAACACTTTTACACAGCCATTGCTGTTAACTACTCTTAATGTTACAGTAAAATCCCCGGCATTAATATAGGTATGCTCAGGGTTTTGAAGGTTAGAGAGGGTGCCATCACCAAAATCCCATTGCCAGCTTGCAATGGTACCCGAGCCAGCCTTACTGCTATCTTTAAAAGACACTTTTAACGGAAAACATCCGGTAGAATCTGATGCTGAAAAATTTGTAACAGGTAACTCGTTTACAATAATAAACTTGGAACGCGCTATGGAATCCTGTCCATTTTGGTTTTTTACTATCAGCTTTATTGTATAAACTCCCGGATTAAAATAGGTAGCGATCGGGCTTTGCAAATACGAAATAGTTCCATTACCCAGATCCCATTTCCACTCTGTTGGGCTACCAGTGGACTTATCCTCAAAATTTACAATCATTGGCGGGCAGCCAACCTGAGGACTTGCAGCAAAATCTGCTTTCAATTGGGCCGATGCGGCCGTAGAAATAATAATGAGCGTTACCAACTGAATACAATTCAGTAACACCTTGTTAATGGTCTTCATAGAAAAACTGGAATGGTTATCAAAAATGGATATAGGAATAAGCTCAAATTCTAGCTCACTCTATATAAACCGTTTTCTTTCCATTTTATTTTGTCTCTTTCCTTTTTTTTTCTATGGCGGCCATAGGATTCCGGTTATCAACTCAGCCGGAAACAAAATAAACCATTGATTTATAAATATTTAATGGGTAAATTCTGCTATATTTTAGATTTAAGATATTTTTAATTTTTCCTCGCTCTTTGTAATTGAATACTTACAGGCCTGCTTCTTTATCCGACAGTTAACCTGTTATGCACCAATGTTTAAGCTCACCATTTTTTGCCGTAAATAATCAACAAATACTTTGCTTTCCAAACCGCTTCCGGTTATTTGTTTGCAAAGTTCTTCGCTGGTATAAAATTTTCCGTGAGGGTGCACTTTTTTACGAAGCCAGCCTAATAAAACTCCTGTGTCGCCTTCATTTTCAATTTTTTGCATCATTTGTGGTATTTCTAATTGGGCCTGTTTCCAAAATTGGGCGGCATAAAAACTTCCCAGACTATAGGTGGCAAAATAACCAAAGCTGCCATGGCTCCAATGTACATCCTGCAGGCAGCCGTTGTTGTCATCCGGCACATTTACGCCTAACAGGCTTTTATATTCCTGGTTCCAATACGCCGGAATATCCTTTACCGGCAGCTCGCCGCCAATCAATTTTTTTTCCAGCTCGTAACGTATCATTACATGAAAATGATAAGTCAATTCGTCGGATTCGGTGCGTATAAGCGAAGGCGCTATTTTATTGATCGCCTGCACAAATTGCACTACTTCAATGTTTTTAAACTGATCGGGGAAATATGTTTTCAAAAGGGGGAAATAATATTTCCAGAACGGCAAACCGCGGCAAACACAATTTTCCCACAGCCGCGATTGTGATTCATGAACGCTTAACGAGGCATATTCACCCACCGGCAAGCCATACTCTTCTGGCGGCAATCCCTGCTCGTATAATGCATGGCCCACCTCGTGTATCGTACTCCAGGTCATATTGGCAAAATCGTTTTCATCAATACGCGTGGTAATGCGCACATCGCTGGTATTAAAGCTGGTTGAAAAGGGATGCTCAGCTATGTCTTGTCTTCCGCTGGAAAAGTCGAAGCCCAGTATGCGGGCAATTTCCTGGCCCCATTTCCATTGCTGGTCTTTTGGAAAAAACTGATGCAGAAAGGAAGTATCGGCTTGGGGCAGCCTTTGCAATTCAATAAAAAGCTCCTGAAGAGGTGATTTTATATCCGAAAATATTTTATCCAGCATTTGTACGTTTGCACCTTTTTCATATTCATTCAGCAATGCATTATATGGATGTTGCTCGTAACCCAAAATGTCTGCCTCTTGTTTTTTCAGCTCGACCAGTTGTTGAAGCTGAGGTTCAAAATAATTAAAATCATTTTTTCTACGGGCATCAATCCACGCATGATACGATTTTGAAACCGTTTCGCTCATTTGCCTTACAAACGCAGGTGAAAACCTCCTGATCTTGTTGTATTCTTCTAGCGAAAGCGAAACATTTTTCTTGTTTATAGCAGCCAAATCATCACGGCTATTCAGTTCATTTAAAAGGTCACCCAAATCAATGGCTGTTCCCATATTATGTGCAATCTCGCTTAACGTTGCCATTTGCCTGCCGCGGCCTTCGGCACCTTTTGGCGGCAAATAAGTTTCCTGGTCCCACTGTAAAACGGCATAGGCAGTTTTTACATCGGCTATTTTTTGCAACGTTTCCTTGTATTGACTGTACAAAACGGGCGTTGGTTTATGCGAAATCATATTGAATAAGAAGGTGAAAAGTTGCTTAAAAATTTAAGACTTGCACGTTTGCCAGGGCATTTTGGAATCCGAAGGAAATACGGGCAAATAATTTAATAGTGTTAGCAAAAATGTTACTCATCGTTATTTTCTACCAGAGGGAAAAGGCCTAAGCAGTTGAAAATCAACACTTGGGCTTTGTGCTGAGGAGCAGACTTGAACTACCGACCTCAGGGTTATAAATCCTGTCTTTTTCTACAAAGCTCTGAGTTAGCCACTGATAATCAATCAAAAATAAATGGCTATTTTCGGTAAACAATAAAATGTGTTAGGGAAAGAGGTAGAGGTGGATACTTAAAATTACGATTTTTGCTTATTGTTCTTTAAGATGGAGTTGCTATTGGCTTTAAATTAATCTTCTTTTCACCACCTGGTGAATTTTAGATATTGTAAGATTCACCAACTTGATTGGATATTTAGCTTAATTTTTTCACTCTCATTATCCCAACAAATTATACAATCTTTTCTGAGTAATGTCTGGACGAAAACGCCTAAAAAGTCCATTCATATTATTAAGACGAACAATATATAGCTGCATCAAAGGCTGCAAAGAAAGATGCTGCAATAAAACAGAAAGACCAAGGTTTTAAAAAAATAAATTAAATTATAATACAAAATTTTCTATGGCTTCATTTCAGGTACGCCGTAACAAAAACGGTGAAATTACACAAGTGGAGGCTCCCAACGGGAAGCCTTCTATTCTTTTTTCAACTATCAACAGATTTGTAAAAGACAAAGAGCAGGCGTTACGTTACTGGTCGCAGGCCTATACACCGTCATTTAAGTCTTGGTTTGGCGACTGGCAAAACAACTCATCTACAAAGAATGTTGAAACACAATCTGAATTATTAACTTTACAAAGCCAAATATTAAATACAAATGGAGACATCAACTACAAAGAACTTAAAGAAGCCTGTGACACAGTCATCAATGGGCAAGCTTACATTAACATCCTATCATTGGGAGAGGAGACGGGCCGCACAAAAGGAGGTAGACGACATGTTGAAGCATCCCTTATCGCCACAGCAAATGAAAGAGCAAATTATAAGAAACAAACAGATGTTAAGAGAACAGAGCAAGAAAAACTCTTAGAAGAATACGCCAAAGAAACCGGCAGTTGGATTGAAGCGGAAGAATTTCCTGAATCGGAAATCTTAGGCGAAGGAGCCGAAGCTAAACTATTCAAATCTTCCAAACAGGGCTATGTTAGAAAGGTAGTAAACTATCGTAAGTTTTCTAAAACAACCCATGAATATCTTACTAACAGAGTATCATTACACAATTATTTATTCCTGATACTGCGTATGAGTTGGTTGGATTTACTACAACTGAAGATTTTACTGGTAAAAAGCAGTTTGCATTTGTCGTAGAACAACCTTATGTAACAGGCAGATTTCTGGATTATTCTAAAGAAGCAGACCAATTCCGCAACGAAATAAAGAAAGTGGGCTTTAATGTTGAACTGGAAAATTTCAAGCCAAAACTTTTCAATGATTCTTATATAGTCAGAGACCTTCATGCTGAGAATGTGTTATTCACTAACAAAGGGAGCTATCTTTTTATTGATACAGTTCCTGTGTTAAATACCGATGATGGTCAAAGGCATTACGGTGATGGACTATTAGCATTAAGAGATAGCGATACACAAAACGTATCCAAAAG
The DNA here is from genome assembly GCA_038204535.1 of Chitinophagales bacterium. Taxonomy (GTDB): domain Bacteria; phylum Bacteroidota; class Bacteroidia; order Chitinophagales; family Chitinophagaceae; genus Segetibacter. Next base: position 19,274 of record JBBRCW010000017.1, on the reverse strand, counting down.
AGTGGATGAAAATGAAGGGCCGTTGGTGCAGTATGTTTATCCACCCGCCAGTGTTAATATTTAACATAAAAAATACTGAAGGATCCAAAGCATCTCCTTTGACCATCGCAAAGGTCAGAGAGTTTCTGCATCGTGCAGGGATTGGGATAGACCCATTGAAAGCAGTTAAAGATAAGGACGGAAAATGCCAGGGAGTGAATGGTGGAAAATTACCATGTCAGAATGCGCATTTATTGGCGTTTAATGCGGTCTTTGAAGCTCTTACCACATTATCTGCCGCACCGGGAAATTTATACGGCGGAAATCTATTAAAAAACGGGCGTTTTCACCAAAGTGTTAGTTTCCTCAAACATCATTTTCATTTTGGTTGATACAATCGAAATCGGGGAAATAAACGAACATTATCCAATTATTGATTCGTAACAGTGGGTTATTTAATTGTTTAAATGGTTGAAATAAATCAGCCACTACATTCATGCAAAGATGATTTTAGAAGATAAAAATACCGGTAATTTGAAATAAAACAGCGCCACATTACAGAGACGATGGTGAGTTGTATGACTAAACGGAGTAAGAAGAAAGCTTATTAAAACTAGTATGGATAAACAACCGGATATGTCTGTAAATATGCAAGCATTTCAGCAGATTGCTATAAACGAGAATAAAAGTATTTGATGCAGTTTAGATTTTTGACCTTGAAGACGACGAAAATCTTTTATGTTGCTCAAAAAAGTAATTGTTTTGTGAGGAATTGCAAAATTATCCACCTGCACAAAATTTTCTTGCTGCTTCTTTATTAGAATTCTACAGCCCTGGTTTAATCTACCAAAAGATTACTACAAATAAAAAAGCCCAAGCAGTTGAAAATCAACACTTGGGCTATGTACCGAGGAGCAGACTTGAACTGCCGACCTCAGGGTTATGAATCCTGTGCTCTAACCAGCTGAGCTACCTCGGCAAAAAAAACGGGTTTGTTTCAATTCTCCTTCTTTTTGGGCTGCAAATATAAGGGGTTAGCCTGTTTAAATAATAAAGTTATTCAGTTATTGCAGCGCAATTTTCATATTGTTTTCAAAAGTCGGCATTGCTTGAAAACAGTTTTAAATATAGTTTTCTTCATATATAAATCATAACTAATATTTATTATTATACAGGATTTAAAAATGATTATTGATTGCAAAACATCTAAAGCATTTATTCAAACCAAATGTTAAGTAAGTTTGAAACTATTAAGCATATTACGATTACATGATCAAAAACTTTATTTAAAATGAACAGGCGGATTCTATTATTGCTCAATATTAAACCGCATGAGTCGGCCCTGGTTCGAAAGCTTTTTACCGTGCAATTTTTTCTCGGTATAGCCACCGCATTTTATTTTACCAGTACCCTGTCCATGTTTCTGTCGGCTTATAAGGCCGATAGTTTGCCGGTGGTGTATATGTTATCAGCAGCATTATTATTCGGTTTTAATCGATTCTATGCCTATTACGAAGAAAAGATGAATTCGCCGGGGCTGCTGGAATTTGTCATTTTATTCTCGGCTGCAGTCATCCTGGTATTCTGGCTGCTCCTCACCTTTTTTGATTTTTCAAAGCTAAAATTGATCATTGCCGCATCTTACCTGGTTATTTATATGCTGGTTGGTTATGCATTTTGGGGTATGGCCTCTATAATGTTTAATGTACGGGAAAGCAAACGACTGTTTTCAATTGTGGGGGCCGGCGATATTCCCGCCAAAATGTTAGGTTATTTTTCAGTATCCGCCCTAATACACGTTGTAAGCCTGATTAATCTTTTGTGGATTTCGATCTGCTCATTTGTCTTCGCCTTCTTATTAATGAAACGGTATCAAAAACAGGGCTTTATTTTGGTAGGCGAAACCAACGAACCACACGAGCACCCGGCTCACGACGAAAAGATTTCGCTGACAATGAGTATTATAAAGCGTTTTTTTTACAATAAGCTCATTCTTTATATTGCCTTGTTATCCTTTCTTTCTTATGTGGCCTTTGCTTTTATTGACTTTACTTTTTTGACAGATATAAAAGAGAAATTCAAGAAAGGCGAACAAATGGCCACATTTATCGGCATATTTTTCGCAGTGGGACGCGTTTTTGCAATTGGTATCAAACTTTTATTCAGCAGCCGTATGATTGCCCGCATAGGCCTTACCAATTGTTTACTGTTTACACCCGTTTTGTTACTTATCATTAATGTCATTATAATAATTCTGGGACCAGATTTTCACTCACACTTAATATTATTCGGAGGCATGGTCTTGCTTACCGAAGTGTTAAGGTCAACATTGCAAGAACCAGTATTTTTTATTCTTTTTCAGCCACTTCACCCGCACGACCGGTTACGGGGGCACCTGGTTGCAAAAGGGTATACCATGCCATTTGCCCTAATAGGTGTGGGCGTTTTTCTCTATCTTTTTATGAAGAGCAACGTTGAAATGCCTATTACTTTGGTGGCAGAGATCCTGTTGGTATTTCTTGTTTTATGGATCGTTTCAATTTTCCTGATCAAAAATCAATACCTGGCTACTTTAATTAAATCGCTTAAAAAGGGATATTTTACCGGTGCGGAGCTGTTTTTAAACGATACAAAAGTAACTGATCTGCTGCTCGAAAAAACCCAAAGTAACAACGCAATAGAGGTAATTCATTCCTTAAATCTGCTGGAACGTTCGGGCTATAAGAATATATATATGTTGCTTTTACAGTTTTTAGATAACCCAAAAATTGAAATAAAAGAATATGTGTTATCCCGTATAATTGAAAATAACATGAGCAGTGCCTTACCTCAAATAAAAAGGCTGATAGAAGAAAAAACCGAACTTATCAACCCCGGTCTTATAAAGGCTTACTATTTTTTAGAAACCAATATTGGAAAAGACTCCCTTATTGATATTAATTCGTTACCGCAGCAGGAAATAAAGCCAGCAATTGTTGGATTATTGCGCCGACACGATGAAGAAGTAGAAGCCTGGGCACTAAAAGAACTCCGGAAACTAGCGTCAGGCAATAGTCAAAATAAGATGCTGGTACTGGAAATTATTACGGAAAGCCAGGGGCCGATTTTTACAGATATTTTAAAAATGCTCTTACTTGATAAGAAACCTGCGGTATATAAAAAAGCAATTGAAGTTACCGGCAAGATCAGGGATTTTGGTCTGTTTAATGAAATTATTGAAGTTGCAACCAGGTTTCAAGCATTTGGTGCCTTGCAACGCAGTCTTTTATTTTATGGGGATGAGGTGTTTTCGACCGAGTATTGGGAAGCGGAGACGATACCCGAACCGCTATTAACCACCATAATTAAGACTGCGGGAAAAATTAAAGGCGAAAAATCAACCGTCTTTTTATTCAAATTATTATACCGGTTTACAACTCATTCCGACCAAATAATTGAAGCGCTTTGGTTAAAAAAAGCCATAGGCGATATAAACAATAATAAAATATTGGAAGACTGGATCAATGAAAAAATAGAGCAAACAAAAATTAAAATTATTTACTATAACGATCTTGAAACGATTTCCATTTTTAAATTATTACAGGATGCTATTGGCAGCGAACTGAAATATGACCTGCAGATGCTCTTAAAAGCCTTCGCCCTGCAATACGACCGGCAAAAAATTGACAGGGTGATAGAGTTGATCAACCTTGACAACAAAGAGCGGAAGTATAACGCGATTGAAGTGTTAGAATTGATGATACCCGGCAAATATTTTACTCAGATAAATAACCTGGTAGAACTATTAAATGATATAAAAGAACACCAGGTACTTTTACCCAAGACACACAACTTTAATGGCAAAAACATTTTAGAAGATATTATTAAAGACAAAAAGGCAAATTTTAATGAGTGGACCCGGTCAGTTGCCTGCTATATGTTTCCTAATTTAAAGAAAAATGATTTTTCTTTAAATTTCCTTCATACTCACCCGGTTAAGGGTGAAGTGCTGTTTAATGAGACCAGGAATTATGTTTTGTCAATGTTAAAGTAACCAACATGTTATTGATAGAAAAGGTATTAATATTACGATCATCCGAAATTTTTCAGAATACCCCTGAAAACGATCTTGTTGAAATTGCGGCGATCTTGGAGGAAGTATATTTGAACGCCAAAACAAATATTTTTTTAAAAGGAGATATTGGCAACTGCATGTACTTTATTTTTAAAGGAAAAGTGAGCATTAAAGATGGCGGACATACATTGGCTGTTTTGGGAGAAAATGAGATTGTGGGAGAATTGTCTGTCTTAGATGCAGAAAGCCGGTCGGCCAGTGCCATTACCCTTGAAGAATGTATTCTACTGAAACTGGAGCAGGAACCGTTTTATGAAATATTGATGAACAATGCAGAGGTGCTGAAAGGAATATTAAAAACGCTGTGCAGAAGAATAAGAGTTATCAATCAAAAAAGTATTTCGATGGCAAAGTCAAACTGATATACCTTCTTCAGCCTTTATAGCATCAAGGTGCATTCGCTTTTGTTTCTGCCGCCTTTCTTTGGAGGACCTTGTAAAATAATGATGATTTTCGAGGAACCTAATTTGCAACATATTCCAGTCGTGGTAGCTCGAAACTATATTTTGATGGGTGAATTCCTTGTACAAACCTTCTCCTATGGAAAAAAAGTCGTTTCTACCTAAATAATCAAGATCGGAGTCGCAAATAATCTGTTCTAAAAGGTTATGCGGCTGCTGAGGCACTTTGGTTGCCCTGATCATACCCATCACTTTTTCTATTTGCTTATCATTTAAACCAAACTCTTTTAACTCTGGTTTTGCAATACGGCAGCTTTCTTCTTCATGCCCGCTATAAACATTTATAAAACCCATGTCGTGATACAAAGCGCTTATTTTCAATAACAATAAATCTTCTTTGTTTGATACCCCTTCCTTACCAGCTATTGTAACCACCTGCTTTAAAACATCAAGCGTATGCGCAACATTGTGATAAGTGAGCCAGGGAGACAACTTTTTAGAGAGTTCATCAATTACCTGCACCTGTATTTGAACAAAAGAAAGCATTGAATGTATTTTATTGTAAAATGATATTAGCAGTTCTCATAATAATGGCAGTAAAATAACGACTCATTTATCTATAAAAGGAATACTAATTTAAATTACTACATTATTGACATTTACATGGTATATATAATACTTTTTAAAAAATCTATAAAGTATACTAACGAAAAATTTCTGTTGTCAATTGCGTTTATCTTAAATGTACCCCATTTTTAAAATAAAAGAACCTACCTGCTTAACCGATCAATAATTTATTAGTTTACTCAGCCTTTGTACAATCTTTTCAACGCCAGGTAACATGGCCGCTTCCAATGCCAGGTTGATTGGCACGGCCGGCAAATCTAATGCACCTATAGTTTCAATCTTTGCATCCAGAAAATGGTAACATTCATTATTTATTCTTAAAGCCAATGCCTCAGCGAAAGAGTTATTTAGTGGTTCTTCGGTTACAACCATACATTTACCATGTCTACATACAGTTTCAAATATCATTACTTCATCCAGGGGAAACAGCGTTCTTAAATCAATTATTTCAACCTGTCCCTTAAATTTTGCCGCCGCAGATTTTGCCCAGTAAACGCCCATACCATACGTTATAATACAAACAGTTTCACCTTTTAAAAGTTTGCTAATATCTGCCTGCAACACCATATTTGCTCTGCCCATTGGTAAAACATAATCCCTGGCAGGCTCAATTGTTTTAGCATCTTCGGTGCCTGGCACCTTGCTCCAGTAAAGTCCTTTATGTTCCAGCATAATTACTGGGTTGGGATCAAGGAAAGCTGCTTTCATCAAGCCTTTCATATCGGCCGCATTAGAGGGAAAGCAAATTTTTATCCCCTTTACTCTTAACAAAAGGCTTTCAATGCTTGCACTATGATAGGGGCCGCCACCGCCATAGGCGCCCACCGGCACCCGCAATACCATATTAACCGGAAACTTGCCATTGGTTAAATAACACGATTTAGAAACTTCAGTCACCAATTGATTAAAACCGGGAAAAATATAATCGCCAAACTGAACCTCTACAATAGGTTGTATGCCAACAGCCGATAACCCCACAGTTGAGCCAATAATGTAGGCCTCCTGAATGGGCATATTAAATACACGATGATCCCCAAATTTTTCAGCAAGAGTTGCGGCCTCTCTAAAAACGCCGCCTAACCTTCTTCCTACATCCTGGCCGTAAAAAATGCATTCAGGATTTTCCTGCATTATTTCTTCAATTGCATGCAGGGCAGCATCCACCAGTATAACCTTTTCGCCATTAGCAGGTTTTCTTTCGCCCCTTTCTTCCAATACTGTTGTTAGCTGAAAAATATGATCCGATACGGTGGCGGGCGAGGGATCGGGTGCATTAACTGCAGCATTAAATGAACTCAGCACTTCTTTTTTCAATTCGTTTTCCGACTGAGTTATTTGCTGATCGTTAAAGCCCGCATTTATCAAAAGCTGTTTTAATTTGGGCAGGGGATCATATATTCCGTGTTTCAATAAATCTTCCTTTGACCTGTAAAACTCGCGGCGTACGCCACTGGTATGATGGGCAAGTAGTGGTACACGGGCATGTACCAAAATAGGTTTTCGTTCCTTTCTTGCATACCCAATCGCCATTTCCATTGTTTCGAACGATGCATTAAAATCACTGCCATCGCATTGCACTCTTTTCAGTCCCTTAAATCCGGCTGCATATTCGTAGGCGTTCATTGCCCTGGCCTCGTCTGCGCTTACACTTATACCCCATTGGTTATCCTGAACTAAATAAACAATGGGCAATTGTTTGAGCACTGCAAATTGAAAAGCTTCGCTTACTTCTCCTTCGGTCAAACTATTATCTCCAAACGAGCAAACTACTATCGGCAGCTGGCCGTCTGATGATTTTTTCAGCTTTACTGAATTGGTTTTCTCCAAAAATTGAATGCCTTGCGCAATACCTGTGGTAGGTATTGCCTGCATACCCGTTGCACTGCTTTGATGAATAATTTTGGGCTTGTCGTCCTGGTTACTGCTGGGATGACAATAATAAGACCTGCCGCCGCTAAACTCATCGGGACCCTTTGCCAATAACTGCAGCATTAACTGGTAAGGCGAGAACCCTAATGAAAGCAGCATGCTGTCGTCTCTATAATATGGACTTACAAAATCGCAAGGCAGCAAGTTAAAACCGGTGGCTATTTGTATGGCTTCGTGTCCACGGCTTACCGCATGTACATATTTACAAACCTGCCGGCTGGCCTCAAAAGTATCTGCCATTGTTTTGGCAGTAAACATATGCTTATAGGCCCTCAGCAGTATTTCAGCGTTTAGCATGAATATTTTTCAAAACTTTTATATAAATCACCGGAAAGCCTTTCCATCAAGTTTCATATTGCTCATCCGACCAATCATTCTTATAAAGAATACCTTTTAAATGCAAGTTATCGCGGGTGCAAAAAAAATGCATGATCATTGTAAAAATATACAATAATCATACATTATTTAGTTGATAACTAAGTAAATACCAAAAAATTAAAAGGCAGAAAGGAATAAATCAAATTTATCGCATCATGATGATGCTTATGTCGGCCATCCCTACTGTTGGTATGTTCAGAAATTATTTTATTTCCAATTCAAAAAGCTTTTCTGCCTCAAAAAAGCCTTCCAAAATATCGCCCACTACACATTCACCCACTCCGGCAGGAGTGCCGGTGTAAATCAGGTCGCCGATATTTAAAGAGAAATAATTTGAGATATGAGAGATGATCTCGTCAAAACCAAACATCATGTCGGCAGAATTGCCTTGCTGTACCAATTCATCGTTTTTCTTTAAAGAAAACTTGATCGGTTTTCGAAGAATATCGGGGGTTATTTCCTTCCAGCTTCCCACGACGGCTGAGTTATCCCACGCCTTTGCTTTTTCCCAGGGCAACCCTTTTGACTTCAGTTCGGCCTGAATATCCCTTGCGGTAAAATCAATGCCCACAGTAATACCATTATAATACTTACTTGCCTGCCTTTCGGTAATATACTTCCCATTCTTACAAATCCGCAGCACCAGCTCTGCTTCATAATGCAGTTCGTTGCTGAATTCGGGATAATAAAAGGGGGTATGAGGCTGAAGCAACGCGCTTTTTGGCTTCATAAAAATGACGGGCTCATCAGGCACGTCGTTCCCCAATTCCTTGGCATGATCGACATAATTTCTTCCAACACAAAAGATTTTCATAGATTAGATTTTAATAAAATAATAAGTAAGTAAAACCGGGTACCACCAGTAATTTATGGTCCAAAAACAGGCAAATACTTATATTATATTTTAAGTTCAGTATATAACGCAAAACTTTCAATTTATTATATAATTTCCTTATTATTTATTAGTTCCATTGTTCGATCGATGCCCATCACCGCAAAATTTTCAATAGCCTCAATGCTTCTATCTATTTTAAGCTGAACAAAGGGTTGTTCAGTGGTGCTCCATCTGCCCAGCACAAATTCAACCTGCCTTCCTTTAGAATAATCGTTTCCAATACCGAACCTTAATTTGGGGTATTTATCGGTACCCATATTTGCCTGAATATCTTTAAGGCCATTATGGCCGGCGTTACTGCCCCCCGGCCTAAGTCTCAATTTTGTTAAAGGCAAAGCCAGGTCATCAACAATAGTGAGTGTATGCTCAATGGGTATTTTCTCCTTTTCCATCCAATACTTAAAAGCCCGGCCGCTTAGGTTCATATACGTTGTGGGTTTAATGCAAACAAATATTTTTCCTTTCCACTTAATTTCGGCCAACTGGGCCAGCCTGTCTGTTTTAAATGTTCCGCCGTGCTTTGCCACGAATGCCGATACTACATCAAAACCAGCGTTATGCCTCGTATTAGCATATTCTTCCCCAATATTTCCTAAACCAATAATTAAAAATTTGCTCATAAACATCAAAATTAGCGGAACCGCCAATCACCTTTAATTCCTTTATTCTACCGCTGGCACGCAGCGCCCGCATAGGGTTCTTTTCATAATATTTTAATAAGTAAGCAACTAAATATTGCATATAAAAATAGTAACATTTACATCAGAATAGTGAATTCTACAAAACATTTCATAGTAAAAAAACGAAAAAAGATCGTGTTTTTACTATAATAATTTAGAAAAAGTAAAAAATTGAACGAAAAAATGAATGTTTTATTAAAATGAATGCTATAATGAGGCAGGCAATTTGTATTTGCGTTTGATTAAAATGCGCTTGAACCGCAAAATAGTTTTTGATGAAGGGGCTGATCTCAGGGCTGAACCCGGATTTTGGTAAACAAAAAAACCCCGGCAACAGCCAGGGTTTTTCTAAAAAGTATTGAAAATTTACTTCTTTTTTTCGTCTTTTGTCTCCTCTTGTTTTAATTGGCGTGTCATAACAACAGAAGCAATCGGAATTCGGGGACTGTTAAGTATTTCTATGCCCTTTTCCTTTACGTCTTCTACGCGAATATTTTCATTCAATTCCAGCTTACTAATATCCAGCTCAATAAACTCTTTTAAATCTTTTGGTAATGCTTTTACCTTTAAAGATTTCATTTTTATTACCAGCTTACCACCTTCCTTAACACCTGTGGGTACGCCAGTAAGGTGAAGCGGTAAAGTAGCTACTACTTTCTTGTCTGCTACCAGTTCTAAAAAGTCGACATGTAACAGGTCATCAGTCACTTTATCGAACTGCAGATCTTTCAAAATACAGATGTAAGTTTTTCCATCTACCTGTACGTTTGCCTGCATAAATTCTGCGGTGTATACGATTGGCCTAATTGCCTTTGCAGATGCGGCGAAGTTAACTTCCTGAGCACCACCGTAAATTACACCAGGCACCATTTCCTGAGAGCGAAGTTGGCGGGTGGCTTTTTTGCCCATTTCGGTCCTCAGTTGTCCTTCGATTGTAATCGTTTTCATTATTGTTTGTTTATATTAAAAAGAACTTTTGTTATCATCTGTAAACCATTCATCAAACACCGTTGCTGCCTGCCCCGTCACACCTGCGGGGTCGCACACATGTACATGAGCGCTCTACTCTTTCTTTACACGGTAAATTGGAATTGGTGAGGTGTGAATGCTGAAAATTCAGGATCCCGCCATTAAGCGTAACTACCCGCAACATATTCAAGTCTCCCTGCCAAAAAACTACTCATCTCTTTTAGCCTTTAACTGGCTATGGATAAACAGGCTGGTAATACTGCGGTTTTCATAAGCGTTTCTTATTGCAATCGCAAAAAGATCGGCTACCGAAAGCACCTTTATTTTTGGTGCGGAATGCTTTAGTGGAATGGTATCGCACACCACTAATTCGGTCAGCGAACTCTTTTCAATGTTTTCGTAAGCATTACCGCTAAGAACGGGATGTGTACAAAGCGCCCTTACACTTTTAGCGCCCTTTTCCATTAAAAGGTTGCTTGCTTTTGCAAGTGTTCCTCCTGTATCGCAGATGTCGTCTATTAAAATAAGATCTTTACCGCCAACGTCACCAATTACTACCATGCTTGCTATTTCGTTTGCACGTTTGCGATGTTTGTCGCAAATAACCATTTCTGAGCTAAAATAACTGGCAATTTCACGTACTCTATTGGTACTTCCCACGTCGGGGGCGGCAAAGGTAAGGTTTTGCAGTTTAAGTTGCTCAATGTAAGGTATAAAAATAGCAGAGCTATCAAGGTGGTCAACCGGTATATCAAAATACCCCTGTATCTGGGGGGCATGTAAATCCATGGTTATTATGCGGTTAGCTCCTGCAGCAACCAGCAAATTTGCTATCAGTTTTGAGCCGATTGCCACCCTTGGCTTGTCTTTTCTATCCTGCCGGGCATAACCATAATAAGGCATTACTACTATTATTTTATAGGCGCTGGCCCGGCGGGCTGCATCTATCATTAATAGCAATTCCATTAAGTTATCGGTGGGTGCACAAGTACTCTGTATCAGGAAAACATAATCTCCTCTAATGCTTTCCATATAGATGGGCTGAAATTCCCCATCGCTAAATTTTTGAATGTGGATTTTTCCTAACGGGGCTCCAAATCTTTGCGCTATTTTAGTAGCAACATGTTGAGAACCGGTTCCTGAAAAAATTTTTACACTGGGGTTCATATCCGGTTAAATAAGCTGCTAAGATATAGATTAGCGATAGAAATTATTTTTTGACTTTATAATTAAAATTTTATAATGGATAAGCAAAGTATAAAAAACTGGGCGATTGACGACAGGCCAAGAGAAAAATTGGTGGCGGGCGGGCCACAACATTTAAGCAACTCTGAATTACTTGCAATTCTTATTATAAACGGAACCGTTAATAAAAGTGCCGTTGACCTGGCAAAAGACCTTTTGTCAAAAGTTGATAATAACCTTCAAAAGTTGGGGAAGCTATCGGTTAAAGACATGATCAACCTTAAAATAAAAGGCCTTGGACCGGCAAAAGCGGTTAGCATTGTTGCAGCGCTGGAGCTGGGTATAAGGCGACATATGGCCGACTATAAAAGAGACACTATTGCCACAAGCCGCGACCTGGCTAACTACCTGCAGGCCCAGTTTCAATTTAAAAGACATGAGGTTTTTGCGGTAGTATTTTTAAACCGGTCTAATAAGGTAAATCATTTTGAAATTATAAGCGAAGGAGGAATAACCGGCACCGTAGCCGATCCAAGAGTTATATTAAAACGGGCACTGGAGCACGATGCCATCAGCATTGTTTTGTGCCACAACCACCCCAGCGGCAGTTTAAAACCAAGCCGCCAGGATGAAGAATTAACCGCCCGTATTAAACAGGCAGCCCAGTTCTTCGATATTAAAATACTAGACCACCTTATTGTAAGCGAAGAAGGTTATTACAGTTTTGCTGATGAGGGAATACTTTGAATAGCCGTTAGGTTATAGCACCCAAAATTATATGATTAACAATCCTGAAAAATTCTGGTAATCTAAATGTAAATTTAATGGCTGACGTCATTCTGCTATTAGCTGGCGATTATTTACGCCTGCGCCGTTGGCCCGCCAAAATTCAATGGAATTTCCACTTGCTCCATATCCTGAATGTGGCCATTGGCTGCTTCGTAACGGTTAACATTATCTTCCAGCGCCTTTAAAAAACGTTTGGCATGCATGGGGGTAAAAATGATCCGGCATTTTACTTTACTCTTTGGAGTTCCGGGCATTACGTTCACAAAGTCCATAACAAATTCGGCGTGGCTGTGCGTAATAATGGCCAAATTAGCATAAGTTCCTTCGGCTACTTCTTCGCTAATTTCTATATTCAATTGGTTGTTAGTTTGTTGATCTGCCATACGTTTTTATGTTAAAGGCGAAAGTAATAAATTATCGGCAAACCCCTCATCGGGCATTTTAAAAGTTCGGCAGGCAAGCTTATAAACCTGGCAAATAGCTAAGCAAAGAGTTCAAAATAAATTCCCCAAAAAGGATTAAAAATCTTAAGCTTAAAAAATGTGTAAAGAGGAATAGCGGTTTATGGTACACGGGAGCCCCGCCGCGGCGGGGACGATGTTTAATGCTAATTCTGCTGCCTGTTCCAAAAAAAAGAAAAAAAACAACGGACAAAAAAATTGTGGAAGTTATTTTTAAACGGTTACTACGGAGAAAAAATACTGAATTAAAAATTATACATTATCTGCAGCTTCATTTCACTTCGCCTGTCGCCGGCAATTTTATCGAGGCCGCTGCCAACTGAGGTTTTACCGGGATTGATGGTTTGCGCAAACCTTACCCAGCAGGTAAGTTTTCTGGTGAGGTCGTAATTTATATTTATGTAGTAACGGACCCCTTTATCGAAAAATGCGGGGATGCTAAAACTATAGAGCACATCATTTTCATAAGCATAAATCCGGCTGTCATAACTATTGGTTTCAAAAAAAGCCAGCCGGGCAGTTGACGAAAAAGGCAGGCCAAATGGGCGGTAACCCACATCAAAAAAAGTGAGAAAACCCTGCTCTTGCCGCTCCGCAACTTGCGGATCGTACCATAAAACTTCAATGCGGTTTCTAAGTGTTACCGACCGGCTTATTTTATAACTTACCTGGGTTCGCCAGTTTTTCCTGGGGCGATAAAAAAATTGTCTTGTGGGCAAATTCAGACCGGTGATATTGATCGCTTTATCTTCATTTTTAAACCGGGAATAAACCTCCACCTGTTTATTAGGCCGATAAGTAAGCTGCACCAAATAATCAGAGCCCTGTGTGGGTGCATCCACGCGGTAGCGCAACCAGGGAAAAGAAAACAGGTCGGCATAAGCATCTATTCTTAAAGCCGCCGAAGGTTTAATGGCTAAACCGGCAAAAAGACCCTTCTCGTTAGTGGGATAGGTGCCTTCTGTAAATGCGTTGGCATACAGCGCCTGGTAAGTTTGCTGAATATTTCTATATACAAGGGAACCATCCACCCTGGCATCTAAACTAATAATTAAACCCGATAGAAAAGCTTTGCTGCTATACTTGTCCAAAGCAGCTTCGCCAAAAATGTGCATGTTGCGGTAAGTGTAACTATAATCTACACTATAATTTCTCCAGGTTTTGCCCTGTATGGCGAATTGGTTATACGGTTGCAGGTCTCTGACTAATGGGGCCGAAAATTCATAATTTATGGCGTTTGCTCCCAAATGAAAACGAACGGTATTGAAGGAGATATTGCCCCCAAAAGCGGTTTGCTGAATGGTATTACGCTTAGCAACCTCCGACGGGGTACGGTGAAAGCCGGTAGATAGAATAGACGAAACAAAATCATTGGCTGTGGCAAAGGTGTCTGTTTGCAAATTGGCATCTATATTACGTATGGAACCAAATGCCGTCAACGCTATTTTACCAATGCCGAATGTTACTCCCATGCCACGGTTAAAATTATATTCGGTTGCCGAATTGTAGGGCCGCAGTATATCGGCCTGCCGCTTTACGTTGGTAATATCAATGCTTTTTTTAAAGGCCAGGCTTTGCCATTGTATCAGGCCCTGGCCCATATTTACAGTAAAATCGCCCAGTGCCAAAAGTTTTACCGGCCCTAGCTTTCGGGCGAATAAATGAAAGGAGTAGAAATCGAACCCGTTTTTTTGGTTTCCTTTAAAGAATTGCTCACCTGCATCTTTGTCGCCTGTCAAACCATATTGCAGCAGGTTTCGATAAACATATTTATACCTGAAAAAAACTCTTTGCCTGCTGCCGGGGTAGCGGTTAGTTATGCTTACGGGCCGGGCAAAACCTTCTGACTTTTCCAATACCTGTTGCGCCCTGACCAGGAGCGAATGCTGCCCCTGTGTTAACCGCCCGTTCAGGTCCTGACCAATGGTTACAGGGCTGCCAACACTTATGTAAGGAAATATGCGTTGTATGCTTTCGATATCCAGCGTGGGAACGGCCTGCAGCTCATAGATGTTAATAAAATTGCCCAACAGCTTTCTGTAGAGTAACAGGTTTTGTATTTGCAGGTCGGTCAAAAATTTTAGTTCGCGCAGGTCACCTGCATCTGCTGTATTAAGGTTCAGCCTGTTTTTTTTAAACTGAATTAATGATTGTAAAAAGCTATCGTCTTCTGTTTCCGTTTCCAACCGTTCGGTCAGGTTTTCCATTTGCTGCTCTACATCAGAATTGGGCAATGCCGGATCGGGCTCAGGCTCCTGGGCCATCACCCTACAGGCTGCAATCATAATCAGCAACAAAAAAATTACCTTTTTCAATTGTTGTCTTCTTTCTTGAATTTATAAAGCAGCAGAAAGCCAGGCGTAAATCCTAATTGCGGGTGATAGGCTGCATTGATATCTATGCGTAATTGCCCCAGCCATAAACCGACACCTGCAAATCCATTATTGGTCATTGTTGAAATGCCGCCGCGCAATAAGACCCGCTGCTGCAGATTGTATTGAAAACCCGCATTCACATTAACAGGCACATCTTCCTGTTTTACTATCTCGGCACTGATGAAAAACTTTTCGGATGCCTCGTAACCGATGCCCATCTTTAAAATAGCAGGCAATTTTTCGTTGGTGTTTTTACTAAACCGGCTGCTAAACGGATTATATATATGAAAACCGGTATGCAGTTTTTCTGTTAGATGAAAAATAGTGCCCGCCTCAAAATTGACCGCCGATGCATTGCCATAACCCGCCACAGCAATGGAATGGTAATTTATTTTGACGCCTGCATCCACGTTTGCTGTTATTGAACGGGCATAGGCAATACCCAATTGATTTTCGTTGAAATTAGCCGAGCCGAAATAATCGCCCTGCAGTGCAAAAGTGCCCGAAGCGGAAGCAGGCATGGCAACAATGGCACTAAACTGGTTTAACTCGCTAAGTAAAAAACGCCTTTCACCGTAAACACCAAAGCCACCGCTTTTTAACCGGGCAAGCGAAGCCTGGTTGGCAGTGGCCGAAAATACATCTGAAAAATTTTTGCTGTAAGCTCCAAGGCCGGTATAACGGATAGATAAAGGTTGTCGGGCTGATTGTGCCAGTACGATGAATGGAAGAAAGAGTATGGAAAGAAAAAGTAATTTCAATTCCTGGCATTTGTATTGAAATTAGCTTCAAGTTAGCATCTTAACAAAATTTTATTAATCAAAACTTATTGGGTGCCTGCAAAAAACAAATGCCTGGTAGGCAATATCTTTGCCCGCATGATAAAATTAGATGGCACTTTAACCTCCAATGCGGTAAAACAGCAGTTAAAAAAAGAAACAGAACTGCTTTTACAACAAAATAAAAGGGCGCCGCACCTGGCTGCCGTTTTGGTGGGTAATGATGGCGCCAGCGAAACTTATGTAGGCAGCAAGGTTAGATCGTGTGCCGAAATTGGATATGCATCCTCCTTAATACGTTTGGATGATACTGTTTCGGAAAAAGAACTATTACAGAAAATTGAAGAACTCAATTATGACGATCAGGTAGATGGAATATTGGTGCAATTGCCCCTGCCTAAGCATATCAGCGAAGCAAAAGTAATTGAAGCCATTAATCCTTTAAAAGACGTGGACGGATTTCACCCGGTGAGCGTGGGCAGGCTGGTGCAGGGGCTCGACACGTTTATTCCGGCAACACCGTATGGCATTATGCTGTTGCTGGAGCATTATAATATTGATACGAAAGGAAAGCATGCCATAGTGATAGGCCGCAGCAATATTGTAGGAAGGCCAATGAGCATTTTATTGAGCAGTAATTCAAAATATGGTAATAGTACGGTTACCATTTGCCATTCGCACACCCATAATTTAAAAGAGATTTGTTTACAGGGCGATATAATTATAGCCGCCCTGGGCAAAGCGGAGTTTGTAAAAGCGGACATGGTAAAACCTGGCGCCGTAGTTATTGATGTAGGTATTACAAGGGTGGAAGATGCAAGAGCCAAAAAAGGCTACCGCATAAAAGGAGATGTGGATTTTGCCGGGGTTTCCGCAGTCGCTTCGGCCATTTCGCCGGTACCTGGGGGTGTAGGTCCGATGACGATTGCCGGACTAATGAAAAATACCATGGTGGCGTATTTGAGGACAGTGAATAATGAATAACGAATAGTGAACAGTGAAGAATGAAGAGAAACGACATTGAACAAATTCTGATCAAAAGAACCGCCGTCATCCCGAATTTATTTCGGGATCCCCTGGATAACATCTGGCATAATTGAAAAGATGCTGGTTAAGTCAGGATTGACGCACGAATAATGAATGGTGAATAACGAATAACGAATAGTGAAGAGTGAAGAGTGAGTTGTGAAGAGTGAGTTGTGAGATGTGAGTTGTGAAGCGTGAAAAGAGAATATCGAAACGTGAACAGTAAACAGTGAATAATGAAGAATAATGCACCTTCGATCAATGTAGTTTTCTTAAGCCTGAAAGTCTGCCATCTCCATTCGTTCACAACTCATAATTTACAATTCAACATTTAGCATAATTCTAAAGATTATCTTTGCGGCTTATGACAATTGTAGCAGAAGATATTGTGACGCTTCCGGTGATGGAAGCTTTTTACACCATACAGGGAGAAGGTTTTCACCAGGGCCGGGCTGCTTATTTTATTCGCCTGGGCGGGTGCGATGTGGGTTGTTTTTGGTGCGATGTAAAGGATAGCTGGGATGCATCGGCACATCCGCAATTATCCATAGATGCAATAATAAGGGAAGCAAAAAAACACCCCGGCAGACTGGCGGTAATAACCGGCGGAGAACCGCTGCTTCACAACCTGGATGAATTGACCAGCCAACTGCATGCAGCTGGTTTTGAAACAAATATAGAAACCTCCGGATCATCTGCCCTAAGCGGCGATTGGGACTGGATCTGTCTCTCGCCAAAAAAGTTTAAGGCGCCGGTACCAGAAATTTTGCCCCGCGCCAACGAATTAAAGGTGGTCATCTACAATAAACACGACTTTAAATGGGCGGAAACCTACGCTGCCCGGGTGGACCCGAAATGCAAATTATACCTGCAGCCCGAGTGGGACAAAGCACCAATCGTTACTCCACTCATCATTGACTATATAAAAGCAAATCCCCAATGGGAGCTGAGCCTGCAAGTGCATAAGTACATTAATGTACCGTAGAAAATTTGGTGCTGGGTACAGGTTATGTAACCGGAGAAACAATACTTTCCGAAAATTTTCGTTTTTAAAGATTAGCAAAAATTTTTGCCCGCCTGTAGCCAGGTAAGGTAAATTTTAACAGCCCCCATTCACCTCTTTTTTCGATCTTCATTTCTTACCAAAGGTTAATATGAAATATTTAGCGATCGTATTTTTAATGGTTTCGTCTTACACTTCTTTTTCCCAAACCTACGAAGCGGATAAGGTTGATAAAAAGGCCATTGATGTGTACGAGAGGGCATTGTTAAAATTGAGGGATGGGTATATACCTGAAGCCATACCCATGCTGAAAAGGGCCATAGAAATAGATCCCAAATATGCCGATGCCGTTTTATCGCTGGCAGGCGCCTATGCCGAATTGAAAGAATACCAGCTTGCTATAAACGAATTCGATAAGGGCCGGGCAATGGACAGCGTCTATTTCAAATATTTCTATCTGTCTTACTCAATAAACCTGGCTGGGCTGGGCCGGTTTGACGATGCGCTGGCCTCCATCAATCGTTTTTTGGCCATTCCCCAATTAGGCGACCGCAGCATTAAAAGCGGCGAATACCGCAAACGGTGCTACCAGTTCGGCGTTCAATACGCGGCCAAACATCCTTCCATCAATTATGTTTTCGCCCCCCTGAACCTGGGCGACAGTATAAATTCAGTTCGCTCTGAGTATTATCCCTCTATCACTATAAATGACAGTCTTTTTGTTTTTACCCGTCGCGGCGATGGTTTTAGAGAAGATTTTTTTGAGGCGGATATTATAGGCAACCAAAAATACTCACCTTCAAAACTGATTGAGGGTGATATAAACCTGGAACCGAGTAAAGGCGCCATTAATATTTCGCAGGATGGGGAGTGGCTGCTATTTGCCGGTTACAATTTTAGGGGTGGTTATGGCGATTTTGATTTGAACATTTCATATTATACGCC
Source organism: Chitinophagales bacterium (assembly GCA_038204535.1). GTDB lineage: Bacteria > Bacteroidota > Bacteroidia > Chitinophagales > Chitinophagaceae > Segetibacter. Next base: position 739 of record JBBRCW010000017.1, on the reverse strand, counting down.
CACTGGCTGGAGCGAACCTGAAAACCTGGGCCGTGCCATTAATACCGAATACTGGGAAAGTTCGCCCAGCCTGAGCCCTGACAACCGTGCATTGTATTTTAGCAGCAACCGCCCCGGTGGATTTGGTGGTAAAGACCTGTATGTTAGTTATCGCCAGCCCAATGGTAAATGGTCGATGGCTGTAAATATGGGGCCCAACATGAATACAGGAGGCGACGAGCTGGCTCCTTTTATCCACGCCGATAATGCATCTTTATACTTTACAAGCGATGGCTTGCCGGGTTACGGAAACAGCGATATTTTTCTGTGCCGCAAAGGCCCAGGCAACGAGTGGAGCCTTCCCGAAAACCTGGGCTTTCCTATTAATACAATAGAAAATGAAGGAAGCCTGTTTGTAGCCGCAAACGGCCACACCGCCTTTTATGCCAGCGACCGAAGCGACAGTCGCGGCGGATTGGATATTTACACTTTTGAATTAAGACAGGATGTTCGGCCAGCCAAAACACTATACGTTCAGGGAAAGGTTTTTGATAAAATAACCGGCAAGGGTTTGCCGAGCTCCGTTGAATTAATTGACAACAGCAATCAGCAATCTATAACCAATGTACAGACCGATGAGACGGGCAAATACTTTATAACATTGCCGGTGGGTAAAGATTATACGTTTGCTGTAAACCGTAAAGGCTATTTATTTTTTAGTGAGATATATACTTTGAGTGGTAACCCGGCCGACAGCACT
>JBBRCW010000016.1:0-38303 GCA_038204535.1 Chitinophagales bacterium | reverse complement strand
GCAGCAGGAAGCGTCGGACTAAGCCATAGTAGTGAAGAAGTTTCTGTAATGGAAATGGAGCGAAGGGCTTAGCTCATTCATTTGCATTAAGAAAGACAACAAGGAGCAATCTTTGGACGATCAAGTTTAGTTCAATCACGTGATTAATTCTTTTTCCACCGAATGAGAAGAGCCGTGTGAAGGGAGACTTTCAAGCACGGTTCTGTGAGAGGCTTGGGCTGAAATGCCCTTGCCTACTCGACTATTCTTCGTCAACAAAATCCGCTAAGCCTGGCAGTGTGTTGTGAAACCCCATTCACTTTTCCCGTTTCGTAAAAGGAGGCGGAAGAATAGCAATATAAATTGGAAATTGGCATAAACCTGCAGCAGCGCGACATGCTAATGGTAGTGGGGGCTTATTCTTTAAGGCGATTTCTTAAATCCATTCTACTATGCAATATTCTTTCAACCTCAATATCATTATCTTTTAATTCGTTTGTAAAAAATGATATGCTGTCCGGCCTTAATTCCAAGAATTTCGTTATCGATTTCCGGATAAGGTTTTTCGATAAGGTTTTTATCTGCGACATTCTGACAATAATCTAAAAAGCATAAAATAATATTTGTCAGTCTGGATTTCTGACCAAACTTCGAATGTGTAATCCCAAATAGTTGACAGATCAGCCACTGCTTTATAAGTGAGAATGTACCTGGCCATTTTTTCTTTTGGCAGATTTTAGCTTTTCAAGATGCGCGGTTGCATTAAAATTTGTAGCCAATCCACTTTCAATTCCGTTTTCAATTGCTCCTTTCAGGGCAATGATCTTACTTTCCTCTTCTTCTAATAAACGGAGCCCGGCTCTGATAACCTCACTTGCATTTATAAATCGCCCCATTGACACTTCTTTGTCAACAAAGTTTTCAAAATAATCCCCTAATGATATTGATTTATTCCGTCCCATAATCCCGATTTGGATAAAGTTACCAAAATCTGGTAATGCAAAAAATAGATTTTGGGTAGTAATACTTAACTAACCTGCCAGCATTTCAGATGGGCTCAATAATATTTTTACATCACTAACATTTGTTAGTTTTGAAATTAATATAAAGGCATGGAAAAACTGGCAAATTATGTGACCGGCAATTGGATCAAAGGCGATGGAGACGGGCAGGTTTTATTCAATGCGGTAAACGGCGAACCAATTGCCACTGCCACCACCAAAGGCCTTGATTATGGCAGCATGTTAACCTATGCCCGTAAAGTTGGCGGCACCGCTTTAAGGTCAATGACCTTTCACGAAAGGGGAAGAATGCTTCGTGCGCTGGCCCTGCACCTTACCACTAAAAAAGAACTTTTTTATACCATCAGTTATAAAACAGGCGCCACACGCCTTGATAGCTGGATTGATATTGAAGGCGGTATTGGAAACCTTTTTGCCAATGCATCGCTGAGAAGGAAATTTGCGAACGAAACTTTTTGCCTGGATGGCGAATATCACCCGCTTGGTAAAGGCGGCACTTTTATAGGACAGCATATATTGGTGCCAAAAGAAGGCGTAGCCGTCCATATAAATGCCTATAATTTTCCGGTATGGGGCATGCTCGAAAAAATTGCCGTCAACCTGCTGGCTGGTGTGCCCGCTATTGTTAAACCGGCTACGGTTACCAGTTTTCTGACCGAGGCAGTTGTAAGAGAAATAGCCGCTTCAAAAATATTGCCCGAGGGAGCCCTGCAGTTAGTTTGCGGAAGTACCGGCAATTTACTTGATCTTGTAACCTCGCAGGATGTTGTAACTTTTACCGGATCGGCCAGCACAGGTTTAATGCTAAAATCGAATAAAAGAATTTTAGAAGAAAATGTTCCATTTAATATGGAAGCCGATAGCCTTAACTGTATCGTGCTGGGCACCGATGTTACCCCCGAAATGCCGGAATGGAATATTTTTTTGAAGGAAGTAAGAAAAGAAATGACCATTAAGGCAGGGCAAAAATGCACCGCCATCAGGCGAATTTTTGTACCGGAAAACAAACTGGAAGACGTACATATAGCACTTGGAAAAATACTGGCTGCAACAACCATTGGTAATCCTGAAAACCAACTGGTAAAAATGGGTGCACTGGCAGGCAAAAAACAAGTGCAGGAAGTTAAGAACCAGGTAAATAATCTTTTAAAATCATGTAGTATAATTTATGGCGATTTTGATAATTTTGAAGTAGTGGACGCCGACAAGAGCAAAGGGGCATTTTTGTCGCCGCTGTTATTATTGAACATGGCTCCTTTTGAAACAGAGGACGTTCACAATGTGGAGGCCTTTGGGCCGGTCAGCACGCTGATGCCTTATGATACCATTGCAGATGCAGTTGAGCTGGCAAAAAAAGGAAAAGGATCGCTTGTTTGTTCGGTGGTTACTGCAGACAGTATATTGGCTAAGCAGTTTGTGTTGGGTGCAGCTACTTACCACGGCCGCATATTGATATTAAATAATGAATGCGCAAAAGAAAGCACCGGCCATGGCAGCCCGTTACCGTTATTGGTGCATGGAGGACCCGGCAGGGCAGGCGGAGGCGAAGAGATGGGCGGCGTGAGGGGTGTTAAACATTATATGCAGAGAGTTGCATTGCAAGGATCGCCGGCAATGATCAGCGCCATAACAAATGTGTATTATCCGGGGGCACCGCAGCCCGAAGATGAAACACATCCCTTTAGAAAGTATTTTGATGAATTGAAAATTGGAGATACGCTGGTTACGGCTAAACGCACCATTACACAAGCCGACATCTCAAATTTTGCTAACCTGAGCTGGGATCATTTTTATGCGCATACCGATCACACTTCGTTAGAAGGCACCCTATTTGACAAACCGGTTGCCCATGGCTATTTTGTTATGAGCGCAGCCGCTGGATTATTCGTAGATGCAAGAAAAGGGCCGGTGTTATTGAACTACGGATTAGACGAGCTTCGGTTTACCAAGCCTGTTTATGCCGGCAGCACCATTGGGGTTCGGTTAACAGTTAAAGAAAAAATTGCCCAGGAAAAGAAGGAAACTGATACTATCGAAAAAGGAATTGTAAAATGGCATGTTGAGGTTTACGATGAAACCAGCGAAACAGTGGCAATTGGTACAATCTTAACCATGGTTAAAAAACGTACTGCAGCTAATAAAAATTAAAAATTCACCACATGATAACTGAGATAAAGGATGGCTATGTTAAAACTGACCGCGAACATGGAATTGTAACCATAGAATTTTATCATCCGCAAAGTAATTCTATGCCGGGCAAACTTTTAGAAGCTTTGGCGCAGGCAATACATGCGGAAGGTATAAACATAGACACCAAAGTAATTATTTTAAAGTCAGCGGGCGATAAGGTATTTTGTGCAGGCGCCTCTTTCGACGAACTGGCTTCTATTACAAACGAAGCGCAGGGATTTGAATTTTTTAAAGGCTTTAGTAAAGTGGTTAATGCAATGCGTAAGGCTCCCAAATTTATTGTGGCGCGCATTCATGGTAAGTGTGTGGGAGGAGGAGTTGGCATTGCTGCCGCCGCAGATTACGCCATAGCCCGTGAAGGAAGTGACATAAAATTAAGCGAACTGGCCGTAGGTATAGGGCCTTTTGTTGTTGGTCCGGCCATAGAAAGAAAAATCGGACTTTCCGCCTTTACCCAATTGGCTATCGATGCTCACATGTGGCGTACCGGTGATTGGGCACGCCGCAAAGGTTTGTTTGCCGAATTACATCCAAACATAGAAAGTATGGATGATTCAATCAGGCGATTGACCAATCATTTATCTTTATCAAGCACAAATGCAATGGCCGAAATGAAGAAAATGTTTTGGAAAGGCACCGAACATTGGGATGAATACCTGAAAGAAAGAGCGTCAATAAGTGGCAGGCTCATTTTGAGCGAACAAAGCAAAGCCTTCATCGAAAAATTTAAAGCCAAGGCTAAAGAAAAACTTTAAATATCAGCAGTAAACCTCCTTCCACGTTTTACACTTTTGATAACCAAAACTTCCATGGTTTGTGCGACCTGCTGTCGGGGCAGGATGAAGACCTGAGACAAATTATCGACACCTGTAATTATCCGCCTTTTTGGAGCCGCGAGCCTTCATTTGAAACCCTTATCCATTATATTCTTGAGCAACAGGTATCATTGGCTTCAGCAAAAGCAGCCCTGGAAAAACTGCGCTCACTATTGGGCACTATTTCCCCTTCTGCAGTTTTGAGCTTATCCGACGAACAAATGAAAAGTTGCTATTTCAGCAGGCAAAAAATACAATATGCCCGATCTCTGGCCGACGCAATACAAAACAAAAGCCTTTGCCTTTCGCAGTTGATAACCCAGCCTTCGGATATTATAAGGAGCGAATTAAAAAAGATAAAAGGCATAGGCGACTGGACCGTTGATGTATTTCTTCTGATGTCGCTTCATCATTGCGATATTTTTCCCGCAGGAGATCTTGCCCTCGTAAATAGCCTTAAACATGTAAAGAAATTACCGGCAGTAACCAGCAAAGAAAATATTATAAAGGTGGCCGAACAATGGCGACCGTATAGAAGCATTGCCACCTGCCTGTTATGGCATGCCTACCTTAACAGAAAGAAATAAAGCTTTCAAGCCCTTTCTTCATTACCCATGTTAATGTTTATGAAGTCCGGAAGATATAAGACAAGTCATTTCGTCAAAAAAAAAAGTACCGGCAAATCGATTTGCCGGTACTGACTATTAATTTTTGAATATTGTTAAATATCGGCATACTCATATATCTCATCAATATGTGTAGCGGCCTTCATTTCAAAAATAGGGTTAAGGAGACCGTTGCTTAAACCGTATACCCAACCATGTAAATGCGGCCTGGTTTCCGCCGCCCATGCTTTTTGAACGATGGAAGTTTTTGCCAGGTTCATGACCTGTTCTTTTACCGTTAACTCAATTAGCCGGTTTACTCTTTCCTCACCTTCGGGAAAAGCATTAACTTCTTCTCTGTGCAAACGGTAAACATCTTTTATATTGCGCAGCCACATATTTAACACCTGCCCATAATCGTGATTAGTAATTGCTGCCTTTACTCCGCCGCAGCCATAATGACCGCACACTATTATGTGTTCCACTTTTAGCACCGCTACAGCGTAGTCCAAAACGCTTAAAAGATTTACATCGGTATTTACCGCAAGATTCGCAATGTTGCGGTGTACAAAAATTTCGCCGGGCTGGGTTCCGGTAATTTCATTGGCAGGCACACGGCTGTCGCTACAGCCTATCCACAAAAATTTAGGTGTTTGTATATGTTCTAACCGGCTAAAGAAATCGGGGTCGTCTTGTAGTTTTTCTTTTGCCCAGCCCTTGTTTTCCAGCAAAAGCTTCTCGTATATCTCCATGGATCATTAGTTTAAAATTGGTTGATCAAAAAGCATATGCATTGGCTTATACTCGCTACGTTTTATTTCCACTCTGATATTTTTAAGATGGGCATGTCGTAAAAAATTGTTGATTTCTTCAATTATGTCTTTGTCTATAAAATCGGCGCGGGTGGCATCAATTAAAACGTAACTATTTTCCGGCACTTGCTCCAGCTTATTTTTTACAATTGGTTTGTTTAAAAACGAAACGTCTTTACGCAGTCTCATTAAATAATTTTTTTCATCGTTCACCACAAAGACCGACGACCTAAAATTGCTGCGAACCATAAAAAATAATCCCACTAAGATTCCGATTACAATACCGGTCAAAAGATCAGTTAGTAATATAGCCACTATAGTTACCACAAACGGTACAAACTGATCCCATCCCTTACTGTAAAAATCTTTAAACAGGCTAACTTTTGCAAGTTTATAACCAGTGTAAATAAGTATTGCCGCCAGGGCCGACAAGGGAATTTTATTAAGAATTTCAGGTATAAACATTACAAAAAGCAACATCATGGAACCATGAAAAATAGTTGATAGTTTTGATTTTGCTCCCGAAATAGCATTGGCCGAAGACCGCACAATCACCGAGGTTAATGGCAACCCACCTAATAAACCTGACACCATGTTACCAACGCCTTGCGCTTTTAATTCGCGGTTGGTGGGGGTAACCCTTTTCAGAGGATCTAATTTATCGGCAGCTTCAATACCCAGCAATGTTTCAAGACTTGCCACCACCGCAATAGTAAAGGCGGCCTTCCAAACAATTACATTGGAAAAACTGCCGATATCGGGGAATGTGAAAAAGCTGACAAACTCAGAACCATTTGCAGCAACCGGCAATGCTACCATGTGCTTTGCCTCAAGAATAAATTGAGAATTACTATTAACAAACAGGATGTTTATTAAAACGGCCACCACAACAACTATAAGCGGTCCGGGTACCATTTGCAATATTTTTATCTTCTTAAACGCTTTCGACTCCCAGGCAATTAAAATTAATAACGATACCAACCCTATCAATACTGCCATTGGTGTAATTGAATTAACCGCAGATACCAGCCCCGAAAATGTATTTTCATTGTCAGGCTGCGAAAAAGTCTGATCTCCGTAATAATCCGCATCGTAACCAACAAGATGGGGAATTTGCTTCAATATCAGTATCAAACCAATGGCTGCGAGCATTCCTTTTATTACACTATTGGGAACGTAATCACCAATGATACCAGCCTTTAAGAACCCAAAAACAACTTGTATTGATCCCGCTAAAACCACCGCAAGCAAAAATGCATCGAAGGCCTGCAACTGGGTTATAGCTGTGGCTACAATAACAGTTAAGCCCGCTGCGGGTCCAGCCACACTCAAGTGCGAACCACTTAAAATTCCCACCACAATACCGCCTACTATACCTGCAATAATACCCGAAAACAGGGGCGCGCCAGACGCCAATGCAATACCAAGACAAAGGGGGATAGCAACTAATAACACAACAATAGAAGCTGAAAAATCAGCTCCCGCATTTTGAAAAACTTTTTTCATTCGAGAAACTTTAAAAAAACAATAATAAAATAAAAATGTATTTAATTAACGTTTCTAATCTGGAGGCGGGCAATCAATGTCGAATGAATGATTGGAGGGAATAATTTCGCTAAAGAAAGCGTTCATCCGGTTTTCCTCATTTTTTTGAAACGAGATAACCCGGTATTGGTCGGGAGGCAAAACCGAATGAAACTTCGACATATCTGGTTTGCCATTTTCGCATCCGTCGCCATGGGGCAGCTCTTCAGTCCATTGGTTGCTGCTAAGCATACTGCCTATTTGCGCTATAGGCAACATTTGCAATGTCATCAGCAACACAAAAATGATTGATATGAGCTTAATTTTAAAAGGCATTGGCGCAAATATATGTTAATCCAAAACATTTAGATTATTAATCAATTGTGTCAGGGCAATCATTTAACAACTCTATCGGGTAAGCATAAAAGAAAATGGAAGCAAAATCAAATGCTTCCATCCTTACAAATATTCAATTTATTTAGGCCTATATATTTAAGCCGCCGCAAACGCTGATTACCTGGCCGGTAATATAGCTGCTGAGGTCACTGGCTAAAAACAAGGTGGTATCTGCAATTTCATCGCCCTTGCCAAAACGCCCCAGTGGAATTTTATCTAAAAATGCTTTACTCGCATCGCCATCCTTCAGGTAATGGGTCATATCTGTTTCAACAAATCCGGGAGCTATAGCATTACAGCGAATGTTTCGGCTGCCAAGTTCAAGGGCTATAGATTTTGTAAAACCAATGATACCGGCTTTACTGGCGGCATAGCTGCTTTGGCCCGCGTTGCCTCTTATGCCAATAATGGAACTCATATTAATGATGCTGCCTTTTTTGGCTTTCATCATTGGCCTTATTACCTGTTTGGTCATGTTAAAAACACTCTTCAGGTTTATCTGCATCACTTCGTCCCACTGCTCTACGGTCATGCGCAGCAACAAATTGTCTTTGCTGATTCCCGCATTGTTAACGCAAACATCAATGGTCCCAAACTCCTTCACCACATCGGCTACCATGGTTTCGCAATCGCTAAAAATACCTGCATTGCTTTTGTAGGCTTTTGCATTAACACCAAACAGTTTTAACCTTTCAACCAAAGCCTGGGCTTTTTCGTCGCTGCTAACATAACTAAATGCAATGTGAGCGCCTTGTTCTGCCAGTTTTAGTGCCACGGCTTCGCCTATGCCGCGACTAGCACCTGTTATAATTGCTACCTTATTTTCTAATAATTTCATATGGTAATTGTTTTATGAAGTCAGCAAATGTATATCAATCAGCATCGTTGTACCGCATGCCGAATTTTGCATTCCGCATCTCTGACGGAGTCCGATATTCTTCAGAGCCGCCAGACAAGACCAAAAGCTCCGACACTTCAACTTAAAAATTTCTATTCAGATTATATTACACTAATATCTCTACTTTCTTCTCAAAAGTAAAATAATAGGTTTGAAAAAAAGCAAATGATAATGCTTAGATAGAAAGCCAAAATGCAATCCCCGCGTTGTACATCACTAAAAAAAATACGGCGGCCACGTTCAGAAATACTATCCGAACAAATTTATAAGTATTCTGATCGTCGAATAATAGCACACCATAAATCAGCGCCATAATTGCTATTTGAAAACAATACCAGTTACGGATAATCCTGCATTCTAAATTACACGCCGACACCTTTGCCGATAAACACTAATTCGGGCATTAAAGCAGTTGGAAGATTTTGTTGGGATCTAAAAACAGCCTAACCGCAACAACATAATTAAATGATCTGTTTATTTAAAGAGACTTATAAAAGCGAAATCATAGAGAAAGGGCAAGTATTTCATCAACATAAGTTCGATTGTTACTAAGGCGGGGCACCTTATGCTGGCCACCCAACTTTCCTTTACTTTTTAGCCAGTTATTAAATAATCCTTTGGGCAGCGCTTTTACGACAGGCATACGCAAGGCAATGTCTTTGTGTCTTTTGGCTTCGTAATCGCTGTTAATATTCTTCAGTGCATTGTCAAGCTCAAAAGTAAACAAGCCAAGATCGGACGGCGCTATTTCAAATTCTATCAGCCACTCGTGGCTACCGTTTCCTGTTTCCGAAAAATATATAGGCGCAGCAGTATAATCGTTAAAAGTTGCATGGGTTTTTTCGCAGGCTAAGGCAATCGCTTTGTCCGAATTATCAACAATCAATTCTTCGCCAAAGGCATTAATAAAGTGCTTTATGCGGCCGCTGACTTTTATTTTGAAAGGTGCCAGCGATGTAAATTGTACCGTGTCGCCCACCAGGTATCTCCAGAGACCTCCATTGGTACTAATTACCGGGGCATAATTTTTACCCAGCTTCACCGCTTCAAGGCCCACAGTTTCGCAGTCGGTCTTGCCATATTCATCCACCGGCAAAAACTCGTAAAAAATGCCATGGTCCAAATATAGCAGCATGCCTTCTTCTGCCGGGTTGTCTTGCGCCGCAAAAAATCCTTCACTGGCATTATACAGGTCAATATAATTAATAGGGCCACCGACCAGCTTTTTAAACTGGTCTTTGTATGGTGTAAAAGAAACGCCGCCATGTATATACAATTCAAGATTGGGCCAAACCTCTTTTAAAGTTTGTTTTCCCGAAAGTTCAAGTATTCTCTTGATGAGTATAAGGGTCCACGTAGGTACACCGCTAATGCTGGTTACATTCTCTACTATAGTCGATTGTGCCAGTTTTTCAATCTTATTTTCCCACTCGTCTAATAAGGCAATAGACAGTTCGGGGGTGCGCAGCCAATGGCCCCAAAAGGGTGTGTTCTGCATAAGTACCGCACTCAGGTCGCCGTATTGGGTTTCGTCGTTTAGTTTGCTAACCTGGTGACTTCCGCCAATTACCAAACCTTTTCCGGTTAATAAATCGCTTTCGGGATAAAAATTATAATAAAGGGCTAATACATCTTTAGCACCCTGGAAATGAGTTTCTTCCAGGCTTTCATCGGTTACGGGTATAAACTTACTTTTTTCGCTGGTGGTACCGCTGCTCTTTGCAAACCAGTTAACGGGCGTGTTCCATAATAGGTTTTCTTCCCCCTCCATTAATCGTTCAATGTAAGGTTTTATATCGTCGTACTCATGTATAGGAACCGCCTGCTTAAAATCTTTAATGGTAAATAATTTATCAAAACTATATTTCCGTCCAAACTCAGTGTACTGCGCCGAAGTAATTAAATGCTGTAACACATGGCGTTGCGCGGCTACCGGATTGTTCATCCAACTTTCTATGCGCCACAATCTAAAACGGACAAGACGGGATATGGCAGGACTGAGTATTTTCATTAATATGACTCCAAATTAATAAATGAAGCGGAATTCCGGTTTTATAAAACAAAATCGTTTACGCCAATCTTAAAAACATACCAGGTTATAGCAAAAGGATATGGCTATTCAAAAGGCGCCGTCTGTCCGGCTGACCGCTGCAAAGCATTGTCCCGTTCCATATCAATGATCCAATCTTTACGTTTAAGTTCAAAATTGGTACCGAGGTAAAGTTTACGCACCTGCTCATCATCGGCAAGTTCTTCGGCAGTTCCGGTCTTAAATATTTTTCCTTCAATAAGCAGGTAAGCCCGATCGCAAATTGAAAGCGTTTCGTTTACATTATGGTCAGTGATTAATATTCCAATATTACGGTATTTTAACCGGGCTACAACGGTTTGTATATCTTCCACAGCAATTGGGTCAACGCCTGCAAATGGTTCATCCAATAATATAAATTTGGGATCCACCGCCAGTGCCCGGGCTATTTCCGTACGCCTCCTTTCCCCTCCGCTTAAACTGTCGCCATTATTTTTTCGAACATGGTGCAAATTAAATTCTTCTATCAGCGCATCTACCCGCATCCGCTGTTCCTTCTTGCTCAATTTGGTCATTTCAAGCACAGCCTTTATGTTATCTTCCACTGTTAATTTTCTAAATACACTGGCTTCCTGCGGCAAATAACCAATACCCATTTGCGCTCTTTTATACATGGGTAACCGCGTAATATTCAGGTCATTTAAAAAAACATTGCCTTCATCGGGCTTAATCAGGCCTACCACCATATAAAAGGTGGTGGTTTTACCGGCTCCATTGGGACCTAATAAACCTACAATTTCGCCCTGCCTCACATTTACTGAAACGTGGTCAACTACTGTTCTGTTTCTATAACTTTTTACCAGGTCTTTTGTATGTATAATCAGGCTCAAATTCGCTTTGCTTTTTAACAAAAGTAAGTCAATAGCCGTATTGATAAATTATGCCCTTTCCTCTTAACACATAATTGGCAACGGTAATATAATTAATTATGGAGGCCATTTAACAATTTGCAATCTGAATGGTTTTAATTTATTGATGGCTGAAAGGTGTATTTCATCTACATGTAAAACCGATTTAACCCAAAGCAAATTATGACCATTGCGTCTTTTTCGGCATTGCTGAATTATGTTTGCAGATATAACAAAATAATTAATGACAGTAATTGAACATATAGAACAAGCTAAAGACACGCTTGTTTCTTTTGAAGTTTTACCCCCGCTGAAAGGAAAAAGTATCAATTCGATATATGACCACCTGGACCCTCTAATGGAATTTAAACCTTCGTGGATTAACGTTACTTACCACCGAAGCGAAAGCATGTTTAAAAAGAAAGCAGACGGAACTTTTGAAAAAGTGGAAGTGCGCAAGAGGCCTGGCACAGTAGGTATTTGTGCAGCCGTAATGAACCATTACAAGGTGGATGCAGTGCCCCATTTTATTTGCGGAGGCTTTAATAAGCGTGAAACAGAAGACGCCCTGATTGACTTAAATTTTCTGGATGTTAACAATGTATTGGTATTAAGAGGCGACGCCGCAAAAAATGAAGCTTCGTTTGAACCAGAGCCGGAAGGCCATTCATTTGCCATTGACCTTTTAAAACAGGTAGTAAATCTAAATAACGGTATTTATTTAGACGAGGATATAAGGAACGGAGGAAAAACAAATTTTTGTATAGGGGTAGCCGGTTATCCGGAAAAGCATTTTGAGGCGCCTAATCTGGAAATTGATTTAAGAATGCTGAAGGCTAAAGTGGATGCCGGCGGCAGCTACATTATGACGCAGATGTTTTTTGACAACCAAAAATTTTTCCATTTTGTTGATGCCTGCAGAAAAATCGGGATCAATGTCCCCATCATCCCCGGACTAAAACCCATTACATCTATAAAGCAATTATCTATTTTACCGCGTATTTTTCATGTGGATATCCCTACAGACTTATCGGTTGAAATTATGAAATGTAAAACCAATGAAGATGTTGAACAGGTAGGCACAGAGTGGCTGTTGCAGCAAAGTAAAGAATTGAAAGAATTCGGGGTTCCGGTTTTGCACTATTACACGCTGGGCAAGCCTAAGATCATTTTGAATGTGGTTAAAAACCTGTAAGTGATTGTAATAATATGAGAAGGGATGTAAACGCATTATCAGCCGTCTATGACCTCAAAATATTGCGAAATAATTTTAAAAAAGCATCCGGCCCGAAACTTCTAAGTTTCGGGCCGGATGCTTTACGCTGGAGGGGTAGCTTACCACCCAAACCTTCTACTTAATTGAATTAAATACCGCCATATTTACTTTCACTGGGTATTTCTTCTTTAATTCCGCAATCCATTTATCTTCTAAAACCTGCTGATAATCGCTGATGACCAATCCCCTTGAATCGTCAAAAGTTCTTTGCTCACCATCGTTATAGACCGAAAAAATATAATTAAAGGTTACTGTATTATCACCCTGGCTTTTTACCGGAGCCGTAACAATTCCGCCCTCAAACCGCGTTCTCTCTAACACCGGAAGCTGTCCAAACTCAAATCTGCCGCTATCTGCTGTAACCTGGCCACCATACGATTCAACTATAAAATGCCAATTGGCAGCAGATTTCTTAATCTTTTCCTGTATTTCATCGGCCATTCCTTCATTTGCACTTGTTACGATAAGCGCTTCTGCGCTCGGGGCCCATACATATTTGCTTTTATGCTGTTCGTAATATTTTTTTTGCCCGGTGGTATCATTGTTTGCTTTGCTCCAAACATTTGTGTCCATAATACCAAATAACAAGTTGGCATCTTTAAATTCGCTTAACTGTTGTTTAAACTCATCGCTATAATTCTCTAAATGGGTGCGATAAAACTCAGCGGCCGATTGCTTAATAAAATCTTCCATTAAATCACCGTAAGCTTTTCTATTCGTTTCAACCGACGATGACCTTGATGCCTTTACAAAATTGAGCCAATCGGCAACCGTAACGGGCTGTTTAGCAAATGAAAAAACCACTGTTTTATCATTAATGGCTGGTTTTGTCAGCTTTGTATTAAGGAGGGCGCTATCGGTATATTTCCACAATTCGGCTTTATTATAATTGGCAGCAACATAACCGATCTTTTTTATTTGCTTGTCGATCATTGATTTCTTTGCTATTGCAAGCCGGTCGTCCCGCTGCACTTTGTCCTGCAAACGGGCAATAGTTTCAACATTCGCTTTATCGATACCTACCTGTACAACCTGGTCTAATTTAAGAATGTGATAGCCAAAACCCGTCGCAAAGGGTTTGGTTAACTCACCTGGCTTTGCAAGCGAAAAAGCGGCTTTTTCAAATATGGGGCTATAAACACCGATCCCAAATTCTTGAAGGCTGCCCCCATTGCCAGCCGACGAAATATCGTTACTTACTTCGCGGGCCATTTCGGCGAAGTCTTTTCCTGCTATCAATAATCCATAGACCGAATCTGCTTTGCTTAATGCCAGTTGTTTTTCGGCTTCGGAACTACTTGGCGGAATCGCCACCAGGATCTGCGATATTTTTCGCTTACCCAATGGCGTTCTTTCTGCTACATTCTTAAAAATATGATACCCGATCACAGATCTGAAAGGAGTTGAAAAAGTGCCGGGGGCTGTGCTGTAGGCCATGGATTCATATAAATATGGCAGCGTAAATACGGTTATGTATCCGAGGTCTCCGCCGTTTTGCTTTGTTGATATATCCGAACTGTATTGAGCCGATACCTTACTAAAGTCTTTGCCGCTTTGTAATTGGTTATAAGCTTCCGTGATAGTTTTATAGGCTACCGTCGTATCACCTCCTTCGGGTACCTGTATAAATACCTGCGCAATATGAATGTCTTTCTGGCTCCGTTCAAATGCCTCCTGCACCAGTTTACCCATCTGCGCTTCTTCGTTAATAATATTATCCGCAATTTGTAATTTAAAATTATTGAGCTCCGCTACCTGCGTGGCGTCGTCTTGTAATTTTGCATCGTAAGCCGCTTTTACCTTTAATTTAAAATTCATATACAGGTCAAGGTATTCTTTCAGCGCTTCTTTTCGGTTGATGCCCACCATGGGATTTTTATTAAATGCCCTGACAAACTCACTTTTCGAAACAGTATTTTTACCGTAAGTAAATATTGTTTGCCCGTAACCGATTGTAGCAAACAAAATCGGAAAACAAATAAGAACAAATTTTTTCATGTAAATGCTGGTTAGGGTTTTTTGGTTGCTGCGGTTTTGGCTTTCAGTTTGGCCTGCAATACGTCATCAAATTGCTCAATCGTAAGCATTTTTCCAATAATTCTTTTTTGATCGTCCAGCAAATAAAGTGTGGGCGTTTTAAAAACGTCGTATAACTGCCTGTAGTTGGCTACACCGTTTTTGGCTTCCTCATCGCGTTTTGCTTTTGGCTGGTAAATGTGTACCCACCCGTCCAAATGGTTTTGCCTGATAAATACCTTCCAGGCGTCCATTACGGATTCATCTACATTAACGCCAACCATCTTTACACCCAGGGCCTTCCATTTAGCGCGATACATAGAATCTACCCGGGGAATGGTTTCTTTGCAATGGCCGCAATTGGGATCGTAAAAACTAATAAACGTAAATGGAGCATTTATACCATATAATGTTTGGGCCTTGCCCGTTGTATCAAGCATTTCCAAATTTGCCGCCGGCTCGTTTAATTGGTTTGCCATCAGGCTGTAAGCTCTTTCGAAAATATATTTTCGTTGTTTTTCGTTCAGCCAAAGCGTATCTCCTTTACTGAAGTATTTGTCAAAAAGAAAAAGAAAAACTTTTTCCTGCCCCATATATTCAGGATTGATGTACTTATCGGTAAATTTACCCAGCAGGTATTTAAACATTTCAGGACTGCTGCGCGACACCAGCAGCATATAATTTACTTCGGGTATAATTGAATCGGCCTCGGGCACTACATAATGTTT
This sequence comes from Chitinophagales bacterium, assembly GCA_038204535.1. Lineage (GTDB taxonomy): Bacteria > Bacteroidota > Bacteroidia > Chitinophagales > Chitinophagaceae > Segetibacter. The sequence goes on along the minus strand of JBBRCW010000016.1, from coordinate 23,105 downwards.
ATAGTATTCCTCCAGCTTTGGTTCAAAAAAAGGAGTTCTTACCAGACTCTCATCGTCAAACGAAACATCATCCCACCAATGGTCTTTTACAAAACGATACGGGAAGGTGGAGTCTGCCTTACCGTTTGACAATACAGGAACGGCGGGTATTTCGGGCCTGCGCATGGTATTAAAATAATTTGCAAGCATTGAAGCAGGATGGTCTTTTACCAGGTTTTCGCGGTAATCCTGCAATTCTTTATTACCCTTATTAAAATCATCACGCACCTTTAGAGAATCTACTTTTGATAAAGACCCATCGGAAAGTTGTTTTTGCAAGCCGTTTAGCACGGGGGCCCTTTTATTAAGAAATTGAGTGTAACTCATAAAAACATCGTTATCCGGCGACCCCTGAATGGTAACTGCATCTAAATGCAAAGTATCCGCACTAATAGTGAACTGCTGATTTTTATCTACCAGGAATTCGAACATGAGCGCCCTGTTGGGCGAAACCATCAGGTATATGCCCTGGGGCAACTTATTTTTTCCTTTAAAAACCCCCTTGCTTTGATCGTTTAACCAGGCTGAATCCACCAGGTTCTTATATTTTCCAAAGTGGCAACCCAGGTAAACCCATGTATTTTTTAAAGGCGTTAATGTAATGGGAATATTATAGCCATCTGCTGCATTTGTGGATGGCACGGCCTTTTTGACGGTCTTGTTATTTTGGCCATTAGATGTAAAAGCGATCAAAGCCATGGCCAGTATGCTACATACAATTCTCCTCATGTAATAAAATCTATTAGTTGGTAAAAATATTCTATAAAAGTTAATTGCATTTTTCAAAAATGTTAATTAGAGGCTATTAATACCATATAGCATAAAAACAATGCAAAAAGTTGCCGGTGAATATAACATGGGCTTTTGAAATGATTATGGAACGCCGAATGTATTTGATTATTGGACAGAAAATTAATTTTAACCTTTTCTATCTGCCACAAGGTTTCATTTACCGAGCTTTCGGAGGCCTACTGCCGTTCAACTTAGAAAGAAGTTTTACTGAAACGCAGCGGGTCGGCTTTCTCATTCAAATACATGTTCAATAAGCGATCCATCTTACTTTTGCCGCTATGAGACGCAAAAAAGTTGTTTTGCAAAAGGTTTTAATGGAAAATTACGCTGCAGAGGGAAAGTCGCTGGCAAAGGTGGATGGTAAAGTTATATTCGTTGAAAATACCATTCCGGGCGATGTGGTTGATGTGCTCATTCAAAAAAATAAGAAAGATTGGGCGCAGGGTATCAGCCTTCGTTTTCATGAATATTCGCCCAACCGGGTTATTCCATTTTGTCAGCATTTTGGGGTTTGCGGCGGCTGCCAGTGGCAAATGCTCCCTTATCCGCAGCAATTACAATACAAACAGCAACAGGTGGCCGACAACCTAAAACGAATTGGTAAAGTTGATTTGCCCACCATTCAACCTATAATTGGCGCGGAAAAGACAACCGGATACCGTAACAAAATGGAATATACGTTTGCCAACAAACGCTATCTTTTAAAAGAAGAGATTTCTGACGAAACGGTGTCAGCCGAAGATAATGTGGCCGGATTTCATGCCAGAGGCCTCTTCGACAAAGTGGTGCCCATTGTTGAATGCCATCTTCAACCCGAGCCTACCAACCGCCTGAGGCTGGCAATGCTGGCTTATGGTAAAGAACATAATCTTACCCACTACGATATTAAACAACACACCGGTTTTTTGCGCAACATGCAGATACGAATGGCCACCACCGGAGAAATTATGGTAAACGTGATACTGGGCTTTGAGGATAAAGAAAAAAGAACGGGCCTTCTGGAGTTTTTAAAATCTTCCTTTCCTGAAATAACAACGCTTTTATACACCATCAATCCAAAATGGAACGACAGTATTTTTGACCTGGAACCTAAAACATATACCGGTAAAGGCTATATCATTGAAAAACTGGAAGAATTTTCATTTAAAATATCACCCAAATCTTTCTTTCAAACAAACACGCTGCAAGGTGAGAAGCTGTATAACATTGCCCGCGATTTTGCTGAATTAGACGGAACCCAGGTGGTGTACGACCTTTATTGCGGAACCGGAAGCATTGGAATTTTTGTAAGTAAAAAGGCAAAAAAAATTATTGGGGTCGAAATGATAGCAGATGCTATTGAAGATGCCAAAATAAACGCCCGGCTCAATAACCTGGCTGATACCGAATTTTTTGCCGGCGATGTTTCGGATATTTGCAATAGTGACTTTTTTGCTAAGCATGGAAGGCCAGATGTAATTATTACCGATCCGCCGCGGGCAGGCATGAGCGACAAACTGGTGGGGCAATTATTAGATATTGCGGCCCCCACGATTGTTTACGTAAGCTGCAACCCCGCTACCCAGGCAAGGGACCTTGCCCTGCTAAACGAAAAATATGCGGTTACTAAAATTCAGCCAGTCGATATGTTTCCGCATACATTACATATTGAAAATGTTGTACAATTAAAATTGCGCTAACCTTTCAGTGATTATTTTTGTTAAAGAAGCAGAGCTAAATTATGACCGAATTCAGACCGACCAGATTTGAGATATTACCCCTTATCATTAAGAATTTACTGATTATAAATGTATTGGTTTTTATAGCCCAGAAAACCTTTGATGCAGGTGGTTCCATAAGACTGGATAATATTTTCGCTTTACACCACGTAAAGTCGCCGTTATTTCAGCCCTGGCAAATTATTACCCACATGTTTATGCATGGTAATATACCGCATTTGCTATTTAATATGTTCTCATTATGGATGTTTGGTTCGGTATTGGAAAGTCTTTGGAGCCCAAAAAGATTTTTAACATTCTATTTTATATGTGGCATAGGAGCGGCATTACTACAATTGGCTTCGCTTTGGTTTGACAGCCGAAGCTTGATTGATGAGTTCTTAATGTTTAAATCATCACCTTCACCCCAGGCACTGATGGCTTTTTTTAATCATTATGGCTCGCAGATAGCCAACCAGGCAACAATCGACGCGTTTAATTCGTATTTAGGTAATCCGACCAATGAGGTGCTTACAAGTAATGCGATTCTAGCGCTTAACAGCGAGGTTAACAATATGATCAGCCAGCCAACTTTAGGGGCAAGCGGCGCCATTGCGGGTATACTGGCAGCATTTGTCTACTTGTTTCCCAATACCTATTTATACCTGTATTTTTTTGTACCGGTAAAAGCAAAGTGGCTGGGGCTGGCTTATTTTGCATACGAATTATATGCCGGCATCATGAATAATGCGGGCGACAATATTGCTCATTGGGCCCATTTGGGGGGTGCGGTTGTTGGATTATTCCTGGTTTATACCTGGAACCGCACCAACAGAAAAAGGTTTTATTAATTTATCAGGTCACATAAATTGAAAAATATTATTTATTTTACGGTATGAGTGTAATGGAGCAAAATAGCAGAAGGAAAATGTTGCTGGGCCAGGAAGGTAACGCCCTTACAACCTTATTGATAATTAATGCCGTAGCTTTTGTTCTATTAAATTTTGCTAAGATCATTTACCTTCTCACCGGCGATACTGAGTTGGTGTTTATTACCAATATATTAAACTTGTTTACACTGCCGGCCGATCCAAATGTATTGTTATCGCGTCCCTGGACACTTATAACTTACATGTTTACCCATTACAGCATTTGGTCGCTTATAAGTAACCTTTTGTGGCTTTGGTGTTTTGGATATATCATGCAGGATCTTACAAGTAACAAAAAGATCATTCCGATTTATTTATATGGCGGTTTTATCGGAGGCATATTTTTTCTGCTGACCATTAGTGCGGTGCCTTCTTTAAGGGCTAATATGGCAAATATAGCCCCTATGATGGGCGCGGCTCCCGCAACTATGGCGCTTGCTATTGCTACAACAACCATCTCTCCAAAATATAAAATATTCCCTCTCATAAACGGTGGAATACCACTTTGGGTGCTGACAAGTGTATTTGTGGTCATCCATTTTGCCACCAATGGCCTTACCCAGCCTGGTTTTGCGGCCGCAGAATTGGCCGGGGGTTTAATAGGTTTTGTTTTTGTATGGCAGATGCAAAAAGGTAACGACTGGAGCCAATGGATGATCAGCTTTGTTAATTGGATCGACGATTTGTTTAACCCCGAAAAGAAACATCGTAAAAGCGTGGAAAAACAGCGATTATTCTACAAAGCAACCCAGCAGCCATATCAGAAAACCCCCCATGTTACGCAGCAGCGTATCGATGAGCTGCTGGATAAGATCAATCAAAAAGGATATAATTTTCTATCGGACGAAGAAAAAGATTTTCTTAAGAAAGCCAGCAAAGAAGAATTTTAGTAATGAAGAGAGCCTTTGTCATTGCCTTTTCATTTTTTTCTGTTCCACTGGCTGCTATTTACCTGTGCAGCATTGTAACGCCCTATATAAGCCAGGCAAAATTTTGGCCTTTGTCGTTTTTAGCACTGGCCTTTCCCTTTATAGCCAGCTGCATGTTTATGACCGTTATAATTTGGTTGGTACTGTTTCCAAAAACCGGGGTCGTTTTGCTGCTTCTTTTCTTATTGGGGTATAAAAATCTTTTTTCTACGATTGGCGTGCATTATTTTTCTGGTTTTGATATTCAAAAAAGTAAGTCGAATTTGCGGGTATTGGATTGGAATGTACGAGGATTTGTAAATAACCAGAAAATAAAGGAACACCCCCGTAACCCCAGAAGGCGCATGATGGATTTTATAAAGCAAATGGAACCAGATATTTTAATGTTCCAGGAGTTTGATGATTATAATAATCCTCTTTACTATTCAAATTCAAGAACGCTGCACGATTCACTGGGATACAAATACCATTATTTATCAGTTACCGATGATGGTAAATCGAAACGAAACACTTTATATGGAAGTGCAATTTTTTCTAAGTATCCATTAAGCAATGTTCAACGGGTAGTTATAAATTCAGGTAAAAATGCTGAATCAATCGTACTTGCACATGTTACCATTGAAAACAAAACTTTTCGGTTGGCTACTATGCATTTACTGAGCCTTGAACTGGGTTCGCCCGCAGGAGACCAGCCTTTTTTCGGCAGAGTTAATGAATCCTTCATCATGAACCGGTCAAGAATGCAAAATTTTAAAAGTTATGACGCAATACATGCCCGGCAAGCAGAACAAGTTCGGAATTTATTAGATCAAAGCCCCTACCCGCTAATTGTTTCCGGCGACTTTAATTCTGTACCTAACTCTTACACCTATCACAAAATAAAAGGTGATCTGCAGGATTGTTTTGTGAAAAAAGGTTTTGGATTTGGCCGCACTTTCACCGGCCTTTCCCCCACACTTCGCATAGACTATATTTTAGCAGATAAACAATTCAAAGTGGTTCAATATACTTCGCCGAAGCTATACCTTTCAGACCATTTTCCGGTTGTGGCAGATTTAAACTGGCAGCAATAATATTTGGGCTTCGGTTTATTAACTATAGCTAAATTCAGCAATGTAAAATAGTTTAATGCTATTATTGCTTTTTATTAGTATTTACATTAATGAAACCGTTTTATACGCTTTTAAACATAGCCTCCGTTGGCCTTGCAGGCATTTACCTGTTAAGCTGCCTCACCGGTTATTTCAATCCGGCTGTCTTTTGGCCGTTCACTTTCCTGGCTTTAGGCTTTCCCATTCTGGCAGCATTAATGATTGTATTCTCGTTGGCGTGGTTGTTTTTTGATCAAAGGAGATCGTTGCTTTTTTTTCTATTAATTTTTGCCGGATATAACAATTTATCCAACGTTTTTGCAGCACATCCTTTGCAATCCTTTTCTCAAAAGAAAGACAGCCTGGCGCTTAGAGTAATTAGCTGGAACGTTAGAAGCTTTGAAAATAACGCAAAACATGCCGAGCATCCAGACTCTACACGCCGCAGAATGATCAACTATTTAATAGAGCAAAACGCCGATGTTTTGTTATTGCAGGAATATGTAGAATATCACAACGAAAATATCTACTCCAACAACCAGGTGTTAAGCGATACCTTAGGTTACAAATACTTTTACACATCAAAAGACCTAATTCTCCAAAGATCCTATGGCCCTGTTGAATATGGTTGCGCCATATTCTCAAAATATCCTTTATTAGATACCATAAAAATGAATTACAACGGGCTTGCGGTTCCTGAAAGTGCCATCAGTGCATCAATTCTTTTCAATCATAGAAAATTGCGATTATTTACCACTCACCTTGTATCTATGAACTTAGCCAACAGTCCGTCTGACAGACAGGATGAAGCCTTTAAGCGTTACGACAGCGCTTTTATTTATGGCTCGTCAAAATACACCAAACTAAGGTATTACGATAAATTACACAGCAGGCAAGCCATTCAATTAAAAAAGTTTACCAGCAGGCTTAAAGAGCCCGCTATCATTTCAGGCGACTTTAATTCGGTGCCTTCTTCTTTTGCTTACAATGCCGTAAAAGGCAAACTGCAAGATGCCTTTCTAAAAAGTGGTTTTGGATTTGGCCGGTCTTATACCGGCATTTCGCCTACACTTAGAATTGATTATATTTTGGCCGATAAAAGTTTTGAGGTTTTGCAATGTGTTTGCCCCAGGCTGTATCTGTCAGACCACTTTCCGGTAGTGGCCGATTTTAAATGGCAATAGCTTAATGGCCTCCTGCACTATTATTTAAAACAATTATATTTACTTAATGGCAGTAAGAAAAGTAAGAAAAGTGGTCAAGCGTTTTTTTATTATTCTCAACAGCATGGTTGCTGGTTTATTTCTGTTGTCTTGCCTGGTTCCTTATCTGAATCCCTCGTTTTGGTGGTTTATGGGTTTCTTAGGATTAATGGTTCCTTACCTGGCTACCCTGCTGATTTTTTCTACTTTTTTTTGGTGGGTCGTTAAACCATCGCTTTCGCTCATACCTATCATTACACTTTTAATTGGATTTAAACAATTAAGCGTTTTATTTGCCGTAAACAAAAATGTAATTTTTGCAGAACGCAAACCTATTGGCAGTATCAGGGTGGTTGACTGGAACATACGGAGCTTTGAAGGACTAAGTAATAAAAAAGAAAAAAAAAGGCTGGATAGGATGTCGGTTTCTGAGACTATACTTTCACAAAAGGCCGACATAATTTGCTTGCAGGAGTTTAACCATTCAATCGCCCAGGATAATATCATCCTATTCAGTAAAAAATTTCCCTATCATTATTTTCCGGCAGATTTTGAAAAAACAAGTCTCGGATACAAGGCGGGAAGCATTATATTTTCAAGGTTTCCTATAATCGACAGTTTTAAACAGAAATACGCCGGCAGCCGGGGAGAAAGCCTGATCTATGCAGATATTGTAACTCCTTCTGACACTATAAGAGTATTTACAACGCACCTGCAGTCTTTTAAATTTAACAAAAAAGATTACCAGGGAATACAAACCATTAAAAACACCGAAGAAAAGGCATTGGATGCTTCATTAAGCCTGGCTCAAAAAATGAAAATTGCATTTACCAGGCGCGGCGAACAAGCTTATATAGTTAGAAATGCTTTAGATAAAAGCCCCTACCCGGCATTAATTTGCGGCGACTTTAACGATGTGCCCAATAGCTACACTTATTACCACATACGCAATGGCTGGCAGGATGTATTTCTAAAAACCTCCTTAGGCATAGGCCGAACTTTTGTAGCCCTTGCTCCTACGTTGCGCATTGATTATATTTTACCCGACAATCATTTTAAGGTTCACCAGTTCGATATGGTAGATGAAGGATTGAGCGATCACCTCATGTTGGTTTCAGATATAAGTTTAAAAGAATAATTCTGAAGTAATGATTGCGCAGTTACCCTGCCTTCATAATGGGTGTAGGCTTTTACTTTGCAAAGTATGGGAGCGTCTGAATTCAATAAATGCAAATTCCTATCTTCGCAATTCAATTTAAGCCATGGTTTCTTCTTTTTATTCCTTCTTTTGTTGCTGTTGCAGCTAATGCACACATTTTTGTATCCACCCATTTTTTATTGCATTTTACTTTTATCATATGTCTCAGTTTAAAGTTTACAACTCGCTTACACGGCAAAAAGAAGTCTTCGAAAGTTTAACGCCCGGCCATGCAGGCATGTATGTTTGCGGCCCTACCGTAAGCGGCGAAAGCCATTTAGGCCATGCCAGGCCATTTATTACGTTTGATATTGTTAACCGTTACCTGCAATACCTGGGGTATAAAGTAAGGTATGTGCGTAACATAACCGATGCGGGGCATTTTGAAGAAGAAGGCAGGGAAGCCGAAGATAAGATCAGCAAAAAGGCAGTTTTAGAAAAACTGGAACCCATGGAACTGGTGCAGAAATATACCAATATGTTTCATTGGGCAATGAAACAATTTAATAACCAGGACCCCAGCATTGAACCAACCGCTACGGGACATATTGTGGAGCAAATTGTAATGATCGAAAAGATTATTGCCGATGGATATGCCTACGTAGCCAATGGCAGCGTTTATTTTGATGTTGAAAAATACAATGACGACTTTTCAAAGAAAGGACTGCCTTACGGAATATTAAGCGGCCGCGTATTAGACGACCAGTTAGACACAACCCGCGATCTGGACAACCAGGACGAAAAAAGAAATAAAGTTGATTTTGCCCTTTGGAAAAATGCTGCCCCCGGTCACATTATGCGCTGGCAAAGCCCCTGGGGCCAGGGTTTTCCGGGCTGGCATATTGAGTGCTCGGCCATGAGCGCCAAATATTTGGGTAAACAATTTGATATACATGGCGGCGGCATGGATCTGCAGTTTCCGCACCATGAGTGCGAAATTGCCCAGAGCACTGTTTGCAATGGCATAACCCCCGCCCGCTATTGGCTGCACAACAACATGATTACCATCAATGGTAAAAAAATGGGCAAAAGCTATAATAATGTTATTAAGCTAAGCGAGTTATTTAGCGGCAACCACCCGTTGCTCACACAGGGGTTTAGCGCTATGACCGTTCGTTTTTTTATTTTACAAACGCACTACCGCAGCACTTTAGATTTTGGTAACGAGGCATTACTGGCTGCCGAAAAGGGCCTGAAGCGGCTTTGGGAAGCTTACGGAATTCTACAGAATTTTAAAATTGATACCTGGAGTTTTGATGCGCAAAACGCGGATGCCGAATTAAACGAAAAAGTAAACAAACTACTCGCCGGGTTCGACGAATTTATGAACGACGACCTGAACACCGCCAAGGTTTTGGCAAACATGTTTGAGCTGGTGCCGGTCATTAATTCAATTAAAGACAAATACGTTGCCGCAGATGCACTGAACAAAGAAACCATACTATTGCTGCAGCAAAAAATGAAGACATTTGTTGAAGGCATATTGGGCCTTAAAAGTGAGCTGGAGGGCGATTATACCAAACTGCAGGGCGTTTTGCAGGTATTGATTGACTTGCGTAAACAGGCGAAGGCCAATAAAGATTATGTAACCAGCGATACCATTCGCAAACAGTTGCTGGCACTGGGCATTACGCTAAAAGACGAGAAAGACGGTAGCATGAGTTATACGTTTAGTTGATCTGTAATATTGAATATTATTGAGAGAAGGCGTTGAATTGTACTCAACGCCTTTTCTATATTAAAAAAACCAGCACCGGCACTTGACATTCAACCATTGAACGTTTACATTTATCAATGGTAAAATTTGGCGTACCCTTTTTTAAGAAAGTCCCCTTGTTCAGGTTACTGCTTCCTTTTATTTTGGGTATCATCTTTCAATGGTATGTAGGTATTTCGCTATTTACGCAAACCGTTGCCCTTTGTTTTTGTATTTTAATTTTTTTCGCTTTCACATGGCTGCCGCAGCAAAAAATTTACTCCTGGGGATGGATAAGGGGTCTAACAATAATGACGTTTCTATTTTTGGCAGGTTCGTTTATTACCTCGCAAAAAGATATTCGCAATAACCCTATGTGGATAGGAAGGGTTTATACCGACTCCGCAGCGTTGCTTGTTACCATTCAGGAACCCCTGGTTGAAAAAACAAAAACCTATAAAGCCCTTGCAAGAATAGATGCCATATTAATCGGTAACAATTGGAAACCGGTTCAAGGAAACCTGCTTTTGTATTTTAAGAAAGACAGTCTTGCACCGACACTTTCTTACGGCTCGCAAATTGTTTTTGTAAAGCCTTTACAACCCATCAAAAATTCAGGAAACCCGGGCAGTTTCGATTACCAGCGTTATAGCGCCTTTCACGATATTTATCACCAATGCTATTTACAGACCGCCGACTATAAAAACACTGGCACTTTTGCTGCAAATGGTTTTCAGCAATGGTTGTATAATATTCGCTTTTGGGTGATTAAAACTTTGAGAAAATATATTAAAACCCAACGCGAACAAAGTGTAGCAGAAGCACTGCTGATCGGCTACCGCGACGACCTTGATAAAAACCTTGTGCAGGCATACAGCAATACGGGCGTAGTGCACATCATTGCTATATCGGGCCTGCACCTGGGTATGATCTACGGAATGCTGATTTGGATATTTGTCCTTTTTAAAAAGCAAAAATGGGTGACATGGATGAAGCCAATAACTGTATTATTGGTTTTGTGGATTTTCAGCCTCGTTGCCGGGGCCGCTCCTTCCATTGTAAGATCGGCGGTTATGTTTTCTTTTTTATTGGCTGGCGAAGTAATGAGCAAAAAGTACTCTATCTATAACACCATGGCCGCTTCGGCAATGGTTATGTTAATAGTAAATCCTTTTGCCCTTTGGGATGTAGGTTTTCAGTTATCGTATGCAGCGGTGTTAAGTATAGTCGTATTTATGCAGCCTGTTTATAAATGGTTTTACATCAAAAACAAAATCCTCAATGGAATCTGGAAACTAAATTCAGTTACGCTTTCGGCACAAATTTTAACCATACCCATTGTTTGCTACCACTTCCATCAATTTCCAAACCTGTTTTTATTGACGAATTTTGTAGTGGTACCGTTAGCCAGTTTTGTTCTTTATGGCGAATTGGCCCTTATTGCCCTGGCCCCTGTAAGCCAATCCGTAGCCGGTTTGGCAGGATGGGTTACTGAAAAACTGATCTGGTTTATGAATACTTTTATTACAAAAATTAATGATCTGCCATTTGCGGTAACAGAGGGCATTCAATTTTCAATTCTGCAAACCATATTTTTATTTGCGTCTATAATTGCCACAAGTTTATGGCTGTTGTATAAAAGCAAGCCATGGTTCTTTACTGGTTTTAGTTTTTCGCTTTTATTTGTTTTGGCAGTTTCTTTTGACTTTTACAAAAAATCCGTACAAAGCAGGCTGATCGTTTACAATATTCCCCAGCACACTGCCATCGATTTTATTAACGGGCGCGATTACCAGTTTGCCGGCGACACCGTTTTACTGATCGACGACTTTCTGCGAAACTTTCATTTAAAACCTTCCAGAATATTGCACCGGTCAACGCCGGGTATTATCAGCGAAGCTTCAGCCGCAACCCCCTTCTATTTTTTTAAGAACAAACAAATTCTATTGGTCGATAAACCTTATCGTTTTGCTTCCCCCAAAAAAATACCGGTAGATGTAATCATACTTTCAAAAAATGCGAAAGTGGATATAGGCCAGCTAGACAACGCCTTTTCATTCCCTCTTATTGTTTTTGACGGGTCGAACAGCGTGTGGAAAATGAACCAATGGAAAAAAGAATGTGACAGCCTACATTTGCGCCATTATTCAACACAGGAGGATGGTGCGTTTATTCTGGATCTATAAAATGGTAAAAAAAGAACCACCAATGCGTTGCCGGTGAACGAAATGCAACCCCGCATATTCGGCGGGGCAAGCTGCAACGATGTCCAACCGGAGTTACCATCCCCTGTACCAAAAAAATTGTCGGATGCAAAAGAAAATTAAATCGGCCCTTATATCGGTTTTTTATAAAGATGGATTAGATGCTATCGCAACAAGGCTGAACGACCTGGGGATTACCATTTACTCGACCGGGGGAACCGAAAAGTTTATAAAGGACCTGGGTATACCTTGTATTTCAGCGGAAAGTCTGACCGGCTACCCGAGTATTTTGGGCGGAAGGGTTAAGACCCTGCACCCGGTGGTTTTTGGAGGTATTTTGGGCAGAAGAGATGTGGTGCAGGACCTGGACGAAATGACACAATACAACATTCCGGAAATAGACCTGGTAATAGTTGACTTATACCCGTTTGAGGAAACGCTTGCCAGCACTACCGACGAAAAGTCGATCATTGAGAAAATAGATATCGGCGGCCCGTCTATGATTAGGGCGGCGGCCAAAAATTTTAATGACCTGGTGGTAGTGGCCGTTAAAGACGATTATGCGGCTTTGCTGAAATTACTGAACGAACAGCATGGAGAAACTACGCTTGAGCAGCGCAAACAATTTGCCGCAAAAGCCTTTGAGGTGGTTATGAATTATGATATCGCCATCAGTAATTATTTTAATCCTGAAGCCACCTTTTTAAACATAAAAACATCAGTAAAGCAATCACTGCGTTATGGAGAGAACCCGCATCAGCAGGCTGTTTTTTATGGCGACCTCAGCAAGCTGGTTACCCAGTTAAACGGCAAAGAAATATCTTACAATAACCTGGTTGATATTGATGCTGCTATACAATTGATAAGGGAATTTACGGCGCCCGAAACAAATGCCCCGGCTACTTTTGGAATCATTAAACACACCAATGTTTGTGGTATTGCACAAAGGCCCACTGTTAAACTGGCCTGGGATGCCGCGATTGCAGGCGACCCCGAAAGCGCTTTTGGTGGCGTACTGGTTTGCAACCAGGCAATAGACAAGGCCACTGCTGAAGCCATCAACGAATTGTTTTTTGAAGTGCTGATTGCCCCCTCTTTTGACGACCATGCACTGGCGGTATTAAAAAGTAAGAAAAACCGGATACTGCTTACGCTAAACCAATCTGCGGAATACAGCACTCAGCAATTTAGATCGATGGCCAATGGCGTATTAAGCCAGCAAAACGATGAAGGCAATTTTATAGAGTGGAAAGAAGTGGGCGGAAGACAAACCACAGAAGCTGAAAAAGACAACGTCGCATTTGCCAACCTGGTGTGTAAGCATTTAAAAAGCAATGCAATCGCTTTAGTAAAAGACAAACAACTGGTTGGCAAGGGTTGCGGCCAAACCAGCCGAATAGATGCATTGCGCCAGGCTATTGACAAGGCGCAACAATTTAAATTCGACCTGGCAGGCGCCATATTAGCTTCCGATGCATTCTTTCCTTTTAATGATTGTGTACAGATTGCACATGCGCAGGGCATTGAGGTATTTATTCAGCCCGGAGGCTCCATAAGAGATAAAGACAGCATTCAATATTGTGTTGAAAACAAACTTGCAATGGTTATAACCGGCATGAGACATTTTAAGCATTAGTGGTGTTACAGTGTACCGAAGGGTTTACTACCGTTAAAAATGATCTTGCAAAAATTGTTCGTACATTTTTCGCCAGGCTACCTGGTTCGGCTGCTCAGTAAGCAGGTGGTTATGAAAGATGGTAACCAGGGTTCCGTTTACCTTTTTAATAACCTTGTAGTAATGGTCCATTTCGGGCAATGCCTGCTGCGGCGACAGCTTTTGTTCAAATTTTGAGTTTGCATCCATATAACAAAATGGATAAAGGGTAAGGTCGGTAGCCTGTTCGGTGGTGAGATCGTACCATTTATAGGGCAGGCAAAACGAGGCACGAAAACCGTTGATACTGCCGTAGCCCATCGAAAAATCGTACTGGATGCCAGCTTGTATCAGTTGCCGATAAGTTTGGGGCAAATGCATGCGTATATAATGTTGCCGGCTATAGGCAATATCTTTTCTGGTTATTGTTTTTAAACTATCTATTTCGTTCTGAAGACATGCTGAATCGTCGCCGCTCTGCCACGACGGGTGAATGCCCGAATTATACATGACCGAAAGTTTGCTGATCAGCAATTTGAAATTCTTGTTTTGGGGATGAATGTTTTTATCGTACCGGCCCCTTTTAAAAGCCATTAAAAAAAAATATACAGGATGCAGGGAGTATTGCTCATGCAGGCCATCCAACCATTCATAAACATCAAAAGGGTCGTTAACACCACCCAGTAAAACCATTGACCTTTCTTTTGAAAGGCCCCACTCACCTCTTAATACATTGCGCACCAGGCCGCCCATATTTCGCATAAATCCTTTGCTATAATAGCTCCATGCAATGTCTATATCGTAGGTAGGTACGTACTGGAAAAAAGGAGGCTGTAAATTTGTAAACGAGTATTTCTGCTGTAAATAATGAGCGCATTCCTGCAGCCAGGTGTTAACGAGCGGAAGTTGCAGAAAACCTTCTTTATATGCAAGGCTATTCGTATGCGCATAACGGCCATATTCATCTTTCTCGTGTGGCAGATACTCTTCGTATCGGGTAAGCAGGTAAAAAGATGCGGCTAAAACATCAAATGAAAAATCGCCATTGCTTGTTGCAAAAAATGCCTTGTAACCCTTTCGTTCAAAACAGGTAATGGTCTGCGGGGCTATTTCCGTTTCAAAAAGTATGTTAACCGGATACACCCAGCATTCGTTCTGCGATATACGAGAATCGGAATAATTTATTCTGGCCCCTATAAACGCCTTATAATAATTTAGGTTAGTAGTTAAATCAAAAGATGTAATACCGATGGCATTACAAAATATGGTGAATATGTATTGTAGCCGCGGCGAGGATTGGGTGCTGAATAGCAACAGTTTCATTTATAATACGGCTGTATTTATTTTGATGACTGATTTTTGTATCTAAGATTGGCATTTATGCCTTGCCATTTTCATCTATCCACATTTCGTTAAAAGTCTTAGGACTAAAATCCAGCTTTTCCCTATGGATTGTCCAGCCTTTAAATATTTTATTCACCACCATATTTTTTATTTTTCTATTGCCCATATTCATCATTTTACGGTTTACGCTGGCCATTCTCCATACTTTCCAGGCCACTTTTTCGGTAAAAGATGATACGCCGGCTTCCACTGCTTCGCGTCTGTTTTCGAGCAGCAATTCATGAATATTTATTTTTACCGGGCAAACTTCGGTACAGTTACCGCACAGTGACGATGCATAGCTTAAATGGCTATACGTTTCCATTGGTTTCATATGCGGCGTAATTACGCTGCCAATTGGCCCGCTGTAAGTTGTTTCGTAACTATGGCCACAAATGTTCTTATAAACCGGGCAGGCGTTTAAACACGCCCCGCATCTTATACAGTATAATGCTTCGCGGGTTTCTTTCTTTAAAAGATTGGTTCGGCCGTTGTCAAGTAAGATAACATACATCTCATCGGGCCCATCTGTTTCTCCTTCTTGCCTGGGGCCGGCAATAATGGTATTATAAACCGTTACTTTTTGCCCGGTTCCAAAAGTTGACAATAATGGCCAGAATAAACCGAGGTCGTGCGTTGATTGCAGCACTTTTTCTATACCAACAATGGCAATATGTGTTTTAGGAAATGAACAGCTTAACCTGCCATTGCCTTCGTTTTCGGTTATTGCAATCGCCCCAATATCCGACAAAAGAAAATTGGCTCCCGTTATGCCCACCTGTGCTTCAGCAAACTTTTCCCGCAACTTTATCCTGGCAACCTGTGTCAATTCTTCAGGTGTTAAATTTGAGGGTGTCCCCAGCTTTTCGGCAAACAATTTGGCTACATCCTGTTTGCTTTTATGCATGGCGGGGGTAACAATATGGTAAGGGGCTTCTCCATCCAGCTGTTGAATATATTCGCCCAAATCGGTCTCTATACTTTCTATTCCCTGTTCTTGCAAAAAAGCATTCAGATGTATTTCTTCGGTAACCATGCTCTTGCTTTTTACCACTGAAGTACAGTTTTTATCGGCACAAATTTTACCGATTGCTTCCAGTGCCTGCTCTGTATTTTCGGCCCATATCACTTTTCCGCCCCTGCGTGTGAATTGTCTTTCAAATTCTTCTAACTGCTGATCGAGTGTTTCGATGGCGCGCCATTTGGCGTTTTTTGCCCTGTCGCGGGCTACGGACAAAAATTTAAACTGGGTTTTACCAACCGGCACTACGGCATTATACTTACCAATATTAAAGTTGATCTTACGCCGGTGCTCAAGATCGGCGGATTTAATAGTGCTTTTTGCGATAAACGATTCGGCAGTTTCGTTCATAAGTTTACTTTTTCAATTTTATTTTACGGTAGTTTGCTCCATGTGCGTTGCGGTTGCCTGCAATGTCTCATAAAACTCAATACCATACTTTCTAATTATTGAGTCTTTCAAAAATTGGTAAACGGGCACTTTTAGCTTTTTACCCAGGTTGCAGGCAGCCTTACATAAATCTTCTCTTGGTTCATAATTGACATAGTCTGTTTTGCCATCGCTGCTTTTCTTAATCCTTATAGGAAAAAGATGGCAGCTAATAGGTTTTCTCCAGGCAAGTTTTCCATCGTTGTATGCCTGCTCGATGGCGCACTTTATTACGCCGGATGCATCTTTGTAACCGTAGGCACAAATGGCACCGTTTACGGTGGGCGTAACCCAGCCAAATTCTCTATCGTACAAATATTTTCCTTGTTTCTCAATCACTCTTCGGCCCTCTGCAGTCATGTATGGCGCAATAACGCTATAATTGTCGTTCAGCTCATTCAGCTCATCCACTTCAAGCGGGGCTCCGGCGTCTCCATCTTCGCAACAACCTCCTTTGCATTTTGTAAGATCGCAAACAAATTGCTTCTCCACTATTGCGTCACTAATCAACACATGATCTATTGCTATCATAAAATTTTTCTTATCGCAGATTTAAGTTGAAAACACAAACGAATGTACTTCATAATAATGCCGGGGGCGATCTAATCCACCCCTGCATTTCAATTTCATTTCCATTTAAAGGTGTTGATCAGGTGTTTTAGGTCTTGAAGTACGAAATCATTTACTATTCCAAGAGAGTCTTCATTGGGCGTAGCATCAAAATACATAGCGCCTCTTAAAAAATGCCTGGTTGTATCGGTAAGAAAAAACTGGTTGGCTGTGGCTACGTTTCCTCCTACATTAAAAAAAACTCCGTGTACATTATTAGGCGTGGATATTAGTGAGTCGTCTATAGAATAAGCTTTCGAAGTATGCTTGTTAGTCATTGTAAAAGCATCGTTTACGAGTTTTTCAAACTTATTTGCCCCTATTTCTTTATAACTTATATGCATTCTTCCCCCAAATTGCGGATAGTCAATATTTATCCACCAAGGATTTTCGGTGGCATCGCCAAAAAATGAACTGTCTTTAACAACAGTAGCATAGGCAGGATATTCAAACTGGTAAGGATAGCCCGGCTGGTTAAAAACCACATATTTTTTCCCGGGAAAGTCAATTTTAAAATAACCCCGGGGCTTGGGCGTGTATTCGCTGTTACACGATACAACCATCAAAGCCGCCATCAATGCTAAAAAAAAAGAAAAATTATAAACCCGCTGAAACCTAGGCATATTTCAAAACATAGTTGAATTGTCAAAACCAGAATTTGGAAATCGATTGGCTCAAAACTACCAATACCTTTCTATTTAGGATTAATGGTGACCTTAATTTTTTGCAAACGATTTTTTTCAAGTTCTAATACTGTAAAATCAAAATCGCCCGATACAATCATTTCATCTTTAGTGGGAATTTCGCCAGCCAATTCAAGTACCAGGCCCGCTAAAGATTCACTTTCGCCTTTAACGGTGTCAAAAGTGTCTTCGTTTAATTCCATCCACTTACAAACATCACTAATCATGACCTTTCCCTCGAAAACAAAATTCTTATCATCAATTTTTACATAGTGTACATCCTCTTCGTCAAATTCATCATTAATTTCCCCAATTATTTCCTCCATTATATCTTCAAGTGTTACAATGCCGCTGGTTCCACCAAATTCATCTACCACCACAGCAAAGTGTATTCTTTTTGTTTGAAATTCTTTTAGCAGGTCTTCTATCATTTTTTGTTCGTGAATAAAATATGGAGGCCGCATGAGCACATGCCAGTCAAAGGTATTTGGCTGATTTAAATAAGGTAACAAGTCTTTGGTATTGATCATTCCAATTACCTCATCCATATCCTCCTTAAAAACCGGCAATCGGCTATAATGCAGTTCTTCTACCTTTTTCACAAGGTTATCAAAAGAAGTATCATGCGAAACCCCGCTTACGTCTAACCTCGATCTCATGATCTGTCTTACAGTAATATTGCTGAATTTTACAATCCCCTTTAAAATGTATTTTTCTTTTGTCTGCGCCTCATTATCGACTTTTGCATCAGTTTCTTCGTCTAATTCATCTAACTTATAAGAATTAGAATGTTTGCTTTGTATTTTTTTCTCTGTGAATTCGGCTATCCCAACCATTCTGGTACTGAGGCCTTTAAAAAAGTAATGCATAGCTTTTACCAGTGGGCCAACATCTTTGGCAAAGCGAATATTATTTTGAATAGCCATTACTTTTGGCATCACCTCCCCAAACAAAACAATAATAAAGGTGATGATTAGCAGCTTTATTAAAAACACCACCCACCAAAGTTGATTATTAAAAGGCGAAAGGGTATCAATTACCAGATTTAAGATGATAACAATGGCCAGGTTTATAAATATATTGCTGATCAGGAGAGAAGCCCTCAGCAATTTCGGTTCTTCCAACAGATCCACAATACGGCGGTAACCTTCCTGCTGTTTGGTTTTAAGCAGGTTGATATCTTTAAAGGATAGGGAGAAAAAGGCAACCTGGGCCCCTGAAAGGCTGAAAGAAATAATGATCAGTATAACTAATAAAAAAACCAGGATCGTAGTAGCCTGGGTATTAATATTGATAGCAGGCACGCCTGTAAGAAATGAAAAAAATTCGGGGTGATGATCCAAGACGGTATTTTTAATTAACAATGCAGGTACAATATAAATGTACCGGTTTAGCGTAAAGGTATAAACGAATTTTTATCCGCATCAAAAAGGCAAATCTTCAGAGGGCTCACCTATGGGCGACGAGTCTGTGCTGCCTATGCCTTCCTCGGTATTGTCGTGATGATCGTGTGGAACGCCATGCACTTCGCCTCGTTTATCCAGCATAATCAGGTTGTCGCCCACCACTTCCGTAGCAAATTTTTTATTTCCCTCCTTATCTTCCCAGCTTCGGGTTCTCAAACGCCCCTCTATATATACCAAACTGCCTTTGTGTAAATATTTGTGAGCCAATTCTGCAAGACCACGCCATAACACAACCGTATGCCATTCGGTTTGCGATACTAATTTACCTCCCCTGTCTTTATAGGTTTCGGTGGTTGCCAAACTAAATTTTGCAACTCCAATATTTCCTTCCAGGTACTGAACGTCAGGATCCTTACCAAGATTTCCTATAAGCATTACTCTGTTAACACCTCTCATGATAGTCATTTTTTTTTAAATATGTCGTCTATTGGCAGGTTAGCTTTTTAAAATTAGTTTTTTTTGTAAAACAATTCAAGGCTTTCTTTAAAATTGTCTGATAAATAGTTAAGTTCTTAATAATTCAGTCAATAACATATAATTTTTCTGAAAATTTAATGGAATGTTGATTTTTAGTAAATATTAGAATCTTTTTGTAAGGATTTAACAGTGGTTTTTTAATTTGATTGGGTAAACGCGTCAGTCTCTAAAAAGAAATGATGAATAAACTTTGGAAAAGCCAGTTCGTAAATATTTTTGATGTCAACTTTGAGAAGGTGTTGTAAGCTTTTAGGAATTTTTTCAAGTTCAACAGTAATAAACTGGCCCCGCAGGCTTTGATGGGTCAAGTGTTGTTTAACAACTGTTGAAATTTTCAATCGGCCAAACACAGACACACCCAATTGATGGTTAAGCCATTTTTGTACCATTTCGTTGTTCCAATGAACTTCTCGAGGCGTTTCGTATAAGTAGAATTCATATAAATTTTCCCAAATGCCCTTACCCATCCTTTGGTTGACCAAAACCTGTTTATTGCAGGTAAAAACAAAATAATACAAATACCTTTTAGCTTTCTGCAGCTGTTTTTCTTTAACTGGCAGTTCGTTAACCCATCCATTTTTGACCGCCTTGCAGTGGTTTTTTAAAATGCAGGTGTTACACAATGGTATTTGCGGTTTGCATACCGTGGCGCCAAAATCCATAATTGCCTGGTTATAAGCAGCTGTATCCTTTAAATCCAGGCATTCGTGGGCAAGGTCGTTAAATAATTTTCTGCCATCATTACTATCTATAGGCACGTCTATTCCAAAAAACCTGGACAAAACCCTGTAGACATTTCCATCTACTACGGCGTGGGGTAGATTATAGGCAAAGGAGGCAATTGCTGCGGCTGTATAGGGGCCAACACCTTTTAATTGCAACAAATGGCTATAATTTGTTGGAAAAATACCCGACATCTTTGATGAAATATGCCTTGCGGTGAATAATAAATTCTTACACCTTGAATAATATCCCAATCCTTCCCAAAGTTTAAATACTTCAGCATCGAGCGCATTCGCCAATTGATGGATGTCCGAAAAAGCTTTCACAAATTTTTCATAATATAAAAGCCCTTGTTCAACACGGGTTTGCTGAAGAATGATTTCGCTTAGCCAAATTTTAAAAGGATCTTTTTCGCCTTTCCATGGCATGATTCTTTTATTAAACCGCTTATTCCAATCCAAAAGAAGGGCGGTAAATTTTTTTTTCATTTTTTAGGATAAAATCATCAGTTTTTTATTAAAAAGTTGTTGAATTTTTGACTAGATTAATTTACTTTTAAACTATTAAACATTGATATTCATTTTATAAATAAAAAAAAGAGAATTTTTAAGTAAATTAGATGATGAAGATTTGCCACATGATAATTCTTTGTTAGCGTAACATTTTATTAGTGGTTAACTAACTAAAAATTTTATTAAAGTATAAATAATCACTATGAGAAAGTCAGACTTGATTAATCAAATATCAGAAAAAACAGGTATACCCAAGGTTGATGTGCTTGTAACATTGGAAACTATGTTTAAGGAAGTAAAAGAAAGCCTTGCCCAGGGGGAAAATATTTATATACGCGGGTTTGGCAGTTTTATTACCAAAAAAAGGGCTGCCAAAATTGGCCGTAATATTAAACGAAATGTAGCTGTTGAAATTCCTGAACATTTTATTCCCGCTTTTAAACCTGCCAAAGAGTTTGTCACTGAAGTAAAAAATAAAAGAAAAGAAACACTTGAACAAACGGATTAACCATTCCTCGCCCGGTTAAAACTCCTTACTGCTACCACGTTGCGCCATTTAACCCAACTTCAACAACTAATACGTCGTATTTGAATTACCTTCGCAGCCTAATTTTTTGATTTTTGAAGAAACAACAATTTATTCTGCTCGGCAGTTCCCTAACTCTACTAATCTTATTATTCTTTTTTGGACAAACAGTTTCAAAAAATACGCCTGTAGCAAAACCTGACTCAGCAGCATCGGCTGAAGTTAAACCGGTTGAATTTGACAAATTGCTCATTCATGCCAAAGAAAGGCTAACTCCTGCCCAGGCTCAAAAAGTAGCCTCCATAGAAAATATAGTAGTTAGAGGCGACGTTAAAAATCAACAGATAAAGGCTTATAAACAACTGGCGGGTTTTTGGCGGGATAGTGTAAAACTCTTTGAACCTTATGCGTTTTATACCGCTGAATCGGCTAAATTGGAAAATTCGGAGAAAAGCCTCACCTTTGCAGCCCAATTGTTTTTAAATAACTTAAAAACTGAGGAAGACAGGGCTATGCAAAACTGGCTGGCGAATAATGCGAAAGACCTTTATGAAAAGGCTTTGGTTATAAATCCGGAAAGCGATAGCAGTAAAATTGGTTTGGGTGCATGCTATATTTTTGGTAATATATCAGATAACCCAATGATAGGAATCGCACCAATCAGAGAAATTGTAGAAAAAAACCCCGATAACCTCTATGCTCAATTGATATTAGGCCTGGGGGGGATTAAGAGCGGGCAGTTTGATAAAGCAATCGAAAGGTTTTTAATAATTGTAAAAAAGCAACCAGACGATCTGGAAGCTATTTTAAACCTTGCAGAAGCATACGATCGTAAAGGAGACAAGACCAATGCGGTTAAATGGTATTCTGAAGTAAAAAATAAAATAAATAATCCCGAAGCAGTAAAGGAGCTGGAGGAAAGGATCAAAGCAAATCAATAAATTTTTATCATTAAATAAGTTACTATGCCTTGCGGAAAGAAAAGAAAACGTCATAAAATTGCAACTCACAAAAGAAAGAAAAGACTAAGAAAAAATCGTCATAAGAAGAAGAAGTAGATTTCTTCCTTCAAGTATTTTAGCAATGCCGGAAAAAATTTTATTTTTCCGGCATTTGCAACTTTCAACAGGCACCATTCATAACTTTTTTTGCAACTTTTACTCTTTAAACTATCGACTTAAGAAGTAGCAGGACAGCTATGTTGGTAAACGCGACATTGATGAGGAATTTGTATATGTGAGGAATTGAGTGAAATTTTAAAAGTTGCATTTTGAACAAAGAATTAATTATTAATACTACTCCGCTAGGGGTAGAAATTGCGTTACTGGAGGATAAGAAACTGGTTGAACTCCACAACGAAAAGTCCGATGCCAGTTTTGGTGTTGGAGATCTGTACCTGGGAAAGGTAAAAAAACTTATCCCGGGTCTGAATGCTGCTTTTATAGATGTAGGCTTCGAAAAAGATGCATTTCTGCATTATACCGATCTTAGCCCTTTTGCAAAATCGATACTCAAGTTTACCCAGATTAATATGAACGATAAATCTGAATCCGAAAGCGATTTCAGTAAATTTATTGTTGAACCTGAAATTCTAAAAACAGGAAAAATTAATGAAGTTTTAAGCGGCAAACCCAATATATTGGTTCAAATATTAAAAGAACCAATTGCCGCAAAAGGCCCGCGCCTCAGCTGCGAAATATCGTTGCCGGGACGATTTGTGGTGCTTACCCCGTTCAACGATATTGTAGCTGTTTCAAAAAAGATACATAGCAGCGAAGAGCGAAGAAGGCTTCAAAAAATAGTTGAATCGATAAAGGAGAAAAACTTTGGCGTTATAGTTCGAAC
>JBBRCW010000015.1:0-38538 GCA_038204535.1 Chitinophagales bacterium | reverse complement strand
CTTTCATACAAATAGAAGGCAGGTTAAAGCCAGGAGCAACAGCACCGGTTCCGTACCGAAATGACAAAACCAAGTTTGATTACACGTACACAACAGTAATTAACAACGACCTGGAAAACAGGACGTGGTTAGACAAAATGTATTTCAGGCCAATTGCACTTGATGAAACTCAGAAAAATAGTAAATTGGAGCAGAACCCCGGTTATTAATTTAAAACACACTAAATAAAAGCCACCCCGGCAACGGGGTGGCTTTTTCTTTTATTTTGAATGATGTCCGCTTCTTGCAGCTTCTGTCGTATATGGGTCAATGCTATTATTCCAAAATCTTTTCCATGTTATTTGTCTGCCATTTGGCCCATTGACTATAAAATATGTTCCGCATAACCCAAAGACCTTTTACGAAACCGGATGTAATTCTTAAGAATCATTTAATTGCTACTTCGGCAAAAAAAATTATATTGGCCCGGCATTTTTAGCCTTAAACCTTATTTCAAGTGAACCGAATTGCTTTTGCCTGTATTGTGAATTTTGTGTTGCTACTGGTTGGTTGTTCAGGCAACAATCAAAATAAAACTGCCGAAAATGAAGGCCCTGCCCTCTTCACCCTATTAGCTGCCGATAGTACCGGGATAACTTTTGAAAACCAGTTGCAGGAGGGTCCAAATACCAACGTTCTGATGTACGAATATTTCTACAATGGCGCAGGCGTAGCCATAGCCGATCTTAACGGCGATAACCTGGAAGACATTTTTTTTACCGGCAACATGAGCGACAACAAGCTGTATATGAACAAGGGAAATATGCAGTTCATAGACATAACCACGCAGGCAGGTGTGCAAAACCGCAGCGCACCCTGGCGAACCGGCGTTACCATTGCCGATGTAAATGGCGATGGCAAACGGGATATATTCGTCAGCTATTCGGGAAAGGTTCGCGGCGAAAACAGGATGAGCCAGCTTTTCATTAACCAGGGAAATGACGCGGCGGGTATCCCGGTTTTTAACGAGGAGTCGCAGCAATACGGCCTGGCAGATTCTTCGTATAATACACAGGTATATTTCTTTGATTACGACCGCGACGGCGATCTTGATATGCTGGCCCTGAACCATAATCCTAACAACCTGCCGGTTTTAGATGAAGCCAGCTCCACGGCCCTGCTTAAACAGAACGATAGGAACATTGGAATCCGCCTGTTTAAAAACAACAACAATTATTTTGACGATGTAACCAAAGCGGCAGGTATCAGCAGTTCGGTGTTAACCTACGGGTTAGGGGCAGGCATAGCCGATATAAATATGGATGGATGGCCCGACATCTACATAGCCAACGATTACACCGTTCCGGATTTTTTATATATCAACAACAAAAACGGATCGTTTACCGATAAAATTAAAACTACATTAGGCCATACATCTAAATCTTCAATGGGCGATAATGTGGCGGATATTAACAACGATGGACTGCCCGATATTTTTGTTCTGGACATGTTACCCGAAGATAATCGCAGGCAAAAACTGCTTTTCGCCTCTGATAACTACGAGAAATTTGAAGTAAGCCTCCGCAGCGGATTTTATTATCAGTACATGCGCAATATGCTGCAGATTAACAATGGCAATGGCACCTTCAGCGAAATTGGCCAATTGGCAGGTATAAGCAATACCGACTGGAGCTGGGCGCCCTTATTCGCCGATTATGATAACGACGGCTGGAAAGACCTGTATGTGACCAACGGCTATACCCGCGACTATACCAACATGGACTTTTTAAAGTACATGAACGATTATATACAGACAAAAGGCAGGTTACAGAGAGAAGACGTTTTGCAGATGCTGCAGAGCATGCCCGCGTCGAATGTTTCAAATTACCTGTTTAAAAATAATGGCGACCTGACGTTTTCAAATATTGGAAAACAATGGGGTATTGATATGCCCAGTAACAGTAACGGCGCTGCCTATGCCGATCTTGACAACGATGGCGACCTGGACCTGGTGGTAAATAATGTAAACCTTGCGGCATTCGTATTCAGAAACGAAGAAAATAAAACAATCAAAAACAATTACCTGCAGGTAAAACTGGCAGGCGAGGGTAAGAATACCGACGGGCTGGGGGCCAAAGTATTTATTTATAAAGATGGCAGACAGCAATACCTGGAACAAATGCCCGCCCGGGGGTTTCAATCAACCGTCACAAGTATTTTACATTTTGGGCTGGCCAAAGACCAAAATATAGATTCTTTGCGGGTGATCTGGCAAAGCGGTAAAACGCAATTACTGGGTAATACAATGGCCAATCAGGTGGTTGCCCTTAGCGAGAAAGAAGCAACATCAGTATTTGATTTACCGCAACCTCCAAAGCCTGTATTCAGCGAAATAACTGCCCCCATCGCGTACAAGAACACTGTTAATGAAATCAACGATTTTAAACGCCAGCCGTTACTCATCAACCCATTATCGCTAGGCGGGCCTTGTTTAATAAAGGGTGATGTAAACGGCGATGGACTGGAAGATATATTTGCCGGCGGCGGAAGCGGTAAACCCGGCGCTATTTACCTGCAGCAAAAAAACGGGTCATTTGTTGTAAAAAGCCAGCCTGCATTAGAGGCCGATAAAATGTGCGAAGATGCTGACGCGTTGTTGTTAGACCTGAACGGCGATGGTTTTAGCGATCTTTATGTGGTTAGCGGCGGTTATCATAACTATGCGGTATCCGACGCGGCTTTGCAAGATCGCCTGTACCTGAACGACGGAAAAGGAAATTTCGCCAAAAGTGATGGCGCACTGCCGCAGATGCTGGTAAGCAAAAGCTGCGTAAGGGCGGCGGATGTAAATGGCGATGGCTTTCCTGACCTTTTTGTGGGCGGCAGGGTGATCCCGGGCCGTTATCCCGAAACGCCCCAAAGCTTTTTATTGATAAACGATGGCAAAGGAAAATTTACCAACCAAATACAAAATCTTGCCCCGGCTTTGCAAAATAGTGGAATGGTTACCGATGCCATTTGGACCGATCTGAACGGAGACAAAAAGAATGACCTGGTAGTAGTAGGCGAATGGATGCCAGTTACCGTTTACCTTAACAATAATGGAAAACTGGAAGATAAAACAACCGCTTACTTCGAAAAAAAGTACAGCGGATGGTGGAATAAAATATTATTGGGAGATTTTAATAAAGACGGCAAACCAGATCTTTTGATTGGTAACATGGGCCTGAATACACAGTGTAAAGTGAGCGAAAAAGAGCCCGCGGAACTGGTGTATAAAGACTTTGACGATAATGGTTCAGTTGATCCTATTCTAAGTTTTTACATTCAGGGCAAAAGCTACCCGTATGTAACCCGCGATGAGTTACTTGAACAGGTAAGTATGATGCGTACCCGCTTTACTGATTATAAGAGCTATGCTGACATTACGCTCAACGAAATGTACACGCCTGAAGAATTATCGGGCGCTCAGCGTCTCACTGCAAATCACCTGGCAACGGCATTGTTTGAGACCGGCGCTGATGGCAGGTTTCACGAAAAGAAATTACCGGTGCAGGCACAATATGCACCTGTGTTTACTGTTACCGCAATAGATTACAATGCGGATGGTATTGAGGACCTGTTGCTGTGTGGCAATATTAACCACGCCAGGTTGCGATTTGGCAAGTACGACGCCAACTATGGGGTGCTGTTAAAAGGAGATGGAAAAGGCAATTTTTCATATATTGGCCAGCAACAGTCAGGTTTTAATATTTGGGGTGATGTACGCGGTGTAATTAATATAAACAACACCTTGCTGATTGGCATCAACCAAAAAGAACTGAAAGCTTATAAATTGAATGATCATGGGCAACAGAAATAGGCTTTGGGTAGTTGCTGTTTGGGCGATAGTGTTTTCATACGGCTGTAAGAATACATCACATCCGCCGGAAAATTTCTCCAGTAAAGACATCAGCGGCATCGTTAACGAAATGATGGATCTAATGATTCACGATGTAACCAATCCGCCCCTGGCTGCTCGTTTTTTCGCCTATACCACACTGGCAGGCTATGAAGTGGTTTCACAAAACGACACTGCTTTTAAAAGTATGCATGGCGTATTAAGAGATTATCCCGAGCTACATAAACCCGACTCGATCAAGGGCTTTGCTTACCAGTTAAGTGCCTTACTGGCTATGATAAATACAGCCGGAAAATTACAGCCTTCTGGTAACTTGCTGGCAACCTATAAAAAACAATTACTGGATTCATGCCGCGGGTCTGGCTTCTCCGATGAAACCATTGAACAATCTGAAAGGTATGCCCTGGCTATCAGTAAAAAAATACTGGCATATGCCAAAGCGGACGGCTACAATAAGATTAGCAACTACCAGCGTTATTCACCTGCCAATACTCCGGGAAGCTGGTACCCCACCCCTCCTGCATTTATCGAAGCCGTGGAGCCCTGGTTTAAGACAGTGCGGCCCTTTACGTTAGATACCGCTGTGCAATTCATTCCGCAACCGCCGGTGGCCTTTTCAGAAGACAAAAAATCGCCTTTTTTTGCTTTAATGATGCAAAATTATGACGACTCATTAACAGGCGAAACAAAGGCCATTGCAGGTTTTTGGGACTGTAACCCGTTTGCAGTTCAGGACAATGGCCATTTAATGGTGGGCATTAAAAAGATTTCTCCCGGTGCCCATTGGATGGGGATCGCTGGTATTGCCTGCGCCAAGGCCAATAAAAGTTTTGATGAATCCATGTATATTTTAAGTACAGTGGCTATTGGTTTGATGGATGGTTTTATATGCTGCTGGGATGAAAAATACCGCAGCAACCGCATCCGCCCCGAAACAGCCATCAGGAAATATATTGATCCTACATGGGAGCCCCTGTTGCAAACGCCTCCATTTCCCGAATACCTGAGCGGGCATTCAACCATCTCAGGAACGTCATCCACTATTCTTACGCATTTTTTTGGTGACGACTTTAATTATACAGACAATGTGGAAGTAAAGTATGGGTTGCCACCCCGCAGTTTTACATCGTTTAAACAGGCAGCGGATGAAGCAGCCATTTCACGCTTTTATGGAGGCATCCACTTTATGGATGCAATAGATCTGGGATTGGAACAAGGCAGGGCGGTTGGAAACTGGGTGCTGGAGAAAGTGGTGAAAAAGTGAACCGGATACCAGAATCATGTTTTATTGAATTCGATGCTCAGGATAGGCTGCATTTGGCTTTCAAGCTCATCTACATCTTGCGTGGCAAAATAAATGCGTTCCAATTTTATGCCGTGATAAACATGAATGATGTAGTTTCTGGAAGAACTCGGAATATGCCATGGGTAATTATATTTTTCCAGAATAGCATCATCAATATGCCTGATCGCCTCACCTATAATTAAAAATTGAAACTGTACGGCGCTTTGAATTTTTATGTCTTTTATAAAGCTTTTTTCATCAACACCTTCCACAAATTCTCTGATTAATTTGATTGCTTCCAAAATATGCTCTGCTCTTTGCTTAGGAGTTGGTTTGTCCATAAATCTTTATTAATTCGCTCTCCGCTGTTTGCCTGGCAAATTTTTTTAAGTACCCCTTTTCTACAATATCCACGTTCCGGTTTATGCTCTTTCCGAGTATAAAAGAAATATCCAATAAATCAAACATTGAGTATTTTTTTTCTTTGTTCAATTCCACCATAAGATCGATATCGCTGCTTGTTGTTTCTTCCCCCCTTGCAAAGGAACCAAAGAGCCAGGCGGATGTAACACGTCCATCCGACTTTAAAACAGTTTTAATAATATTAATTACATTGTTTTTGCTAATCAAAGGCTTAGACAGATAATGAACTTTTTCTTCTGCCATTTGCAAGGCGCTTAAACCTACCTCCTCATCCTCTACTTCGTTAACCAATTTGTCTGACAGCCAGCTAACCAGCAAATCATTTACATCTACCCCAAAATACTCCGCTAATTTAACCACTTGATATCTCGTAGGCTTGCGTTCTCCTCTTTCAACTTTACTTAAAATTGCCTGGTCAATATCAAGAAAACCGGCAACAACCCGCAAAGGAACCTGCCTTTGTTCTCTAAGTTTTCTTATTGTATCACCTAAACTGTCCATAATAAACGATTTCGCCTTTTGACATATTTCGTTAAAATTAGAATTACTTTTTTGAATTTTGAACATTACGGCTCTGGGCGAAAATCAATCCCGATAAATTCTGAAACGGAAGTGTAACATACCATGGATAAAAATTTAAGAGGTCAAAGAAAAAAATCAGCCTTTATTTCTTCATCCTTTCAGGTTCTGGCTTGTACAGGTTAGGCAACAATGAACCCTTGCAGTTTCTTCCTGGTGCAGCGCACCCTAATATTTGTAGCAAATAAAATTACGGTATCATAAAAGGTGCATCGCACCGAAATATCTCGACTAATAAAGCTTAACAATTTTCCATGTGCGGTTTATAAAAATATTGCGGTGCGCTGCATGTTTAAAGTAAAAGGAAACGCTGGCTGCAACCATCCGGCATTTATCGTACCCGCTTTCAAACACCTCTTTGATATAGCAGATGAACTGCTCAATCTCTTCGGCGGTAATACACGAGGGATCGCTGTCGGGATAATATTCAAAAATGAAACGCTACTTACGAACATAGTTGCGGATACTTTTTTC
Organism: Chitinophagales bacterium; assembly: GCA_038204535.1. Taxonomy (GTDB): domain Bacteria; phylum Bacteroidota; class Bacteroidia; order Chitinophagales; family Chitinophagaceae; genus Segetibacter. The sequence goes on along the minus strand of JBBRCW010000015.1, from coordinate 31,897 downwards.
AGCATAACCGCCAACAATCATTACCTGTTACACTTTCAATTAGGCGGCCTCGGAAGCCGACGATAATTTTCTTAAAATTTAAAATTTAGAACTTTAAATTAAAGTATCCGATTTTTTGATGCCAGAGGAACGAGGATTCGGTTCAACAATCAGTTTGCTGCTATGCTGGCTTGACGTAGTAGCAATAGGCTGCAAATCACTGCTGTACTTCATCCAGGCTGAACGGAATCTTGTTCGGCTTTTAATTTTTAACCTTGACATTTAAATCAATATTGGGCTTCAGTTATGGGCTGAACGGAATACTATTTAACCGCCTGCCCATTTCCCCGCATGTTGTACGTCACCCTAAACGACACTTTACATATATTCATCATCCATGACTTTATCACCTTAGATTTTTACTTTGGTTTATCACTTTTACATAGCTTGACAGACTCAAAAAGAGAATTAAAATGCTAAATTTGAACATTCTTTAAGGAAAAATAAAATGAGTGAAATAAAAATAAAGAATTTCGGACCTATCAAAGAAGGTTTTCTAGAGAACGATGGCTGGATTGATATAAAAAAAGTTACAGTTTTTATTGGTAATCAAGGCAGTGGTAAAAGTACCGTTGCTAAACTGATTTCCACATTTACATGGATTGAGAAGGTCTTGACTCGTGGCGACTATGAAAGTAAACACTTTGAGAGAAAGAATAAACTAAAAAATCAGTATTTGACCTATCATAGAATTGAAAGCTATTTTTCAAATTCAGACAACAGGGAAAATACATTTATCGAATATCGTGGTGATTCGTTCCATATAACATACAAATATGGAAACCTTTATATTGAAGATGCAAAAAATGGATATTACCCATTGCCACAAATAATGTATGTGCCTGCCGAAAGAAATTTTATAGCTAATGTGAAAAAAGCAAAGGCTCTAAATCTAACCTCAGATTCATTAATTGAATTTGTAACTGAGTATAATAATGCTTTGAATTCAATGAGAGGCAGTATGCAATTGCCTATAAACAATGTCGATGTTGAGTATCATAAATTAAATGATATTGTTTACATAAAAGGAGAAGATTACAAAATTAAATTAACAGAAGCTTCAAGTGGGTTTCAATCATTAGTACCATTGTACCTTGTTTCATGGCATTTAGGAAACTCTGTAAAATATCAAAGTGATAATGAAAAGGAACTAATGACTAGTGAACAGCGGGAACGTTTTAGAAAACAGGTAAAAGCAATATTTAGCAACGACGATTTGACCGAAGAACAAAAGAGAATAGCAATTTCAGAAGAAGCAAAAAAATTTAATAAAACTGCCTTCATTAATATTGTCGAAGAACCAGAACAAAATTTATTTCCAAGTTCACAAAAAGAGATGTTATATAGTTTATTGGCGATAAATAATATTAATGCTGGTAATAAGCTAATAATGACTACACATAGTCCATATTTAATTAATTATTTGACTTTAGCTGTTAAGGCATATTCGCTAATTGAAAGAAGTATGGCTTATAAAGAAAAAGATGATTTTAAAACAGCTCTTTCAAAAGTAGTGCCATTTGATTCAGTTGTTAGACCCAACGATTTAGCGATATATGAATTAAATGAGAATGACGGAACAATTAAATTATTAGAAAGTTATAAAGGTTTGCCTTCTGATGAAAATTATTTAAATCAAGGACTTGCTGAAAGTAATGAATTATTTGCTCAACTTTTAGAAATTCAGCAAGACATATGAGCATAAATTTTTTCGAAACTAAATGCCAAACATTTTCATCGCGTAAACTATTTGGTCTTTGCGATGATCCGCCACCAGCATCGAACCCTGCCTATATTGATGAATTGAACGGTGCAAAATGGATAGCTGTAGTAATTAATAAGGATAGAATTGAAGTAACATTTACAGCAATTGATAATTGTATTACAATAAAGAAACCCGAAGGCGAATTTGCTAAGCGTTGTGATGGCGTTCTTAATTACAACTCTACTGTAACATTCGTAGAACTTAAGCAGAGGGGTGCCATTGGAAACGCATGGGTGAAAGATGCAGAGAAACAACTTAGGACAACAATTGGATATTTTGAACTTGAAGATGAAGCAGAGAATTACAACAAAAAGAAAGCGTACATCGCCAATAGTGAGCATCCTAAATTTAAAGAGAGTCAAACAAGACGCATGGAACAATTCTTTGATGACACTAGCTATGTTTTAAGAATTGAGAATAGAATTATACTTTAATAATAGCATAACAATCGAGACGGACAAGGGCGAACGTACAAAATTTAGTGGAGCAGACGAAAAGCCTCCAAAACTAAGCCTCGTTAAGATAGCAACAACAGACCCTTGCAGTTTCTTCCTGGTGCAGCGCACCTAAATATTTGTAGCAAATAAAATTACGGTACCATAAAAGGTGCAGCGCACCGAAATATCCACTAATGAAGGCTAACAATTATCCGTGTGTGATTTTATCAAAATGTTGCGGTGCGCTGCAACACATGAACCCTGCGGTGATGATGCTCTACAAATTTTTAGGTGTGCTGCACCTGGGTATCAGGGATTAAAGATGCGGCAACAATTAGGTTGCACAGCGCCATCCGAACCGCGGGATAATTTTTTATAAAGGACCAATTGGCGTTGGAAAAATGGTAATCAAACATCGGCCAAAATCGATCAATAATAAGAAAAATATCCAAATCCTATTTCGATCTTTAAGTACGGACACCTTTCTTATTGCTGCGTTAGGAGCATCCTGTTTATAGAAAAAAACATAAAAATATCAGATTAAAGCTCCGAAGGAGCTTCCTGTTTTGATGCATTTAGGCGGCTCCAATGGAGACTGGATGCTCAATTGAATTTATAAACCTGACCTCGGATTTGTAACCAGACAGCCGGTTTTAATGCAAAAGGGCATCCATTTCTGAATGCCCTTTTCTAATATTTAAAAAACGTCCTATTTTCTGGCTACATCGTATTTGGTTACACCAGGTACGGCTACTGCATACAGTCCATTATCATCTGGCATTAAAGGCATAACTGCATCCCAGGCATACTGTTTTGGATGAATGTTAATACCCGAGTTGATTGCCTTATCCCAGTCCATACGCTGGCCACTATAGGTAGCCATACGGCCCAGAATGGAGGTCATGGTGCTTTTAGCAGTTCTTTCGGCATCCCAAAACTTATATTCTCCCTTAGCAATGGCAGCAAACAATTCATCATGTTCGGCCTGGTATGGACGATTTTCTGTCTTCTTATCAAACTGGTAAATAGTATTTCCCTTTAGGTCGGTTATGCGTGCCTGGTCAAAAAACACGCGTCCCTTGCTGCCCATCAGCAATTCATCCACCTTGCTCATGGTTCCTTTCTGGTGACGGCACTGGCTGTTAAAAACCACGCCATTGGGATACTGAAACTCCACGAAATGATGATCGAATATTTCGCCATAATCCTTACCCTTTCTTACTTCGCGGCCGCCCATGCCTTGTGCGGTTTCAGGATAATCTTCGAGCGCCCAGTTAATGACGTCTATATTATGAACGTGCTGTTCAGTTATGTGATCGCCGCACAACCAGTTAAAATAGTACCAGTTGCGCATTTGGTATTCCATTTCGGTCATACCCGGTTTGCGGGGGTTAACCCAAACACCATCATTATTCCACCAGGCCTGTGCCGATACAATATCGCCGATGGCGCCATCTTTTACCCTTTTCATTAATTCGCGATAGCTGGTCTGGTAACGCCTTTGCAAGCCTGTTACTACATTCAGCTTTTTACGTTTCGCCTCTGCGGCTACTTCCAGCACTTTTTGAATGCCCGCAGGATCGGTGGCAACGGGCTTTTCCATAAACACATGTTTACCAACACGAATGGCTTCTTCAAAATGAATGGGCCTGAAACCCGGAGGTGTAGCCAAAATAATTACATCGGCCAGCGGAATGGCTTTTTTATAAGCATCGAAGCCCACAAATTTATTTTCTTCTTTTACCTGAACTCTTTTATCGAGGCCCTGTTCTTTCAACGCCTCGATAATGTTCATAAAGCTCTTATCCAGGCGGTCCTGAAAGGCATCGCCCATGGCCACCAACTGCACATTTTGTTTGGTGCTAAGGGCCTGAACAGCAGCGCCGGTGCCGCGGCCGCCGCAGCCTATAACGGCAATTTTAATTACATCATTAGATCCGGCAAAGTAATTTGCGTTTGAAAATAGGGGCATAGCCATTATTCCACCTGCAACCAGTGAGGTTTGCTTTACAAAATCGCGGCGCGATTGTGCGTTGTTTGTTTTATTCATTTGGCAAGTTTTTGCGTTACAAAAGGTTTTTTAAATTAATAGTTGTCTATATATTGAGCGAAAAATTTATCAGCTTCCTCTTTAGAGGGTGCGTTTGCCGGCCGTACGATCCTGAAACCAACAAAAGGCGCATCGGCATTCCACCAGCGACTGCGCGGTATCTGCGGGTCGCGGTTGTTCCAGTCCAGGCTCGATTTTAAACGGGCAGCACTTCTCAGCTCCGAAGCATCGTCCTGGTAATTGCCGCCTTTAAGTGTACGGGGATGACGGGCAGTACGTTCTATAAGCGGATCTTTCGGATCGCTTCCAATGCTGGTAAAATAATCTTCGTCGTATTGATCGAGTGTCCATTCCGAAACATTACCCAGCATATCGTGCAATCCCCAGGGATTAGCCTTTTTTAAACCAGTCTGATAATATTTATTATCGCTGTTTTGCTTATACCAGGCAAATTGACTTAAGCCAGTAGTATCGTTTCCGAAAAAATATGCCAAATTGTTGCCTGCCCGGCAGGCATACTCCCACTCTGCTTCGGTGGGCAGCCGGTAAAAAATTCCTGTCTTATTGTAAAGCCAGCGGCAGTACATAAGGGCGCCGTATTGAGACATGCTGTTGGCCGGAAAACCACCCTGCTTACCCATCCCCAAAGTTAAGTCTATATATGGTGGACTGGGACGTGTAATAGCATCTGCAACCTCGTTTCTTGAAAAATTCTCATCCTTAAAAAAAGCATCGTATTCGTCGAAGGTTACCTCCTTTGCCCCCATCCAAAACGATGAAACCGACACCTGCTTTGTAGGGCCTTCATCTTGCTTTCGCCCTGTTTGGCTCACGGCACTTCCCATAGTAAAGGATCCGCCCTTTATCGGCATCATCGAAAAATTTAAAGATGTTCCGGGTAATTGCTGCTGATAAGCATTAAAATTTGCTTTATCAGTTTGCGCCATACAAACATTGGCAACGGATACAGCAATAACCAGGCAAAGAGAAAAGCAACCGAATTTCAACATTACTATTTTACTGTTTAAAAAAGTTCAAGGCAAATAAGGGAAAGGGCAATCTTTTTGTAAAGTTTCTATCAAAACCTGAACTATAAATTTAAAAGTGTAAAATAAACAATTTTTATAAGCAAATTACCTAAAGTATGAAGCAAATCGGGCAGAGCGATAAAATACCGGCTGATCGTTGACCAACGTAGCGATCTGCACTTCGGCCCCTTTAAACTTTTTTACCAGTTTAATGGCTTTTTTTATGGATAATATACTGCAGGCTTTTGTCAGCCAATCCGCATCGGCGCCATTGTCGGCAATAACGGTTACATTTCTGCTATTGGTTGAAGCCCAGCCAGTTGCGGGGTCAATAATATGAGAATAACGTACCCCGTTTACCACCAGATATTGGTATAAATCGCCTGAAGTGGTTACCGACTTGTTTTGTAATAATAATTGCCTGTCCATCAATTCTTCGGTTTCAGGCAGGTTGATGGCAACTTTCCAGCCGGGCGTATTTTCTGGGGTGCCCCCGGCAACAATATCGCCCCCCGCATCGGCCAGGGCAAAAGGAAAACCCAGCTCTTTTAACCTGTTGATGCATTTTTGCGCCGTTTCGCCTTTGGCTATACCGCCCAGGTCTAACTGCATATTTGCCCTGGTAAGCATTACCGACCGGGTTCTGGCATCAAGCAAAATATACTTGCTTCCCACTTTTTTCATTGCCAGGGCTATGCTGTCTTTAGGCGGAAGTTGTTGCCGTTGGCGCGCCGTTCTCCATAGTCGTATAACAGGGCTGAGGGTAATATCGAAACTGCCTTTGCTGATGGCATTGGCGCGTTTGGCTTTTTGTAATATCGAAAATAGTTCGGGCGATACCGGCACCCATTCGTTTTTACCGGCAGTGTTGCAAAGCCTGTTAAGTTCGCTTTGAGGCAGGTAATCGCTAAACACCAGGTTTAGCGTATCGATCAATTTAAAGGTTTGCTCGGCCGCAAATGCCGCAGCTGCAGAATCAGTGCTGTATATAATTATGTTAAAGGGAGAACCCATTTTGGGTTGCTGAAAGTGATATTTCCTATACTGGCTGAATCCCTCAAAAAATTGAACGAAGAATAAAATCAGCAATAATATGTTTTTCATCATTTTTATTAATCGTTCAATTACTGATAATCCCGGTGCCCTGTTAACTGTTCTGCCAATAAATGTCAATTATAATCCTTTCTATTCAATACAAGATGTCTCATTACCCTATTGAAGTTGAATTTTATCTCCAGTTTTTTGTAAACGGAAGATATTAAAACGATCACAACTTTTAACGGGAGTTGAAGGGGCTAACCTAAAAGATTATATTCGTATCTCCTATTTATTCGTTGAATGTTAAAGGTTTCCGCCAGATATAAAATTAACAGGTATGTAAAGTTTTTACTAGCCTTTATTGGCATTATAGGCATTGCAGGGTTGGGCATTCAGATATGGCTGGTAAATAATTCAAAAGAAATCTTAAAAACCATAGTAGCGGAGCGGTCTGAAGGGAAAATCAAGCTGGAATTATCGAAAGTGACTTTCAATTTTTTTAAGAACCGTTTGCAGATACGCCAGGGCGAATTATCCAGTAGCGATACTGCCGGTTCTCAAAGTGCTTACCATGTAAAATTCAATAAACTTACGCTAAAGGTCAGGTCGTTTTGGATGCTGTTATTAACCAAACAACTTAACATTGATTCTATAAACATCAACAGCCCGCTGATTAAAGTGGTTCAATTGCGGCAAGACACTGCCGTTAAGGCTCATGGGGATCTTTCGGTTACACAGGAAATGGGGAAGGTATATACTTCCATGCTGGATGTTTTGAAGAATTTTGGAATAAGAAGGATTGTAGTAGATAATGGCAGCCTGAAACTGGTAAATAATATGATTGCCGATGCGAAGCCCGTTTTCATATCCAACATACATTTAAATGTTCTTCGCCACCCCGATGCTGATGATGAAACCATTAGAGAACAGGAAGAAGTAAGCCTGACCAGCAACCATCAATCCATTAATTTTTCAGATGGGCGGCACCACCTGTCTTTTAAGAATTTCAAGCTGCAGTTATTTCAGAAAAAAGTAGAGTTGGACAGTTGCACCATCAGCGCGGTGCCAAAAGGTGAAGCAAGGAGTACCTACAATATTTTCTTCAAAAAACTATTGCTTGTGGGGGTTGATTTTGCAGCCATGGGTAATCTTAACCTGGTAAGAGCCGACACGGTTTTTTGTGAAAATCCCAACTTTGATTTTAAGCTAAATCCTGTGGATGCAGATAAAAAAAGCAACCCCGATCCAAAGAAACTGATTAAAGATCTTACCAGCGATCTCGATCTTGCCTACATAGGCGTTAAAAATGCAGGTATTCATTTTGAGATAATTGGTAAAAAGCCCCGTTCATTTTTCAACAGCAATAAAGATAACTTTGAGATCCATGGCCTGAAAATCTATTCAGATTCAGCCTCTCCCGTTAGTGTTGACCGGTTTAATATGGTGGTTAGAGATTATCATCTTTATAATGTGGATAGTTCGGCTATTTTTAGTTTCGACAGCATTCATTTTAACAACAGCAAAATACTGCTGAATAATTTTACGGTTCTAACCGCCCCTTCGCGTTATAAAATAAAAAGTCTCCGCGATTTCCGTTTTCCCGTTTTTGAACTAACTGGGTTGAATTGGTACCAGTTAATTTTTAATCAGACAGTGGTGGCCAGGGAAGCAGTTTTAAAAAACCCGGTCATCAATTACACCAAAAGGACTCCCCCCAAAGAAGACAAAACCAGTTTTTTTACCACGCTGCAAAATATGGACAGCCTGATGACTCTTGACAAGCTAAGCATTTTTAATGGAGAGCTAAACCTGAACTTCGGCAAATCAACAAAACTAAATCTATACGGTGTAAATGTAAGCTTGAGCAGTAACAAGCTATTAAGCGCTACTAACCAGGAAAGTGTGCGAAAGGCGGTCGATTATTTTTCGATGACAAAAGGCATTTTGCAGCGAAACGACCTGACCGGCCAATTACTGAATGTAAAGTATTTACCGAATAATATTATTTATGCTGATAAGCTGCTGCTTAAAAGCGCATCGGATAACGTAAATGCCGATATTTCAAAAGTTCTTCTTGACAATATGCTGATCGATGACAGAACAGAATCGATCTATGCCAACGGTATACAATGGGAAAGTGCAAACGTTCAATTGAACACCCTGCCCAAAAGAAAATCGGAAAGGAAAAAAATGGAAGGCAGTTTCGATGTGCATAACATTCATGGAAATAACACCCGGCTTTCGTTAGCAAATGGCATTACCAATATAAATAGTTCTGTGGCAGTAATGCAAGTCGATTCGCTAACAAAGAATAATAGTGGTGCAGCCAGGGCGGTTGGCATCCGCTTTACCGGAAATCACCTAGAAATCGTGAATGACAGTAAAATCATCGATGCAGAGATACAGGATATTGGTGTTGATGTTATGCTGATAGCAGATGAAGCAAGGAATATTGCAGCTAATGGTGTGCGATGGAATGATGCGGTGGTAGATATTCGTTCGTTAGTTAAGAAAATAAAAATAAGAGAAAACAGCAGCAGGTTAAGTATCCAAAATATCAATGGCACCAATACACAGGTAAATATGACAACTGAGCCTGACCACATAAGTACTTTTGTGGATAATATAAGCGCCCAATCGATTGAAAAAATTGGTAACAATCCCTTTGTTTCGAAGGAATTATTTACAAATGGCCGCGATCTTCAGGTAAAAAGCGCTGATGTTAAGGCAAGCATTCAGAACTACCAGTTGAAAGACAAAAAACCTTCTTATTTAAGTAACATACTCTACTCCAAAACAGGTGATACAGATACAACCTCTGTTCAATCGGCCAGAGTGAATTTTTCGGCAGACATCAATTCAATTTTGGCGAACACCTATAAAATTCTTGAAGCTGAAATAATTAAACCGAAGGTGGTAATTAGCCGTGGCGAAGAAGAGGCTGTAATAAAAGCATCAAAGAAGCCTGGCAATACAAAAATCACCATCGGTAATTTATCGGTCACAAGTCCGGACGTCACTTATAGCACGCAAAAAAAATCTTCACCTCTCAGCCTTCATATCCCCGCAACTAAAGGCAGTTTGCTGAGCGCTTCCAATGTTATTATAGACAGCAATCAGATTGAGTTTAAGTCACTCGATCTAAAGTTCAATTCGGTTGACTTTAAAACCAATAAAGGGCTGGCCTTCGATGTATCAAATGGAAAAATAGATTTAAGCCTGTCGGACGTTGCAGTAAAAAAAGACACCGGCACCATGCAATGGCAAGCGCTCATAAATACTTTAGGATTATCAAATCCGGGTATTTTGCCTATAGGGTCAGGCCAGAATAAACTTGTGGTTGACAGTTTGAAGATTGCCCGGATTTTGCTCTCATCAAAAAATATTAAAAACTTTGGTGCTTTGCTAAGTGCCAACCCAGATGCATCGTTTCAGTCGGGCGTTGTAAAATATTCCGATAGCAATAACACTTATAAACTGTATAACGCCGCCTACAACAACCAGTTAAAAAGGTTATCGATTGATTCGTTCCATTTACATCCCCTTTTGTCGCAGGATTCAGCAGTAGCCAAATCTCTTTACCAAACCGATTACATCATCTTTAACACCGGGCCAATTAGCTTCTACGGCTTCGATCTGGAAAAATATAACAAAACCCAGAGTATGGAGGCTGATTCAGTTTTGATAACAAAACCCCATATTACGGTTTTTAGGGATAAATTTCCGCCACCGCAACCCTATTCTCTTAAGCTATTGCCTACCGCAGCCATTAAAAAAATAGTTGACGATCTCTTCATTAAGTCTATAAGAATAAACGACGGCAGGGTGGAATATACGGAGAAGCACAACAAATCGAGGGTGGAGGGAACCTTTCTTTTAACGGATATAAATGGAACGATCAATAATATAATCAACCGATCCATTAAGCCTAACGATTCGCTAATGATTGACCTTGATGCCAATGTTATGAATGAAGCTGTAATAAATTTAATGGTAAATGAGTCGTATGCGGATACCGCACATGGCTTTGCAATGCAACTTAAAATGAAGCCAACACCTTTAAATATATTAAATACGGTCATGGTTCCGCTATCGAATGTTAAGTTCACCTCGGGAGTGATTGACTCCTTTTACCTGAACGCCGCAGCCAGAGAATATTTTGCTGTGGGAAAAATCAATATGTTTTATAACAACCTTCGAATTAAGCTAATAAAGGACGGAAATCCTGAAAAGTCGGGCATTAAGAATACAGTTATGACCTTTCTTGCCAATACTTTCATCGTTAAAAACAAAAATACTCACCGGCAGGCAGTGCTGTATTTTGACCGGCTGCGTAACAAATCGTTTTTTAATTATATGATCAAGATTGTGATTAATGGAATTGCCACCAGCGTTGGGGCCAACAAAAGCAGTAAAAATCATAGAAAATACAAAAAAGAGCTTGAACACAGAGGTCTTCCCCCCGGCCTGCTGGATTCATATCTTGAATAATAGCTTTCTTCGCAAAAAATTTCGGGGATTGTGCAAAAGCCGCACCTCATTCAAAAACCAAAAAAGCCAATTAAAGCAATAATTCCGTTTTTAGTTATAGCTACTTTAGGCTATTGGTTTATTTTTGAATTTGGCTGAAAAAATAAGAATAACATGGACAATGGTTTTTTTGAACAATTATTAAAAAAGCAACAGGTTAAAGAACCGGTACCCAATAACGAAGCAATCGCCGCCTGGGCTACTAATATTATGTGTTTGCTTTACCCTGAGCTTTCGATCTGTTGGTATAAAACAACCGACGAAATAAAGCAGGAATTTAAGAAGCTGGAGGTAGAGCTAATCAATTTATTGAATGCCACCAAAGCGTGCTGGGAATGTAACAATGAATTTATTTCGGAGCAATTTTTTGAAGGGATACCAGAAATTTACCGGTTGTTAAATACAGATGCAGAGGCAATACTGCAAGGCGATCCTGCGGCAAAATCCCATTTTGAAGTTATAAGAGCCTATCCTGGCTTTTATGCACTCTGCTTTTACCGGATTGCGCATGCATTGCACGATCTGCAGGTGCCGCTGATACCCCGCATTTTAACCGAATATGCCCATTCAAAAACCGGCATCGACATACACCCGGGTGCCGATATAGACGAACATTTTCATATAGATCATGGAACCGGCATAGTGATAGGCGAAACAGCTTCTATTGGCAAACATGTGAAGTTATACCAGGGCGTTACCCTGGGTGCGCTAAGTGTAGATAAGAGTATGGCTTTTACCAAACGCCACCCTACCGTTGAAGACTATGTGGTCATTTATTCGGGCGCAACCATTTTAGGGGGTGAAACGGTTATTGGCCACCACAGCATAATTGGTGGAAATGTCTGGCTTACAAAGAGCGTTTTACCCGGAACAGTTGTTTACAATGATGCCGGAGTGAAAGTAACCGAAGGAAAAATTTTAATTTAATACAATGGCAGGTATATTAGATTTGGTGGGTAACACCCCCATGGTAGAAATAGCACACCTAAACCCCAATAAGGCGGTTAAGATCTTTGCCAAATTAGAAGGTGATAACCCCGGCGGCAGTGTAAAGGACAGGGCGGCATTAAATATGATCAGAAGCGCTCTTGAGCGGGGTGATATTGATAAGAACAGCAAGTTAATTGAAGCCACCAGCGGTAATACCGGCATTGCCATGGCCTTGATTGCAAGTCTTTTTAAGATTGAAATTGAATTGGCCATGCCCGCTTCCTCTACCCGCGAAAGGGTTTTAACCATGGAGGCTTTTGGGGCAAAAGTTACGCTGCTCGATTCAATTGAAATATGCCGGGATTATGCAGAAGAAAAGGCAGCCGGTGGCGGGTATTTTTTGCTGAACCAATTTGCTAATCCCGATAATTACCTGGCCCATTACAAAACCACCGCGCCTGAAATCTGGAAGGATACCAATGGCACTATTACACATTTTGTCAGTTCAATGGGCACTACCGGTACCATCATGGGCACTTCAATGTTTTTAAAAGAAAAGAACCAGGCGGTGCAGATAGTTGGTTGCCAGCCTACAGAAGAGTCTTCTATTCCGGGAATCAGGCGGTGGCCCAAGGAATACCTTCCCAAAATATTCGATCCAAAAAGAGTGGACAGGGTAATGGATGTGTCGCAGCAGGAAGCCACAGAAACCACCAGAAAATTAGCCAGGGAGGAAGGCATTTTTGCCGGCATGAGTAGCGGCGGTGCAGCTTCTGCTGCATTTAGATTAGCGGCTGAATTAACATCTGGTGTAATCGTTTTTATTGTTTGCGACCGGGGCGACCGATATTTAAGCAGCGACCTTTTTGGATAGCCGAACCCAATCTGTACCATTCTTAAACCCGGCAAAGTCGTAAATCTGCCCGGCCGAAGTTTGAACCAGGCAGATTTATAACTATGACGCCTTACTCTGGATTTAATTTGTTAAACCGTTGCTCTTTTAAGATAGCGGACAATCCCGCCTGTTCCAAAGCAATTTCATGCCTTGTTCTTAGTTTGGTTGTGGCTGGCAGTGGCACCGAACCGCCTTTAACCGCGTTTACGGCCATAAATGCACTGATAGCAGCCGGTAAAATCAGCCACTTTTTATGGATAGCAGCAGCCAGCACGATACCGGCTAAAACCAACACCGACGTATTAAACTGCCCCACCCGTTCAGCATCCCATTCATTGTTCAAATCTTGAATTCGTTGCCGAATGGCCTCTTCGCTCTCCAGGCTGTAGTAATCTACATTGTCAGCTATCTTTCTCGTAGCCATTTCATTTCTGTTACAGGGATTTGCTTCGGCTATAAACTGCCTAAGCTGTTTGATGATTTTTGCCATAGTTTGTATTTTCAGCTTAATTTCAAAAATGATGCCCGGCTTTCACTTAAGTATTTTCCTCATGTTATACCACAACATAATTTTATGATCAATTTGAAAATTAGACGGTTATAAAGGCGGGTATTTTGTTAAGCAGACTAAAGAAAACCCTTCATTTTTCTTTTAAAGATTTGCCATTACTTTTGGCGGCATATATGAACAGTTTACAGCAGCGCGACCAAAAAGTTATCTGGCATCCATTTACGCCCCAAAAAAATGCCGATCCTCCCATACCTATATCAAATGCAAAAGGCAGTGTTTTATACGCAGAAGACGGCCAATCGTATATTGATGCCATCAGCAGCTGGTGGGTGACTTTACACGGTCACAGCCATCCGTATATAGCGGAACAATTGTATAAGCAGGCGCAGGTGCTGGAACAGGTTATTTTTGCCGGATTTACCCATGAACCCGCCGTGGCGCTGGCAGAACAGTTACTACCGATTTTACCGGGTAACATGTCACGCATATTTTATTCTGATAATGGCAGCACTTCAACCGAGGTGGCATTAAAAATGGCCATACAATATTGGTGGAACCAGGATAACCGGCAACGAAATAAAATACTTGCCTTTAACAACAGTTACCATGGTGATACTTTTGGCGCCATGAGTGTTAGCGACCGCAGCGTATTTACGTTGGCCTTTGCCGACAAGTTGTTTGAGGTGATCTTTATAGACACACCGTCCGTTGAAAATATTGATGAACTGACCAGACAAATTGAAGTACACGCTGATAGCATTGCGGCCTTTATTTACGAGCCATTGGTGCAAGGCGCCGGCGGACTAAAAATGTATTCTCCTTTACTAATGGATGCGCTGCTCAAAACCGTTCGTAAAAATCAAATAATTTGTATAGCCGACGAGGTTATGACTGGCTTTGGCCGAACAGGCAAATTGTTCGCGGGCAATTACATGGCCGAACAACCCGATATCATTTGTTTAAGCAAGGGCTTAACCGGTGGTACCATGGCCCTGGGAGTTACCGCCTGTAACAACAAAATTTACGATGCATATTTAACCGACGATAAGCTGAAAACATTTTTTCATGGCCATTCATTTACAGCCAACCCTCTGGCCTGCACCGCCGCTCTTGCCAGCCTGCATTTATTATTAAAAGAAGAATGTCAAAAAGCTATTGTGGCATTGAGTGCTGCCAACCAAACATATGCATTGGAGCTTAGAACTATGGAAGGAATAAAAAACATTCGCAACCTGGGCACCATACTGGCCTTTGAAACTGACAATGGAAAAGACGAATATCTGAATAATATCAGTTGGCGAATTACAAACTCCATGTTGCAACAAGGCGTTTACGTGCGGCCGCTGGGTAATACGGTTTACATTATGCCCCCCTATTGCCTTACCGAAAATGAATATGGATTGATTAAAACAGCCCTTAATCATACGATTAGGTCGATCGTTTAAGGCTAAGTATCTTATTCGCTTTCAGCCAGCTTTTTTAAATTATCCAGACTTTTTTCCATGGTGGGGCCTAATGCCTGATCAGAAACAATAGTTGCAAATTTCTGCCAGGGATACCATTTTACGGTTTGGGTAAACTGCCATTGAACGGTTACCGGTGCTGAAGTGTCATTCGCAATAACTTCTATCTTGCCCGGCAAAGGCTTGTTATCACCAGTCTGCCAGTTTGCCGATATGGAATGATTGGTAGTATCGAAGATTTCTATTCGCAAATCTCCTAAAGAAATATAGGCGCCCTTGCCAGACGTAATGCCCGATGTTTTTACATTGGATGAGTCATAGAGATCCATCCACTTTGACCATTGGTGTACATTACTTACGAGGGGATAAACGACATTAAAGGGTTGGTTAACATTGATGGCGCGGCTAATGATAACCGTTGAAGGAAGTAATAACGACATGGCGGTTATCACTATAAATAACCCAACAACGCTTATGAGGGCCAGCTTAAATATCTTCATGTTATTCCCACTTAAAAACTTTTATTGCCACCGAATAGGTAACCACACCCCAAAGCAACAAGATAAGTATTTGCTGCCAGCAATCAGTAAGGTGAGCACCTTCAAAAGCTATCTGCCGCATGGCATCGTTAAAGTGGGTCAACGGCAAAATTTTACACAAAGGCTGCAGCCATGCAGGAAAAACATCTATCGGAAAAAACGTACCGGCCAATAAAAATTGCGGCAGGGTAAACAGGTTTGCGAAGGGTGGAATAGTGCTTTCGTTCTTTGCCAGTCCACTTACAATAAAGCCATAACCCATAAAAACAACGAGCGCCAGAAAACTTAAAACCATTATCTCCATAAAGGTTTCAAAGCCATGGATCAGGGTATAATGAAAAAAGAAAGTTCCTATTAAGATGATCACCACCGCGGTGGACATTTGAAACAAAACCCTGCTGAGCGCTTCGCCCAAAACAATGAAGGAACGTTTAATAGGCGTAGCGAAAAACCGTTTTAAAACCAATTGCTGCCGCAAATTAAAGAACAGGAACGCAACACCAAAAACACCTGCACTCAACAACGAGAAACCTAATTGACCCGGCAAAATAAAATCGATGGTTCTAAATGTGCGCCCCGGAATTTTTTGAATATCCTGGCTAATGACCGCTTCGGTAGGCGCATTGGGATATTTTTCTCTGTTTATATTGGCAATAATTGAATTAAGTATCGAATTTAATACCTGCAGGTTTTGCGGATTTACGCTTTCCGAGCTCTTAAGATGGATGATATAAGGTGCTTTTGCCCCGGTGTCGCCTTGTACTTTTTCAATATTAACAATGGCAGTTAACCGGCCTTTCTCCAGGTCTTCGCGTGTTTCTGTTTCGCTCTTTTGTTTGATGCCTATACCTGGTACCGATCGCATGGTGGTATAAATTGCATTTGCCGTATCAGAGGCCTTGTCCATCGATACATTCAATGAGACCTTACCCCCGCCGCCAATAAATCCAAATATCAAAATGAATAATAACGGAAAAGCAAAACTGAAAATTACCGCAGAAGGACTTCTTAATATAGCCCGCAAACTTGCCCTCGTAACCGCAAACATCGCCCTTAACTGGCTGTACTTTTTAATCATTCAACTATAGAAATTTGGGCAAATCTATTTCTTTATTTTTTCTTTTATTATGCACGCCTATTTGGGGTAAATACCTTTTCGATAATTATCCGGAGTTCTCACATCATTTCAATGCTTATTGTGCAGTTTATATAAATCAATGGTTAGGTGACCTTAATAAGTCCGTGTGTTAAACCTGGACTTAATTTCTAAAAAAAAAAAGAAAAAAATGGAATAACTTTTGGCAAATGTCGTATATTTGGAGACAATTGACAGTTATGAAAAAATCTAAAGCTCCGCCCAAGCCATACAAGCTAAATACAGAAGACGAAATTTTACGAAAAGTAGAAGAGCCCTATGTAAGTATTCCGCGGGTTAATAAATTGCCTGCTGCAGTTTCCGATTTTTCGTATAAAAAGTTTGAGAAAATTGCAGACAAAATTCCTTTTTCACTTGCTGACTGGGCACAAATTCTACATCTTTCAGAAAGAACCCTCCAGCGATATGCCAAAGACAACAAAAATTTTGAAGGCATATATGTTGATAGAATTTTCCAAATAGATAAATTAATCAATCTTGGTTTGGCTGTATTTACAAGTGCCGATGGCTTATATAACTGGCTGAAACAACCCAAAATGGTTATGGGCCAGCAGCTATCCTTCGAAGCCTTATATCATACCGATGGCATCCATCAAATTATCGATCAGCTTTCACGTATTCAACAAGGTGTATACGCATGATTGTTTACCGGTTTTGTCAAAAGCAATATGGTGATGACACTTCTGGCAATGGCGCACGGCTTTTTGGCGGGCGGTGGAATCGCAAAGGTTTGGCGGCGCTTTATACCAGTCAATCAATTTCGCTAAGCTTGCTGGAGGTTTTGGTGAATGCCCTTGATTTGGCGAGCCTGCAGCGGCTGGCATTAATGCGCCTGGAAATACCTTCGCCGCAACAGGCATCGGTTTATAAGGCCACCCAGCTTAAACCCGACTGGCATACCGACTTTGAATACACAGAATGGATAGGCAGCGAATTTTTGCAAAAAAATGAGCACCTCTATTTTGAATGCCCATCGGCAGTGGTATTCGACGAAAAAAACTTTATGATCAATCCGCTTCACAAAGATTTTAAAGAAGTGGAATTATTGAAATCGGAAGATTTTCTTTTTGACAAAAGGCTTTTTAAGTCGTAACAATCTTAACAGCTACCGAACTGTAATTTGAAATGGCAACCTTGCCTGCGGTACAAAAAACATAGATCGCAGACTTTTTATTTGTAAATAACTTTCATATTGCTCAACACCCATTTCTTCTTTCATAGCCTTTACCGTGACCTCGCTACGGTAGCCGGTTAAAACCGATTCAAAAAATCCTTTTTTCTCCGGGTACTCTTTTATGCGGTACTCCTTTAATTTTGCCATTCGAACTGCACAATTTACTGCATCGTTTATACTGCCTAATTGATCTACCAATCCAATTGAAATAGCCCTTTCGCCCGTCCAAACGCGGCCTTGCGCAATGCTGTCAACATGCTCCATAGAAAGTTTGCGACCATTGGCCACCCTCGATTTAAATTCAAAATAAATCGTATCAATCGCATGTTGAATATACTTTTTCTCTCCATCGTTCATGGGTCGTGTAATGGAGATCATATCGGCAAACGGGCCCGTTTTTACGCGATCAAAGGTCATTCCTAACTTGTCGTTAAAAAAATCCTGCATATTGGGTATAATCGAAAAAACGCCAATGGATCCGGTGATGGTGTTCGGTTGTGCGAAAATGCTATCGGCCCCGCACGAAATGTAATACCCGCCCGACGCGGCTACGTCGCCAAAACTTACCACCACAGGCTTTTCCTTTTTAGCTAACAATAGTTCTCTTAAAATAACCTCGCTGGCAAGAGAACTGCCGCCAGGCGAATTGACCCTGAAAACAATTGCTTTTATGCTCTCATCTAAACGTACTTTGCGTATGATCTCTGCAAAATCCTCCGATCCGATCTGGCCCGATTTTCCTTTTCCATCCACAATCTCGCCTTCAGCCATTATCATCGCTATCTTTTCGCCGTCCATTTTCTTTAAATCAATAGCTTTTGCATAGGTACCTATGGTTACAAAATTGATCTTCTCCTTTTTGCCAAGGTTTAATTTTTTCATTAGCTCCAGGCGCACTTCATCATCATACCTTAAGCCGTCTATTAATTTTTCGGTAACGGCATCCTGCCCGGTTTGTATAGTTAAATTGTCTGAAAGCAATCGAAGGGCTGCAGTGTCTTTACCAGAATGCTGGCTGGCTGCCAGTAACATTTGCGTATAAAGGTCGCCCAGGTAAACCGATGTCTGCAGTTTGTTGGCATCGGTCATTTTATATTCTCTAAACGGCTCGGTAGCGCTTTTAAACTTGCCGGCGTAAAAAATCTGCGGCTGAACTTTGAGTTTCTCAAGTGTTCCTTTAAAAAAGGGCAATGTGGTTGACAATCCCTTCCACTCCACCATTCCCTGGGGGTTACAATAAACTTTATCTGCCGCACTGGCTATATAATAGGCACCCTGGTCTATTACTTCGCCATAGGCTATTATAAATTTCCCCGATTTTCTAAAATCGGACAGTGCATTGCGTATTTCCTGGCTGGCTGCAAAACCATTTGCGTTGCTGTTAGCTTTTAAGTAAATGCCTTTTACCGCCGAATCGGTTCTTGCATGATTTATTAATAAAACCACCTGATACAAAGAAGGCATATCTTCTTCATCAGATACCAGGCCGGCAAGGGGATTATCGCGGCTTTGCTCCTTATACTGTTTGTTTAAATCTATGGAGAGAATGGCTTTGGTGCCCACTTCGGGTTTAGAGGGAGAGGTTGCTCCGGCAATTATGCCTGCCAATACTAAAATTGCCAGCACAGAGAAAATTACCAATGCCAGCAATGAGGCGAAAAATATTTTGAAAAAACTTCTCATTTTAAAATTATGTTGTAAGATGCAATTAACTGAATTTTATCGGCTGGGTGCAAATGTACTATATGAATAATGTTTTTTTACTGACTGGTGGTAATGTGGGTAACCGAATGGAAAATCTTGCCCTTGCGAAACAGCGAATTGAACTGTCAATCGGTGAACTGGTTAAATTTTCAGCTATTTACGAAACAGCCGCATGGGGAATAACGGATCAGCCCGCTTTCTTAAACCAGGTTTTACAGGTAAAGACCCCGCACAATCCCGAAGAATTGTTGAAACTAATTTTGGGGGAAGAAATACAAATGGGTCGGCAACGCTTTAAAAAGTATGGCCCCAGAATAATTGATATAGATATTTTGTTTTACAATCAAACGGTCATTAAAAAGCCGCACCTGGTTATCCCCCACCCCGAAATACAAAACAGGCGGTTTGTATTATCGCCTTTGGCCGAAATATGCCCCAAATTTTTGCATCCGGTTTTTAATAAGACCATCGAGACGCTTTTAGCAGAATGCCCCGATCCATTACAAGTATCGGTCTATAAGACCTGAAACTGGCCAGTGAATAGTGAAAAATTAAAAGTGAACAGTGAACAATTGAAGGAACCTGCGATCATGAGTGCTTATTAATTTCCAGACATCAGAACTTAGATCATCTGAATGACAGAGAAGTCTTAATAAAATAGAAAATATGGCAGTAAATGTTAGTCAACTGTTTATAACCAATTTGGATATTCCAGTGTAAAATTTGTCATTTTACGTAGGTTTACCGCTACTACCATAACATACGAATGAAGCATCATTTTATAACAATAGAAGGGAATATTGGCGCTGGAAAAACTACATTGGCACATTTATTATCGAGAAAATTAAACGCCAGGCTGATATTGGAGGAGTTTGCTGAGAACCCTTTTCTGGCAAAATTCTACGAAAATCCCGGCCAGTATGCCTTTCCGCTTGAGCTGTTTTTTATGGCGGAACGATATAAACAACTGAAGGACCTGTTACATACAAAAGACATTTTTCAGAACATTACCATCAGCGACTACCTGTTTACCAAATGTCTTTTATTTGCCAAAGTAAACCTGCCGCCCGAAGAATTCAGATTGTACCAAAAACTTTTTGACATTATTCATCAGCAATTATTGCATCCGGATATTTTAATTTACCTGCATGCACCGGTACAAAAATTGCAGCAAAACATAAAAAAACGCCAAAGGGAATATGAACAATCGATATCCGACGAATACCTTTTTAACATTCAGGAGACCTATACCAGTTATATAAAGCAGCATAATATAAAAACCATATTTATTGATGCTACCAATGCCGATTTTTTAGGCAATGAAAAACATCTGCAGGTAGTTTTAGATGCTCTGGAAAAGGATTACGACGACGGACAGCATTACTTTACTCTTCCATAAGATTTTTCAATTGATCCAGCCAACGATACAAACTGATCCTTTTGCCGCAATAAAAATCCGGCAATATCGCAGATTGTTAACCGGGCGTTTTTGTTTTACAATGGGGCTCCGTATGCTGAGTACATTGGTTGGCTGGTGGCTATACGAACTAACCGGCGACCCATTGGCTATGGGATTAATTGGTTTGGCCGAAGTTGTACCTGCCATTTCGCTGGCTTTATATGCAGGCCATGTAATTGACACCAGCGAAAAAAAAGGTCTTTTAATTAAAGGGGTGCTTTTCTATTTATTGGGAGCCCTCACCCTTTTTCTGCTGTCTTATTATTTTTTCGACAGACCCGAAAAACAAAGCACCGTGGTGGCCGGCATTTATATCGTTATTTTTTGCACGGGTATTATTCGTGCCTTCGTCGGTCCTTCCTTTCCTTCGTTGCTGGGGCATATTGTTCCTAAGGACCAATTACAAAATGCCATCACCTGGAACCAGGGCACCTACCTGAGCGCATCGGTGGCCGGGCATGCCACCGGCGGATTTTTTATTGCGGCATTCGGCGTAAGCGGTACGTTGCTGGCTGTTATGAGCCTGGTTGTTTTATCGCTATATAATTTAAACCGGCTTGACAAAGCACCAGCCAGTAAAAGGGAGGGCAATCAACGAACCCTTGAAAGTGTAAAGGAAGGCCTGCGGTTTGTTTTTAATACCAAGGAAGTTTTAGGCGCACTTTCGCTCGATCTATTTGCTGTACTTTTTGGCGGCGCCGTTGCCATGGTTCCTATTTATGCAAAGGATATTTTAAAAGTGGGTGCCATTGGGTTTGGCTGGCTAAACGCAGCATCCGATATTGGTTCAATTATTATAGTGGTATTGCTAACGCTTTTCCCCTTGCGCAGGCACCAGGGAAAGAGACTGCTAATGGCAGTTGCCGGCTTCGGCATTTCCATCATCATCTTTGGTTTGTCGAAATTATTCTGGTTATCGTTTATTGTTTTACTGCTGAGCGGAGTACTTGATGGCATCAGCGTAGTCATAAGGGGAACGATTGTGCAGCTACAAACACCCAACGAAATGCGGGGCAGAGTTATGAGCGTAAACTCCATGTTTATAAACAGCAGTAACGAACTCGGCCAGTTTGAGAGCGGAGTGGCTGCACGTGCCATTGGTGTGGTACCCAGTGTTGTTTTTGGGGGATGTGTAACATTGCTGGTAGTGCTCATCACCTGGTTTAAGGCCCCAACCCTTCGTAAAATGGAATACTAACCAACAGCGGCCCATTTATATTTCGTGTACTTCATACTACCTGAAAATTAAAATAATCCCCTCTATACCGGATGGTGCTCATCAGCATTTAGCTTCTGAATTTTTTTTCTGTCACCAACTATCCAAACCACGTCTTCCCACTCAAACTGGGTGGTGCTGGCCGGATTGAGTATGCGGTCATTTCCCCGTTCTATACCTACCACCATACCACTTGTCATTTCTCTGATGTTTGAATTCCGGATGGTTTTTCCTTTCAGGTGATTGTGGCTGTCAACAATAATCTTATGCAGCGAGACCTCCCGTTTATTTACCGGGTGTTCAAGAGTATCTATCACCGGCTCTACTACGGTTCTAAAATGCTTTAATTGTTCGTCGGTTGCAATTACCGATATTTTATCATAGGGAAAAAGCATGTCGTTTGCAGTGGGAACGTCAATGAATATCTTACCACGTTCAATCCGCGCAATATTGATTCCAAAGTTTTCGCGCCACTCCAATTCCGCTAATTTTTTACCAATGTACCACGCATTCGGGCTAATGGAAAAATATGCCAGGTGCGCATCCCAGGGGGAAATATTATTTTTTTCATCCACACCCGCAATCTGGTCGCGGGCATTTAAATTGGTTAAAAAGCGATGCTCTATCCGGCTATAAAAACTTTGCATCCTGTTGCTGAAGATCTTTAGTACCACTACCATCACCAGCAATGCGACTATAAAAGAGCTTAAAGGCGAAAAGAACCGCTGTAACAGTACATAGAGGTAAATAACAGCCAATACATTCCGGGCAATTTCCAGCATCACCAATGGCCCGCGATTGTACTTTTTATCAAGCCACAAATTAGTATAAGCCATCTTTCCCATTTTTTTTATGGTCAAAGCCCACACAAAGGGCGACATAAGCACCAGGGTGATCACTACTGATAATACTTCACCCAGCAGCAACTGGCCTGTCTGGCGAATAATAAAAGGGGATAAATACGTAGAGGAAAGCAAAATCAATGCTATTATGACAACCGAATTTGTAACAATAACCGAGAGGTAAGACCTTAAAACAATCTTCCAGTCGCTTTCGGCCTGAATGGTTTGTGCACCTGTACTGTAGCGGTTAATTCTGGAGAGCCATTTAGCGGGTAACCCTCTTTCAATTAAAAAATACAAAGGTTCGGCGAGCCTGATCATATAGGGGGTTGTAAAAGTAGAAAGTACCGAGACACCCACTGCTATTGGATAAAGGTAACTACTGGTAACTTTTAAATTTAAACCCAGGGATGCGATGATAAAAGAAAACTCACCGATCTGCGACATACTCATACCGGCCTGCATAGATTGTTTTAATGGCTGGCCAGAAAGCATGGATCCGATAGTAACGTTTAAAGTCTTGCCCAAAATAACCACTACAGTAATCAGCAATACAGGGCCGCCATATTCCAATAACACTTGCAGGTTGATCAGCATACCAACCGATACAAAGAACACAGCGGCAAAAAGATCTTTTACAGATTTAACCAGGTGCTCTATGCGCTCTGCTAAAATAGTTTCGGCCAAAATAGAACCCATGATAAAAGCACCGAGGGCAGCGGAAAAGCCAGCCCGTGTGGCAAAGACCACCATTAAAAAACAAAGGCCCAACGACACTACTAAAAGCGTTTCATCGCTCAAAAAACGTTTACCGGCTTTTAATACAGATGGCAACGAAAAAATACCTGCCAAAAACCAAAGGCACAAAAAGAACAACAATTTAAACAGGGAGTATAGTAATTCGCCGCCCTCGAATTGCTGTTTCAACGAAATAGTGGACAGCACCACCAGTAATAATACTGCAACAATATCCTCTATAATAAGAATGCCCATCACCGAACCGGCAAATTTTTGATTTTTTACCCTTAGCTCCTCGAAAGCACGAATAATAATGGTAGTGGATGAAATAGACAGGATGCCCCCTAAAAATATGCTATCCATGGTGGACCAGCCAAGAAATTTTCCGGTTAAAAAACCCAGTAACAGCATCATACTGATCTCAAAAATGCCTGAAATGGAGGAAGTGCCACCAACCTTGGCAAGCTTCTTAAAACTAAATTCAAGCCCCAGGCTAAATAGCAGGAAAATAACGCCTATCTCTGCCCAGATAGTGACCCCTTCAAGATCTGTTACTGAAGGAAGCAAATTGAAGTTTGGACTAACCAGAAGCCCGGCTAAAATATAACCGAGCACTACCGGTTGTTTTAATTTTTTAAACAACAGGGTAGTAATGCCTGCCGCACAGAGAATGAGCGTTAAATCTTCTATTAATTTTGGCAAATGCACCATAAGTTTTTATTTGCAGCAAGCGATTCGCAATTTAAGAATACCAAAAAAATTTGAAACGGCAATCGTTTTCTTTGCGCTAAATACCTCATATTGCACTACTTGCAATTAATCTTATACTACTTTTTTTTAATACTCAGCTTCTTCGTCATTTCGATAACAACTCACATCCTAAGTGCAACCAATAAGTTTCTTTTTGCCCCATGTTAAGAAATTTATGCTTTCTGCTGGTAAATCAAGCCAATTTATGGGATTATTAATAACCCACTTAGCAAAATTTTAACGGCCATCATTACAACTTTAAGATTATTATGCAGTTAATGAATACGAATTTTGATATTTAAATTGCTTTTAATGAATTTTTTTACACCGTTTCTAACATTATTGACTTTTAGTTTTGCTTCGTGCGGATTAAAACAAAGTTCGGGTCTTAGTATAGCCAAAATAAATAACATGACAGCAAAAACAGATACTGCAACTTTAGGTGCGGGATGCTTTTGGTGCACCGAAGCGGTTTTTCAACAATTAGATGGCGTATTAAAAGTTACCAGCGGTTATAGCGGAGGCCACGTAGTTAACCCTACCTACGAACAGGTTTGCGCAAAAAATACCGGCCATGTAGAAGTAACCCGTATTGTGTACGATCCGTCGGTTATAACTTTTGATGAATTGCTTGAAGTGTTTTGGAAAACACACGATCCCACCACAATTGACCAACAAGGCAACGATAAGGGCCCTCAATACCGCAGTGCTATTTTTTATAACGATGCAGCACAAAAAGAATCAGCCGAAAAATATAAAGCAGCCTTAGACCAGTCGGGAGCATGGAGCAAACCCATCGTAACCGAAATTGAACCGCTGAAAAACTTTTATGAGGCAGAAAATTATCACCAGAATTATTACAACCAAAACGGCGGGCAAATGTATTGCCGGTATGTAATTCAGCCCAAACTTGAAAAGTTTGAAAAGGTTTTTAAAGACAAGCTGAAGAAGAACCATTGATAAAATTGAACATAAGATGCTCGTCGGCCCTTATACAAAAGGAATATTCATTTCAAAAACGCCGACAATTATAAGGATTTCCAGATTTCCAGTAAATTCATTGATTATAACTTGAACCTGTTTCAGGATCTCACGGAAAGTGTCAGATGAGATACAGGGGATGCTGAAATAAATTCAGCATGACGGCACGTTTTAAATACATCCAACAGTTTAAGTTAATGAAAGTCGGCTGTTGGTAAACGTCAAGCTGCTACCGGCTAACAGCTGCCAGCTATCCCCTATTCCCTTATCTTTAAAAAATGAAATACAGGGGCATTCTATTACTTCTTGTTTGCATGGTTTTGTCGGTTTATTTGCCCGCCCAATTAATGGCGCCAAAAACCACTTTTACCCATGCCGACACCTTACGGGGCACCATTAACGAAAACAGAAAAGGCTGGGATTTATTGCACTACGACCTGCTGGTTGAACCCAATATCGCCGAAAAAACAATCCAGGGAAAAAATACGATCACCTATAAAGTGACAGAACCTTTTACGCAAATGCAGATAGATCTGCAGCAACCCCTTATTGTCGATAGCGTTACCGGCGCAAATAACCTGCGCATCAATTTTAGCCGGGACAATAACATTTGTTTGGTTAACCAGGAGGCTGCATCGGTGGGTATTACTGCTGAATTAACGATTTACTATCATGGAAAACCTACCGAAGCTACCCGGCCTCCCTGGGATGGCGGATTGGTGTGGAAAAAAGATGACAAGGGAAATGCCTGGGTAGCAACCGCCTGCCAGGGTTTGGGGGCAAGTGTTTGGTGGCCATGCAAAGACCATCAGAGCGATGAACCGGATAAAGGAATGACCATTAAGATTGTTGCACCGGATACACTTTCGGCGGTCAGCAACGGCAGGTTGGTCAATACAACCAATCTGGAAAATGGCCGCAAAATGTGGACCTGGCAGGTAAAAAACCCCATTAACAGTTATGGTGTTACCATGAATATTGGCAAATACGCCCACTGGACCGACACCATTTCCGGCGAAGATGGAAAATTAGGCATGCAGTATTGGGTGCTGGAATACAACCTGAAAAAGGCGCAAAAACAATTTGACCAGGCTAAAACCATGCTGCACACTTTTGAATA
Organism: Chitinophagales bacterium; assembly: GCA_038204535.1. Lineage (GTDB taxonomy): Bacteria > Bacteroidota > Bacteroidia > Chitinophagales > Chitinophagaceae > Segetibacter. The sequence goes on along the minus strand of JBBRCW010000015.1, from coordinate 5,532 downwards.
TTGGTTTGGTAAATACCCCTTTTACGAAGACAGTTATAAACTGGTGGAAACGCCTTTTTTAGGTATGGAGCACCAAAGCGCGATCGCTTATGGCAACCATTATGAAAATGGTTACCTGGGCACCGATTTAAGCGGTACCGGCTGGGGCATGAAGTGGGATTTTATCATTATACACGAAAGCGGACATGAATGGTTTGGAAATAATATTACCACCAACGATGTGGCGGATATGTGGGTGCATGAAAGCTTTACCAATTACAGCGAAACACTTTACACTGAAACGCTGTTTGGTAAAGAGGCCGGAAACGATTACAACCTGGGCACCCGGCAACGCATTCGAAACGATAAAAACATCATCGGGCCTTATGGGGTTAATAAAGAAGGCAGCGGCGACATGTACTACAAAGGCGGCAATATGCTGCAGCTCATCCGTCATTCTATTAACAACGATTCTTTATTTAGAAATATATTAAGGGGGCTGAATAAAACGTTCTATCATAAAACCGTAACCAGCCAACAAGTGGAAGCCTACATCAGCCAGGAAAGTAAAATGGATTTTTCCACCGTTTTTGATCAATATTTAAGAACAACCAATATTCCGGTGCTTGAATATTATGTTCGAAAAAATAAAGTGCTGTATTATCGCTGGACTAACTGTGTTGAAGGTTTCAGTCTTTCACTGGCATTGGCAAAGGGAGATCAGCAGGCGAGATTGGCTCCATCATCCCATTGGCAAAAACGATCTTTTGATAAAACCCTTAAAGCTGTTTGGTCGCCTTCTGAAATTATAAATAATTATTACATCAACCTGAAAAAGACCACCAAAAGCCCCAAACTTTAAAAGCCCGTAACCCTACCCAATGGCCAACATTCGTAAACAGGCAATTTTAAGCAGCATTCTGGTTTATTTCGGCTTTTTAATTGGCGCCATCAATACCTATTATTTTACCCGTAATGGCTCGTTTACGCCCGAACAGTTTGGCTTGACCCGCGTATTTTACGACCTGGGGCAAAACATATTTGTATTCGGCAGCCTGGGCGTGATACCCATTGTTTACAAATTTTATCCTTACTACAAAGACAATATAGAAGACCGCAAAAACGACCTGATGACGTGGGCCATGCTGGTGTCATTCATCGGCTTTTGTCTGATCTTATTAGTGGGCTATGTTGGAGAACCTATAGTGGTTAAAAAATTCTCGCAGCGGTCGCCCCTCATTCTTCAATATTACTACCTTATTTTTCCTTTTGGTTTTGGAATGCTGTTCTTTTCGGTGCTGGAAGCATTTTGCTGGAGCCTGCATAAGACGGTTATATCCAACTTTTTAAAAGAAACAGCCATGCGACTGGTAGTGATGGTGTTTATTCTGCTTTACTATTTTAAACTGGTGTCGTTCGATACGTTTATCAAGCTGTTCACGCTCACCTATTTCATTATTTTTTTGGTGTTGTTTTTTTACCTGCGGCGTCTCGGCAAACTGCATTTCACCTTTAAGGTCAGCCGCATAACCATGAAGTTTAAAAAGAAGATGTTTGGGCTGCAGATGCTGGTTTTTGGAGGAGTGTGCATCAACGTGGTGGCGCAAACCATCGATACCTTTATTATTGCCAGTTTAAAAGGGCTGGGCAGTACCGGCGTCTTTAATCTGGCGCAATATGCGGCCAACCTGGTACAGGTGCCGCAGCGCAGTATTCAATCCATCACCACCGGCGTATTGGCACAGGCCTGGAAGGATAAGGACTTTGCGGAGATCAGACGGATATATGAACGCAGTTGCATCAACCTGCTGCTAATGGCCTTATTTATTTTTTGCAACATCTGGCTGAATATTGATGATGCCTTTATTGTTTTAAATATCCAAATTGAATACCAGGCGGGCATATATGTAATGTTTGTCTTGGGGCTCGGCCGTATCATAGATGCAGGCACGGGTGTAAATGGAACGATCATCGGCACATCCACCTTCTGGCGTTTCGATTTTCTTAGCGGCGTTGTTTTACTCGCTTTTCGAATACCGTTGACCTATATTCTTATTAAAAATTTTGGCATTATCGGGTCGGCGTTCGCTGAATTATTTTCTTTTACTGTCTACAATGGCATACGGTTCGAATTTTTGCGCCGTAAGTTCAATATGCAGCCATTTACCCGCAAAACGCTTTACGCGCTGTTACTTGGGGTTGTCGCGTTTGGCGTTTCGTTTGTTTTGTTACAAAATGTACATGGCTGGCTCGGTATGATAAGCCGGAGTGCTTTGTTTTCAATCATCTTGATTACTGGTGTTTTTTACGGCGAGTTAACGCCTGATGCTATGCAGTTGTATCATAAGTATGCCGAAAAATTCAAGGGGAAGAGATAGCGCCGATTGCAATGATTAATTTGGGGTGGCGTTGCAAACAATACCATGGTATTAGACAGCAATCTTTTGCAAAGTCAGATTTGGATTGATTTAATTATAAAACAAACATGCCCGGCGGGTAAACCGGCGGGCATGTTTTCGTTCACTGAAATCAATTTAATTTATTGAATAGTAGAACCACCTTTGGTGCCACCTGCGGGCAAGCCGCCACTTCCTGTATCGTTGGGGTCGGTAGCTTCATTTGCACGGACTGAGGCTCTGCTGTTATCCCTGCGGTCACTTGCCAGTTTTACACCTGCCGCGCTAAAGGCCTGCTCACCCGCCTGAAGGGTAGTATCGGTCTTATTGTCGGTATCATCCATTTTTTCGGCGATTATACGTTGCGCTTTTTCCGCCTCTGCTTTAAAAGCCTCCCCTGTTAGTTCTGCGGCATCTGGCCGCACTGTTTCGGAATTGGTTGCCGGCATTATCATGGGCTCCTGTGGTATGTGTTGCTTTGGATCTGTCATAATTGGTATTTTTAATGGTGAATAATACCAGTAAGGGTCAAAAAACTGTGCCATGACCAGGGGGTGGCGCCAGAAATAAATCAAGCTCCTTAAATAATTGTTAGGCTTTTTATAATAGAGTGGCTAAATAAAACAACAGATTACAGCAGCGTAATAAATCTGCAATGAAAGTCTTTGTTGATGCCGGCCAATTTTGTTCATAAATTTTAATCTGAAAAAAGCAATTAAACCATTGCCCGAAGCACCAATGTACTAAAGTGTACTTGCCAATATTGCCTGGATTTAACCAGGATAAAACCAGTTGCCCTTGCAGCACAACCACCAAAAAACAAAGCCGCAAAAACTCTTTGAAAGCCCATTGAGAAAAAAGCAATATTTTGATCGCTTTAAAAGTTTCTCAATTAATGTAAAATTTTATATGGAAGAAAAGAACGTGGCATTTATTACCAACGATGCGGTGGTAGCGGGCATATTGTTCGCCATTCTGGGTTTTGTTTTTTTTACCAGCGGATCCAAAAAACCGGGTTGGATTCGATTCTACAAAGTCATTCCCTCTGTTCTTCTATGCTATTTCATTCCGGCACTGTTCAACACCTTTGGTTTGATTTCCGGCGAAAAATCAGGATTATACCCCGTTGCTTCGCGCTATTTTTTACCGGCCAGCCTGGTGTTGCTTACCATTGGCGTTGACATTGCAGCCTTGCGCAAACTGGGCGGTAAAGCCATCATCATGTTTTTTGCCGGTACCGCAGGCGTTATGATAGGCGGACCCTTAGCCATGTTTATAGTGGGTAGCTTCGACAAAAATATTTTGCACTATGGCAGCGAAGAAGTGTGGCGGGGCCTGGCAACCATTAGTGGCAGTTGGATAGGCGGCGGCGCCAACCAGGCAGCCATGCTTGAAGTGTTTGGCGCCAGCAAGGCGCTGTTCGGACAAATGATTGCGGTAGATGTTTTGGTAGCCAATTTATGGATGGGGTTGTTGTTGTATGCCTCGCAGCACAGAGATAAATTGAACAGGTGGCTGAAAGCAGATAATTCAGCCATTGTGGAGCTGGAGAGAAAAATGGAGCAAATTGAACTTACCACCAAAGTAAATAAAACCGGCATTCGCGAGTGGATGATCGTATTGGCAATCGGTATCGGTATTACCGGGCTTTCCCACTATTTCGCCGATATCATTGCGCCCTGGTTTGCCACTCATTTTCCCGGTTCGGCCAGGTATTCTCTAACAAGTGCCTTTTTCTGGATTGTAGTCATAGCCACCACATTGGGGCTTGGTTTATCGTTTACCAGGTTGCGCTCAATAGAAGCATACGGAGCATCGGATATTGGTTCGGTATTTCTCTATTTTTTGGTCGCCACCATTGGTATGAACATGGACCTGAACGCGCTGCTGGATAATCCAACCCTTTTTCTGGTAGGGGCTTTGTGGATATTGGTTCACATAATCGTACTCCTGATCGTTGCTAAAATAATAAAGGCGCCGTTCTTTTTTGTTGCCGTCGGCAGTCAGGCCAATATTGGCGGCGCGGCCTCCGCACCCATCGTGGCCGCTGCTTTCAATAAATATTTAGCGCCTGTGGGTGTGTTGCTTGCCGTATTGGGCTATGCAGTGGGCACCTATGGCGCATACCTTTGCGGACTGGCTATGCAGGGTGTTTTTGAATGGATGAAATAGTTGATTTCATTGGAAAGGCATACCAAACACACCAACGATATTTCTGATGGTGTGAGAAGTGTCATCTTTATAATCCGCATTCAAAATGGCGCAGAAGATATATTCAACCATTTTGGCTAATGCCTTTGCTCCATTAGGAGCATCCTGTTTGTAGAAAATATTCCAGCTGGCATTTTGATGGCTCCGTAGGTGCCTCCTCTACCGCTTTAATACAGGCGGCTCCTATGGAGCCTGTGAAATCATTCTTATTCTTTTTCTATAAACAAGTGGCTCCCATGAAGCCAATTCTCTTCGCTTCAGATTTTGCCATTGTCGCTTTGAACTTGTCGATCGGGTACTATACTTACAGTATAAAGAGAAATTCAATGCGTTTAGATTCGTTAGCGAAAGGTTGCGGGCAGTAGTAACAGGCAATGGAGTTGGCTATTCCTTTGCTCCATAAGAGCATCCTGTTTGTAGAAAATATTTCCGCTGGCATTTTTATGGCTCCGTAGGTGCCTCCTCTACAGATTTGAATATAAGCGGCTCCTATGGAGCCTGTGATGTCATTCATATTCTTTTACTTTAAACAGGTGGCTCCTATGGAGCCAATTTTCTTCGCTTCAGATTTTGCCATTATCACTTTAAAACTTGTCGATCGTGTCCTTGTCGTACAGTATAAAGAGGAATTCAATGCCTTTAGATTCGTTAGCGAAGGGTTGTGGGCAGTAGTAATAGGCAACGGAGTTGGCTATGCCTTTGCTCCATTAGGAGCATCCTGTTTATAGAAAATATTTCCGCTGGCATTTTTATGGCTTCGTAGGTGCTTCCTCTACAGATTTGAATATAGGCGGCTCCTATGGAGCCTGTAAAGTCATTCATATTCTTTTGCTATAAACAGGTGGCTCCTATGGAGCCAATAACCAAATCTCTTCTCTTATGAGTATTCCATAGTCTCTATGAAATTGTCGATTTCGTAATGTTATTACGGTATAAGGAGAAATTC
>JBBRCW010000014.1:0-38882 GCA_038204535.1 Chitinophagales bacterium | reverse complement strand
GCAACCGTTTTTCTTGAACGACTATTTAAAACCGCTAATTCAAATGGTACTATTTGCACCGTAATACCGCAGAACTGGCTTTTTTTAACCACCTATAAAAAGTACAGAGAAAAGTTGCTTAAAAACGAAAGCTGGAATTTTGTTGCCCGTCTTGGGTCGGGTGCTTTTAGCCAGATTTCAGGTGAAGTGGTGAAGGCAATTCTTATTTCTCTTTCTCACCAAAAACCTATTGCGGAGCATTCTTTGGTGGGTTTAGATGTTGCTGAAGCCCCCAATACTGCTGCAAAAGAAGAAGCACTCAAAACCAGGGAGATCAAAACAGTAAACCAAAAAGCGCAGTTGGGAAATCCGGATGCAAGAATTATTATCGAAGGGCCGGTAATTGCCTTACATCTTCTCTCAAAATATGCGGATGCATATCAAGGAATTTCGCCAGCGGACTTCCCGAAATTTGGTAGAAATTTTTGGGAGATTATTGAGATTGATAACAGTTGGTGGCTTTGGCAATCGACGGTAAAAGAGACAAAATACTTCGGAGGTAAAGAGTTAATTCTATGGTATTCTGAATTACAGAAAAAAATTAAAGATGAAGGAACTGCATATATCAGAGGTACTGAAGGTTGGGGTAAGGACGGAATTTCAGTGAGTGCAATGAGCTATTTACCTGTAACTATTTCAAAAGGCCAATCTAACGATACAAATGCCGCAGTGATTATCCCAAAAGACAAGACGTTCCTTCTCCCAATTTGGTGTTTTTGTACTTCCACTTTTTACAATGAAGAAGTAAGGAAAATCGACCAAACTTTAAAAGTCACGAATGCTTCTTTGACAAAAGTCCCGTTTGATTTGGAATACTGGCAAAACGTAGCTAATGAAAAATACCCCAACGGCCTGCCTAAGCCATACAGCGACGACCCCACCCAATGGTTGTTTCATGGGCATCCTATAAAAACAGATAATCCTTTGCAGGTAGCCCTTGCCAGGATATTAGGTTACCGCTGGCCTGCGGAAGTAGAAGCAAAAGTAGAAGCCGCTTCCAGCGGCTTGAATAGTAATAACGCTGCTGGAAGCAGCGACTACGTTACTTCCAGCGGCTTAAATAGTAATAACGCTGCTGGAAGCAGCGACTACGATACATTAGCACCCGAAGCAAAAGAACTGATTGAAGCAGTAAAAGCTTTTGACCACTTAAGCGATGAAGATGGTATTTTTTGTATTCCTTCTGTCAATGCAGAGCAGGCTGGTGCAGAACGATTACGGGAATACCTGCAACAGGTTTTTGGCAACGAATGGAATAGCCAAACCATACTGCAACTGTTGCAAAAAGTAGAAGCTGCTTCCAGCAGCTTAGAAGATTATCTCAGAAATGAGTTTTTTGTACAGCACTGCAAGGTGTTTCAAAATCGCCCTTTCATCTGGCACATCTGGGATGGCCGCAAAGATGGTTTTTCGGTGCTGGTCAATTACCATAAGCTCGACAAAGACAACCTTTCCAAACTCATCTACACCTACCTGGGCGATTGGATACGCCTGTGCGAGGCCAAAAAGAAAGCCGGTGAAAGCGGTGCAGATGGTTTATTGAGTGCCGCCCTAAAGCTAAAAGTCAACCTCGAAGCCATCCTGCAAGGAGAAGACCCTTACGATATTTTTGTTAGATGGAAACCGCTGGCTCAACAACCCATCGGCTGGGAGGCTGATTTAAATGATGGTGTAAGGCTCAACATCCGCCCGTTTGTACAAGCCGGAGTATTACGCAATAAATTCAATGTAAAATGGGGTGTGGACAGAGGTAAAAACCCACCCGGCAGCCACTGGGGCGAAGTAAGAGATAATGATAAGCATTTGAGTTTGGAGGAGAAGAGGGAGGGGGAGTAAAAATTTAAAATCATGCACGAAGAAGCGATAATCAGCCATTTTCAACATCTCTACGATCTGATCCAAAAATCAAGGTCGAGAGCTATTTTGTCTGTCAATCGGGAACACCTGAATTTGTTTTGGCAGGTGGGTGCATTTATAGATGCAAGGCTGGCGGAAGGTAGATGGGGCGAATAAATTGTTGACCAGTTTGAAGAATGCCTCAGGCAAAAAGATCCCGGTGTAAAAAATTTCGACAGGAGGAATATTTACCGGATGCGGGAATTTTTCCTATCGTATGCCGATGTTGATTTCAATTTTATAGCGGATGGTTTTTCAATTGTGGGTTCAGCAAAACCACAAATACAACGTCCTGGTAATAAAGTTGATGAATTTGGGGTTTCGGCGAAACCATTATTTCCGCATTTGGATGAGGTAAGGGTTAATGATAAATATATGATATTGGAAGCGAAGAAGAAGGCTAGAAAAATTTAAATAATTTGCAGTATGATAACTAAAGACGAGTTGGATAGAATATTACCAGAGCTAGAACAGGATAGAATAGAAAAAACGATTGCTCAAAACGATGCAGATAAGTTTGGTGAAGCTATTTGTTCTTTTGCAAACGATCTCGCCAATCACAAGCAACCGGGCTATTTAATTGTTGGTGTACGTGACGATGGAAGCAGGGCAGGCATGACAATAGATGAAAAGCAATTGCAGACCTTGCTAAGTTTTCGAACCGATGGACGAATTGTACCGCCACCTGCAATGACTGTTGCGAAGTTTACTTATCCTGATGGAGAAATTGCTGTTGTTGAAGTTCAGCCTCATTTTTTACCACCTGTTCGTTACAAGGGAAAGATATGCGTAAGAGCTGGAATACGAAAAGGAACAGCCAATGAAGCAGAGGATAAAATTCTGACAGAAAAACGGTCGGCCTTTGCCCGGTCGTTTGATGTGCTACCTTGTAAAGGCAGTACATTAGAAGATATTAGTATTGAATTATTCAAACTAAGGTATTTGCCTTCTGCTATTGATATTGCAACCTTAACAGAAAATGGAAGAGAATTAAAATTTCAGTTAGCTTCTTTAAAATTTTTCGATATAAAGGAAAGCTGTCCAACTTATGCTGGAATATTAATGTTTGGAACCAATCCCCGATTCTTTATACCTGGCGCCTCTGTTCAATATGTTCGTTTTCAAGGTATAGATGAGGCAAGTGATTTTGATTATGAGCATCGTTTTGAGGGTGATCTCACCACCCAGCTAGGACAAATGAATGAATTTATAAAAGCAAATATTGTGAAAACTGTATTGCCTTTTATTGGGGGTGATTATGTGTCGGATTATCCACTTCGGGCAGTAAAAGAGTTGCTTTTTAATGCCGTTATCCATAAAGATTACCAGTCGAACGCTCCTATTAAATTTTATGAATTTTCAGATAGAATTGAAATATCTAACGCTGGAGGTTTATATGGAAAAGCCAGACCTGAAAATTTTCCAAATGAAAACGATTATCGTAATCCGGCATTATCAGAAGCTGTAAAAAATTTAGGTTTTGTAAATGGTTTTAATATAGGGGTTAAAGCTGCATTGGCAGCCTTGCAAAAAAATGGGAGTCCTGCACCCGAATTTATTAAAGATCAGCCAACCTCCTTTTCGGTTAAAATATTTAAAAGGTTATGAAAACAATAATATTCTTCAATAATAAAGGAGGAGTGGGTAAGACTACGCTGGTATATCATTTTACGTACATGATAGCAGAATTAGGCCATAGGTGCCTGGCCGTAGATCTTGACCCCCAGGCCAATTTAACTTCCATGTTTTTGCCTGACGATGAATTAGAGCGAATTTATAGCCAGGACACAGATAGAGAAACATTAATTTCTGGAATAAAACCGCTTGACAGGGGAATTGGAGATATAGCTAAAGTCAAAATACATGAGGTCAGTCAAAATATTGGACTACTTGCTGGTGACCTTGATATTTCTCTTTTTGAAGATAAGCTTAGTTCAAATTGGAGTAAGTGTATTGACGGCGATGAAGCAGCCTTTAGAATAGTTTCAGCATTTCATAGAATTATCCATAACGAAGGAGAAGCTTTCGGTGCAGAATTTTGCATCATTGACGTTGGTCCCAATTTCGGTGCACTTAACAGATCGACGTTAATTTCTGCAGATTATGTGGTCGTACCTATGGCAGCAGATTTATTTTCGCTTCAAGGCTTACGAAATCTCGGTAACCGGCTTAATATATGGAAATCGGAATGGGCTGACCGCATTACCCGAAATCGTGCTCATGATTTGTTGCTTCCCAATAATGAAATTCGACCTATAGGTTATGTCGTCATGCAACATGGAATTAAGGAGAAGCGCCCAGTTCAATCATATTTAAAATGGGCAAACAGAATCCCTTCTGTTTTTAAGGAGTGTGTTTTGAGGATTGCTCCCATACTAAATGAACGTGTGGAAGACGATAGCAATTGCTTGTCTCTTTTGAAACACTATCATAGTTTAATTCCCATGGCGATGGAAGTTAGAAAGCCTATCTTTTTACTAAAGCCTGCCGACGGAGCTATAGGCGCACACTATCAAGCCGTTTTAAAGGCTTATGCTGATTTTAAGATTCTATCAGAAAGAATACTGGAAAGAACCAATAATGAACGAGAGCATATACGATAAAGTTACACAGGCTTTAAAACAAGCTGAAAACCATAACAGCAATGTAATGGTAAAGCCGGAGGTAATCCTTTGGCCCGATCCTGAAAACCAATGGTGTGAGGTGATAGAGGTGTTGCAGGAAAGTATTCCTCATCTGCTTGTCTATGGCAGTTATGATCCCGAAAAAAAACAAGGCCCTGCTATCTGGCTAAAATGCATGATTTCGAAAGTGCTTCCCGAGGCTACCTGGCCAGCAGGGGCAACGCCGATTGTTTACCTGCCGGGAATTGCAAAAACGGACCTGCGTAATGTTGAGAATGCGGTTTTTAATTTTCAACCTTTATTGGAATATCAATACACCGGTACCCTGTTCACCCAGGAAAATGGAAGGGAATGGAGCATACTGGCATTTGTTGAAAACCCGGTTGTTGGTTTAGGGGTCAGGGTAGCAAAGGATAATGCCACGAAAGATGCATTGAAAAAAACGTTGCTTTCCATCTTCCAGGACCGTGACGTGCTGGCCAACAAGAGCGTTATTGACGCCGATTATTTGAACAATCAGTTGTTCCCCCAAATAGTGCCTGCCATATTAAAATGGATGTGCAAAGGAGATGCTTTTTATAAAGCAATGGATGAAGGCAGAAGAGAAGTTTTTACCAACTTATGTAAATCGCAATACGAATTTGAACCCGACCATAAGAATATAAAAGCGATAGCAGAAAAGCTGGGTGCGCAAAAAGGCTCCTGGAAATACGTTTGGCAGTTGTACGCTACTGCACCACATAAATACCCGGAAATAGAGCCATTGCTTCGTTTGGCCAAACCAGCCGATTTGGGCACAGGCATGTACGCCTTACCCGATGAAAGTTGGCCACAGGTAAATGAGCAAAAAGAAGAATTGCTGGCTCTGGCATTGAGCAAAATTGCAAAAGCAGATCCTTCAAAAGCATTGAGCTGGCTGCAGCAGCTGGAGAAAGAGCATAGTTTGCGTAGAGGTTGGGTATGGTTTGAACTGGGCAAATCTCCGTTGGCAGATGCTGTTCAATATCTTTCGGTAATGGCAATGAGCGTATCTGAAACCTTTCCATCAGCCACAATCGGGGAACTTACAAAATGGTACACCGACAAAGGTTTTGTGGCAGACCAGGCTATGCGCAAATCGTTAGCGGCAGTTAAGACAGAACACAATAAAGCAATTGTAAAAGCAATTATACAGCTGTTGTATAAACCCTGGTTAGAGGCTGTAACCAAAAAATTTCAAAAATTGGTTGAGGGGGATGCTTCTATCTTCACTTCTCAGAAGGCGGTTGCTGAAACCGAAACTTTTGTCCTGTTTGTAGATGCCTTTCGCTACGAGTTAGCCAGGGAATTTGTTGATCGATTATCTAATACACCATTTAAAGCTTCGCTACAGGCAGGGTGGTCAGCTATTCCATCGTTAACGGCTACTGCAAAGCCGGCCGTTTCACCAGTAGGCTATGCAGTATCTACCCAAAGCAATTGTAACGAGTTTAGGCCTGATTTAAAAAATGGAAAAGATTTACTTACAAACGTTTTCAGGGAAGCGCTTGAGGCGAATAACTATAGCCTGGTTAATTCAACCATCGACATCAATGACAAGGCAAAATATTGGCAGGAGATAGGTGACATTGATAAAAAGGGGCACAAGGGGTCCCTTGGCTTATGCGCAGGTCTATGGAAGGAGACCCCCGCAGGATAAAAGAATATCCCGGCAGGACAAAAACCATTTACAGATTTTCTGGCTGTGTCAATATACTTTGCGACTTGGTCGCTTGTGGTACGAAAATGAAAAGTTGCGCTGTCGTGCCAAACATCAAATGTTGTGTCTGGCTTGAATTCTGTAGTGTCGCTTACCACCCAATTTATTTTTAGCGCTTTGGCTGAAATGTTTCTTTGCTTTGTCAAGTGCTTTGGCTGAAACGTCAGGCGCTGTTATATTTTCGAAACCTTTGCTAAGTAAACAATCTGCAAGTTTGCTGTCGCCGCCGCCAATTTCTATAATCTTTGCAGCCTTTGTCAAACCAAATGAATGTATGAAGTCCAATGACGTTTTTGGAGCCTCCTATATCAGCTTACTTCGTTTGGTTGCCTGGAAGCATTGATTTTGTCTCAATATTGACAGGTGCTTTTAACGATTGCTTTTATAGTATGATGAATAAGTTCTAAGGTATCCAGACTTCCCATTTCTTCTCCTTTTTCAAAGTCCCCTTCTGTTTGAGCCATCGTGTTTGTAAGGTGCGCAAAGCAAATAATATTTTTATCTTTTGCTTTGCCAAAAGCATAAAGTGCAGCAGCTTCCATTTCTACGCACACTGCATCTAATTTTTTCGCTTCAACAATGGCAGCATGCGTCTCGCGATAAGGCGCATCTGTTGTCCAGCTAATGCCTGTTTCTATAGATAAATCAGTTGTGTTGTAATAAGACATTAGGTTATCAAATAAAATTGGATTGATATTGCTCGTTTCAGAAGGTGGTATATAGTGGTAGCTTGTGCCTTCATCCCGAAGTGCTTGTTCAATCAAAACGAATTTGGAATTGTTTTTTGCAGGATTAATTATACCAGCAGAAGTTATACTGATGAGGGTTTTACAGCCTGACACAAATAACTGCTCTGCTATCAAAACTGCAAATGATGAACCTACAGCGCAACCCAAAACTGCAAAGTCAAAATTATTTTGTTTTACACTGTAAAGTTTGGTATGATAACAAGCCCAGCATTCGTTAATTGTTGTCTGATCTGTCCTTATTAAATAATCCACTAAATCTCCGTCTGGGTCAAGCACACAAATATCAGGCACTTTGCAGTTGCCAATATTCTTTTGACGCCTTGCTTCTCTAAGCAAATTTTCAGGGGTGAAAACTGAGGGTTCGTTATAATTCTTATGGTACATAATTTATTCCAATGTTTGTCGAATTAGTTTAGTCTTGTCCGTCAGGGGTGCAGCTAACAGTTGGTATTTGCGATGGCAGGGGCTTCCGGATTCTCCCGATTTTCTGGACCGAAGCCAATGCCGATTAAAAAACTAATGTACAAAAGATATTGAACAGCCAAAAAGATATAGTGAAACCCGATATGGTGTAGAATAGGGAGCCGGGATCCCAGGCACTTTCTACACTTATATTTAAAAAAAATCTGTTGACAAGCTACTCAAAAAACAGCACTGCCGGAATCGCGTGTTTCTTCATGCCTTCTTCACTTCCGGTGCCGCTGTTGGTGTTCTTCACCAACAGCTTTTTCGCCCATCTATTTGCAGGTGAAGAACACCCTGCAAAAGTGGAAAAAACGATATGCGGTTAACATGTCTGTCCCGTATGAATAGTGGGGATTGGGCTTGCCTTGCTGATTGCTGGGCTTTCTGGATGTGCTTTAAACATGCCCATGTCCCTTGACTTATGCACAATGCTTTGGAAGAAGACCCCGGCATGACAAAATAAATAATTCATTAAACTTTTTGAATGGTTTATAAAAGTGCCATTGCAAATATGCAATGGCACTTTGTATTTTAGCTATTTAAATGATAGCAGGTATTTTGCCGCAAAACACACTTAAGTTTTATGATCCGGTTGCGCCGTTGGTGTGCTGCGCCGTCAGCTTCTTCAGCTATCTAGTTACAGATGAAGAATACCTGCGTAGCCTAAAAGGACTGGGTAATCTTTGCGATTACTTTCAGGCAAAAAATCTTTTAGTGTTTGTAATTTTTTCCCTGATTTTCTTGCTTCTTTTACTTCGTAAAATCCATCCTTTATGCATGTTAAAATTTTCAGCTTGTTTTGAAGTTTATTGTGATCTGCCGCCTATATGCATCAAAACAGGAAGCACCTACGGAGCTTTAATCTGACACTACCAATTATTTTGCTATAAACAGGATGCTCCTATGGAGCAAAAGATATACTTGGCGAATGTGTTCACACGATATGCATAAGTGCGGTGCAGGGCTATGGCGGGAATCTCAAATTAATTTGAGAAGAGGACTGCCTCTCTAAAAATAAAAAGTGGACACTTGGTAACATAGAAGCGCCGGGTCTATGCCACCCAGAAAAGATGGGATCATGCACGGTGCAAAAGTCATATTTATTTTCTACGGCTTCGTATATTCCATTTTCTTTTTCATGCCATTAAAACCCTGATGCAGCCCCCTAAATCTCGCAAAGGGGGAGTTTCGACGAGCCTCAGTTTGGCTGAAATATTTTCGCTTGGATTCCTCCTTCGTCGGACAACAACATGAGGATTCCTTCCCAATCAAATATCGGAATCGGACAACAGCTTAGGGATTCCTCCTTCGTCGGACATGAGAAGTTGGAGTGACATGAGAAGTTGGAAAGACAAAAGTATTTTCTGGTATGAATCTGTTCATTCCCTACTCAAAAAACGGCACTCCCGGTATGGCGTATTTCTTCATGCCTTCTTCATTTATATCTACACCGATACCGGGTTTTTCTGACACGGTTATAAAACTGTCTTTTACCCATTCACCATCGTAATGAATAATTTCTTTAAACATGGGATTGGTGTGAAAATAGGACTGCCACTCTAAAATTAAAAAGTTTGGCACAGAGGCACATACATGCGCCGAGGCCATAGCACCCAGGAATGATGCGACCATATGCGGTGCAAAGGGAACGTAATATAAATTGGCCAGGTTGGCAATGCGCTGCCCTTCGCCCAGGCCACCCACTTTTTGCAGGTCGGGCATAATAATGTCAACACCGCCTATTTCAAGCAAACGCCTGAAGCCATAGCCGAGATAAATATTTTCGCCTGCACAAATAGGCGTACTGGTTGATTGAGTGATCAGCTTATACGCTTCTACATTTTCCGCGGGTATGGGTTCTTCGAGCCACATAAGTTTTAGCGGCTCTAACATTTTTGCCACCGCCTGCCCCGTAACGGCATCGTAACGGCCATGCATGTCTACGCAGATATCAATGTTGGGACCAACGGCTTGCCTGGCGGCGGCTATCTGGTCGTACATGCGGGTTAATTCGGCAGGGCTGGCGGTCCAGTTATAGGCATCGTATTTATTGGGGTCATTGGCCTGGTCCAGGTCGAACTTTAGGGCGTTGAAACCCAGTTTGATGGCACTTTTTGCCGCGTCGGCAAAATCTTTGGGCACTGGTAAGGTTCGTTGGTAAAGCGCCGTATCGCAATACACCCGCACCTTGTCTCTGAATTTTCCGCCCAGCAGTTGGTAAACCGGTACATTGAGTGCCTTGCCCGCAAGGTCCCAAAGCGCCGCTTCAATGGCTGAAAGCACGGCCACATACATGCCCGACTGCGCCCCCTGGAAAAAACCTGATTTGCGAATGTCTTCAAAAAGCCGGTGCACATTTAAAGGGCTCTTTCCTTTTATGCGGTTGCCGAAATCTTTTACTAAATAGTAGGTGCCGGGCACGGCATCTACTGCCTCGCCGCAACCCCAGATACCCTGGTTGGTATATATTTTTACAAAAGCACTGCCCCTGATATACCCGCATTTAACATCGGTAATTTTTAAATCGGATGGGGCAGAAGGAGCCGGCATTTTTTCGATGGCCTGCTCATAGCCTTGTCCAAAAGTGGAAAGGCTGGTAAAGGGCAGCAGGGCAGAGGCCATTGCTGCTTTGGAAAGAAATGATCTGCGGGAGTTTGCATTCTTCATGATGTGCGATTTTTTTTTGGTTACCAATTGCGGTCTTTAAGAAAGAGTTGAATCTGTTCTTTGGGTACCGGAAGTTCGTTGATATGGTCGTTCAGCCATTTTGAGAAATCCTTTTCAATTTCATCGGTCCAGCGGGTATCAATCTGGCCAGCGGTATAAGTTCCTTCGCGTAATCGCTGGTGGCCGAACAAATCGCGTAATCGTACGATTTCCGAAGTGGTGGCCACCTTTTCTGCTAAATGGGGAGGAATAAATGTGACCACGCCCATTTTTCCCAATACAACATCGCCGGGCATAACCGTCACCATACGAATACGTGTTGGTTGATTGATGCCTACCAGCATGGTATTGAGATCGCCCGGCGGATTGTGATAAGACGGATCGTAACTGGTATAATATGACGTGAAGCCGCCAATTTCTTTTAAACCCTCCACATCTCTTAGTGCGCCATCGTACACAATACCATTTCCTGTTTTGGCATATATGGCATTGCCAACATTATCGCCAATGGTAGGCCCGTTTTTATGCGCTCCAAACTGGTCGGCCACATACACATCCCCCTTTACCAAAATGTCCACAGGCCAGGTGTTCTGTCCTCTCTTTCCGGCCTTCTTTCCCCTGGCATCTATGGCACCCCATACATCGGGACGGCCGGGCATAAAAGTGGCCGTAACCGCCCGCCCCACCAGCACGCTATCGGCATTTATCTGCTGCCAGCCTTCGGCTACCTGGTAGGCATAACCCGCATTTTTCATAACGGCCCAGGCTTCTTCCACACTCACCGATTTCATGCGTTTCATAATATTATCAGGCACTTTGGGGCGGCCGTCTGCAAATCGTTCCCCCTTCCATTCGGGCGTTAAAAAAATGAGTTCATCTTTGGAAATCTGCTGGCTGTGTGATGGCTGGTAAATTGAAGCAAGCAGGATCAACTGCAAAAGGAATTTTAGTGGGGACATAGTATTTGGGTTTATGTAGAAATGTTGTTTTGTTAAGCGCTGCGGCAGCGCGTGTTTAAAGTGACAAAATGTAAAATGTTTTACTGCGCTTCAGGAATTTCCATTTTATAAGATGACACCTGCGTTGTTCTTAAAAAGCCAGGTAACGAATATTACAGAAACAGAACGCCTTGCAAGGGCGAGTTGATACGAAGTAACTTTCTAAAAATGCTCTCTAGAATAATCTGCACTTTCCTTTTTGTATGTGTCCTGTAATGTTCGTGTACTTAGTGTTTCTCTTTTTTGTTGATAAAGAAGCTGTTTAAAATTAGTCTGCACTTTTATTTAATAAACCTGCATAGGCCATGAAAAACTACAGATGAACGGAGCGTCGCAACGAATGATCCATGAAGTGTCCATTGCCCGTTTCATAAAAAATAAAGATTCAAACAGGATGCAGGTAAACTACTCTGCATCATGTTTGATTGACAAGGATTGCTTTATCCGTTTCCATTTCTTTTGGCTGGCGATTGTGCCACCAGCTTGCAAGCATGGAACCGGTAATGTTCATGAGCGGCCCAAATACCGCCGGTGCTAACCCAATGGTGGCTATCTTGCCCATTTCTTTGGCAATGCCCGAAGCAAGGCCACCATTTTGCATGCCCACTTCGAGCGCTATGGTACGGCAATCGCGTTCGGGCATTTTAAATAGCCTGCCCGACCAATAACCCAAAAAGTAACCAAATATGTTGTGAATGGCCACGAGGCCGATCAATGCCGGGCCGATGGCCAATAAATTATCTCTGCCGGCCGAAATAATGATGACCAGAATTAACGCAATGCCGGCCATCGAAACAATGGGCATGGCATCATCGAGCCACTTTGCTTTGCCGCTGAATAGTTTATTGAAAATAAGGCCGGCGCCTATTGGCAGAATGACCATCTTAATAATGTCCCACATCATTTTAAACACATCAATTTCTACCAGGGCGCCTGCCAGCAATTTCATTAAAAAAGGGGTAACAAAAGGTGCAAGTAAAGTGGTGATGGCTGTAATGGTAATGGATAATGCCAGGTTTGCTTTGGCCAGGTACGACATTACATTGGAGGCCAGCCCGCTGGGCGAGCAGCCGATCAGTACAATGCCGGCAGCTATTTCGGGCGAAAAGCCACTGATGCTTGCCAGCGTAAACCCAAGTGCAGGCATGATGGAAAACTGGCACATAACCCCAATGACAACACCTTTGGGAGTTTTGACAACGCCGGCGAAATCCTGTAGACTCATAGAGGTTCCCATGCCGAACATGATGACCTGTATAAGCGGAATGATGAGATTGCTCAACTTAAATCCGCCCCAATCCAAAAAATATTGTGGATGATACATGGCGATGGCGACCATAGCAAAGATGACAACGGTAAACGAAAGGCCTTTCAGATTTTCCTTTCCGCGGATGGCAACGGCAAGGCTAAGCAGGCACAGCGCCAGTGCCCAGCCGCCCCATTCTGACAGGTGAAATAACGTGAGCAGTAGCCAGGCGATAAAAAATATGGCAGACGCTGCATAATAGTAAGTATACATTTTGTTTGTAGAAGCGGGCATGCAATCAGTTGTTGGGTGGCTAAATTGAATAGTAAGATATTCAATTATTTTTCTGCCGTGCAAATAAAAAGAAAGAAGATTTTATGAGAGCCATCGGCCCGGTCCAAATATCAATCTACTTTGTTTAATTAAGGGGGATGAATGCTTGCAGATGAAAACACTTGCAAGGGTGGATAGCAGATGAAAAGAATAAATATATAATAAATATAACGACGCGTGTATTTGTCTTGATTTTGCTCAAAACAGGTATTTTCTTTGAAAGCTCCCGGACATCGGAATGCTCAAATTTAACTATGCAAAACATGCACTTAAATTATGGAAATATCTTTCAGGAAAATAATGAAAAAGCGTTTTGGAGTAGATCTTCCCATTAGTGGAGGAATGGGCCGCTCAATGGACAACGCTGTGATTATAGAACCATCAATTTTGAATGACTATGTAGGCATTGTGGAAAAACCACTGAACTTGCCCCCTCTTGCCGCAAGCAAATTGACCCCTCAAATATGGGTACCGAAGAAGTTTAAAAAAAGAGCGTTTTAGTTGTTCAAAAATATCAAGAATAACTATTCATTTTTCGATTAAAACACGGGTTGATTTTCTATTGGTGGATTGGAGTGATGCGGAGCGGAGCGTAGCGTAGCCGAACGGAACGCAACCGGTAGAGTGCAGGTTATAGATCTTCGCTATTTCTTTCGATATCACTGCCACCATTTTTTTTATTTGCTTTTCTTCTGACCTATTCTCCCTGTAATTCCATTCTTTGTGACTGATGAACAATGCGATCCAGGACAATCAGCCACTGTTATTTCACCAATAACATCAGATTGTGTTGGCGAAGCGGGGCAATTTCAATATTTATTCCAGCCAGCCTTCCGGAAAGGGGATTTGTTTTTGCCCTTTTATAGACAGTTGATTTGCCCTTTTATTTTTCTAAAATTTTATTAAACTGTTGCATTGTTGCCTGCCCCAAAAACTATATATTTGATTACCTTTCTTATTCACATCCAATTGTATCCGGCCAAAGTGCCTTTGTTTTAACTTCCATCAGGGAAGGAAATACAATGCTACTTACCCGGATAGACATACGACCACCATCATGAACTACCGCGAATATCTGCCTGCGCAGGAACTTCAATTATTTATTCACCGTTATGGAATTGTAGAAATGCAGGAATCATTGCAGGCTCCTGTAAGGGAAAAGTTGGCCCCCGCCCCAGCCAATTGCTGGGTGTTTTCAAAAGCCAAACAAAGCCTGCTACTCATTGATCATGAAAGCAATCTTTTTCCTTTATCGCCTGTGATTGAAATTTCGCAAAACGCCCGCAATACCACCATTGTGCACAAAGGTGGATTCAGGTTGTTTTTTGTTCAGTTCATGCCGGGAATCAGGCTTCGCATGGAACAGGCAAATCAATGGCAGGCAGATACCACTGCATTATCCAACTATTTTAATACAACCCATTCATGGGAGCAGATGGTACAATTTGCAAACCATTACTTTGTGCACCGTACCATTTCGGCCAAAGAACCCGACCGGATAGCTTCCGAAACCATCAGGCGCATACATTCAAACCCTTCCTACCCCCTGAACGACCTTAGCCGGGCAGTATTTTTTTCACCCCGCCACCTTCGAAGGGTTTTCAGTTTGCACACGGGTATGCCCATTAAAGCATATCAGCAAATTGTGCGCTTTTCGCATTCCATACAGCAATTGGAAGCAGGAACCGATAAGCGGATTCTCGAAATAGCTTGTCGCAATGGCTTCAGTGATCAAACCCATTTCAACAAGGAATTCAAACTCTTTACCGGTCTTACTCCACGGCAATATCTCTCCGGAAATTTTCCCTTAACCACCGGCCTCATGTGGCGCGATGGTAATCCAAAGCAGAAATTTAATCCTTAAAACAGCCAGTAATTCAAATTGTCCGCTTTTTACTAATTACCGATTATTAGGACCGCTATATTTGTTATCTGCTGAATTTTAAACCTATATTTCTCTATCCATTGTTTCCAATACTTAATAAAGGGGCAGGCCATTTAGCAGACTAAAAAAAATTTCAATGACCCCTATGGTCTACAATATGTGACCCAGGGCAGGCGAAGCTTTTTGTTTCCCATATCCAATGCACTCTTATAAAAGTTTTTCATTGGAGTTCCATCACATGCCTTTTTCTTTCTGGTTTTATTTAAATAGTTTTTTCACAAATTAATCCTTTCTGTTATGGCTGAAGTAATCCTTCCCGGCACCTATATTACCGTACGGGACGAGGGGCTTATCAGTGCAGGTCGCGTATCCACCGGTAACATTGGTATTGTTGGTACAGCTTCCAAAGGCCCCGTCAATGAGGTTATTACCCTGGGGTCGTTTTCGGAGGCCCGCGAATTTTTTGGCGACAGCGACGATTGGGTGGGGGGCGCCCAAAACGAACTAACCCTGATTAGGGCACTGGAACAGGTGTATAACAATGGCGGACGAACCGTGTATGCGGTTCGCACAGCAGTTGGCACACCTGCCAGTTCAGCCTATCAAACAAGGGATGGTTCAAATGTTGCCCTTACCAAGCTTGCTGCCAAAACACCTGGCACCTGGGGCGATACCATTGAAATTGAAATCACCGTTTCAACAGACAACGCACTTGTTGAGGAGGTACTGCCCGGAAATGCAACAAACCTGCGCAGGTCAAAAGTGGTAATCAGCACGCTTAATGCAATTCAATTGAAACAGCTAAGTACTGGGCTTACCCGCAATTACGACGAAATTTATGCCGGTAGTGTAACCAACAGCAAACCCGAGGTAAGAATCAATCCCACATCGGGGGTGCTCACTTTTACTACACTTGCAAGCCATTCGCCGGTAGTAGCCGACACTATTTTAGCACGTTACGAGGTTCCTGCAAATGTTTGCCGCAAAGTAGAAATAAGCTACAAGGGTTTTAAGGAAAGCTATATTGTGGCCGATGCAGCCCACCTTGCTGAACAGGTAAACAAACGTTCAATACTTGTAAATGCTTTGGTTCACCCAACCGACTTTTTCGACAAGGCGCCAGCCGCTACCCCAAAAGTACGGTTTGGTCACAGCGACGCTGCAGGCCATACCCCGGGCTCAAACGGTGAAGCGGCTGGCTCTGATGATTATAAAACAAGCCTTGACTTCCTAAAAGATCCCATCATCAATATTATTTTGCTGGCAGGCCAAACCTCCTCAAATGCTGGAATGGTTACCGCATTGCTCGGACATATAAACGAAACCACTGAGATAAAACGCGAACGTATTGCCCTTATTGGCAGTGGCAGTACCGACAATGCGGACACCATCATCGGTGAAATGCCTCCTTCGGGCGACCGACTGATTTATGTTAGTCCGGGTATAAAACTTCCAACAGGTCGCATAATGCCGGGTGGTTATACCGCAGCAGCCGTGGCAGGTTTGCTTAGCGCACTTCCCGTGCAGGCAAGTCCAACTAACAAAGTGCTCAATGTGCCCGGGCTCAATAAAGAATTCAACAGTTCGAACCTTGAAAAACTGGTTCAGAAAAATGTGCTTGCTGTAGAAAAGCGCGACGGTTTCCGCATTGTAAAAGGTATTACCACTTCAACCAATTCAGCATGGCACCAAATTACCACGCGTCGTATTGTGGATTATGCCATTTATGGCGTTCGCTCGGCATGCAATCCCTACATTGGAAAACTGAACAATGACAGGGTTCGCGGTGCAATGAAGGTCACCCTCGATGCTTTCCTCACACGTATGGTAAACGATGAAGCGCTTGTAAACTATGAACTTGCTGTAACGGCAACACGTTCGCAGGAAATTGCCGGCGAGGTTAGGGTTACAATGACACTGAGACCCACGTTCAGTATTGATTTTATCATGGTAACCATGTACCTGAGCTAAGCAACAAGAAACAATAACGATTAAAAAACAAAAAATGGCAAATACTAATGTTTACAGGGGTTCGGATGCAACACTTGTGCTAGCCGTTGATGATAGCACATCTGTTGAAGGCGGGCTTGCAGATGCACTGATCTCCGAATTTGATTTCTCCAACATGGTGGGCAGGCTTACCAATGTTCAGATTCGTTTGGAAAATGATGTGCGGCCTTACCACGAAATTGGAAAACGTTTCCCCACCGAACTTAGACCCGGCAACCTGAATGTATCAGGCTCAGCCGATAGGGCGCATATCAATGGGGCAATGCTTCGGTTATTGCTTGGCGATGGTGCTCAATCACCGCCGCCGGCACAATCCATCCCACAACCCGTATTTAATATGGTAGTTAACCTTAAAAACCCTGCAATGCCTACCCTCATCACCAAGGTGATTGTGTTTGGGGTTAAATTTGATAGCTGGAGTTTTACCGTTCCCGAAGATGATTTTGTAATGGAAGGAATTACCTTTCGTGCCATGCGGGTAAGCGCAGAAGAATTTTCCGAATAAGCATGGACAGCAGTCACAAAAAATTTATACCCGTAAATAAGATTGAATAAAATGCTTACGGCAGAAGAATTACTGGCAGGTACAGAAAATACACGAACAGTTGAAATTCCCGAAACATTGCTCGGTTTCTTAAACGGGAATCCCGGCAAATCAGGCAACGTCAATATTAAGCCACTTTCCATCGGTGTTTTTCAACTAATTATGAAAGCTGCAAGAGAGGACCCTGAAATGATTCCGGTATTAATGGTAAAGGAAGGGCTTGCAGAGCCTAAACTAACTGTGGCGCAGGTTAAGACACTGCCGGTTGGTATGGTTGAATTCCTGGTAGAGCAAATTCGGGAAATTAGCGGTATGACCGAAAAAAAAAAGACCTGAGCAATTTATTGAACGCTCCCTTGTTGCAGGCTGTATTTACACTTGCTAAAAACTTCGGGTGGAGCCTGCAACAAATAAACGAACTTACCCCCGCACAAGTAAACATCTTCCTGCAAATGATAAGGGTACAGCAATCACCACACTAAGGTAATGGACGCAAGCCGGCAATTACTCAAAGCACCAGGCATTCAATTGCGCATGCAATGGCAATCCTGTATTGCCCGAATTACGAAACCTGATATGGATTTAGACCGGCGACTGTTTCTTAATTGGTCAGAAGCCTATTCCCGGATATTTGAAGGCGAAGCAGGGATGCCCGAATCCATTCAAAATTCTATTGATACCTTCAATAACCTAATTGTACAGGGGATTTATTTTGATACAGATGCATTAGGCGACCATGTAGAAGAAATTCCGGAAATACGTGAAACGTTGCCTGCCGAATTATCTGAGTCAGCTTTCAAAAAGGAACAAACAAACACAGTAACTCCCCGTGATAGTGTCGTCAAAAAAGGGCTACCCGGACAAATAAAGGAAGAAATTTCCTACCTCAACTTTCCCGAACCATCCGCAACCCGGCAGGCTTTGCCCGGCTTGGCTTCTATTGAATTGTCGGGTACAGACATGGTGACCGAAAACCTTACGGTTCCTGCAAATGAAATGGCCATTAGCAAACAGGCTAATCCAATTAACGTAAATAATCAGGATACTTACCTACCTACTTATAATGAAAAAAAATTGGAGGACAAGTCAATTCAAAAAGCGCAGGAAAATAAAACAAGGATTGCGCATAAGGGAAAGGCCGCCCCGCTTTTTGATACAAACGACCTTTCTACTTTCATTTCCCCAGAACCATTGTTTGAACCAAAAGCGATAGTAAAAACAGTTATCCGTGAAACAGAAAACTTTGTTGATCCGGCAAAGCTATTTCAGCCAAAATCAAAAGCCGGTATTCCAACAACCCAACCAACTGCCTGGGAAAACATGCCTTCTATAAATGGATTGCAGCAATTAGGCACGTGGCTTGCAGAAAATACTTTTCCGGTTGCTGCGTTTTCCGAAAATATTTCCGAAAGCAGACAGGTTACGAAGCGGCGGCAATCCATTGACAAAACCGAAATAGGTTTTGACCCGGATATTGATAATGAATCCCCGCCTCATGAATTTTTCCCTGGACCCGGAGAAAAGTCAAAACCCTTTTGCACTGAAAAAATAAGCATTTGGCCGGAAGACATCAACGAGCCGGGCATTTTCTTCAGGCAGCCAGGCAGTCTTGAAGCAGACAATGACCAACTATTTCGCGAATTAGCCGAGCGCTTAAACCGCGAATACCACCGCTTTTACGGACCATAACCATGGCTATAGAATTAGCAGGCATAACACTCAGTCGCATCCACAAACTCGCCACATTTGAAAATGCCGGGTTTGCAGGGCATACCATACCCGGGCTTGCCGGTACGGTTTTCCAGGATACTGGCAGGCAATCCACCCGGTTGGTTGTGGAGGGAATCTATTACGGGGAAAAGGCGAAAGAAGACCTCGAAAAACTCAGGGATGTTTACAAAAAAAGAGAGGAGGCAGATTTCCTGGCCGAGATACTCGGGCAGGCTTATTTTTCGCAGGTAGTAATTGACCGGCTTGAGGTAGTGGAACGCGCCGGGGAAACTGAACAGTTCAGTTTCCGAATGGTACTTGCTGAATATGTGCCACCTCCGGAACCTGAAGCAGGGATGGACCTCCCGGGGGTGGACGACCTGCTTTCGCTGGATGCCCTCGACTTTATGGACATGCTGAGTTTGCCCGACCTCCTTTCGGCCCCGGCATTTGGCGACCCCACCACACCACTTAATGGTTTACTCAATACAGCCGGTTCTACCATTAATTCGGCATCCGAACCTACAGAGGCATTCGGAGACATTTTTGAAGGACCATCTTCAGTAACTAACCAAATTGATTCGCAGACAGATCCGGGCGAGGTTTCCGGTATGATGGATAGCCAGTTGGACAGCCTTTCGTCGGCCGAAGATGAAGCAGCGGGCACCCTGCAACAATCGGAAAATAAGGTAGCCTCCGTTAAGGACCATGTGGCCGGTGTGGTGCCACCGGTGGTAAACCCCAATCCGCAAATTGAACAGGGAATGGCTTCGGTAACCAACCAACTACCGGCCAATTCATCGGAGGTTTTGGGCAGTGTTGATGAAAGCATGAATAGCCTGTTTGGCGAACTGGAAAATGACCTTGCAAATCCTTTCGGCAGTGCACTCGATAAATTCCGAAATCTTGGCAAAATTGGCATGGGCGGCCAAAACGGGAATAACAATTCCACTCCACAAACCGGTGCTTCGGAAGCAGCTCCTTCGGTGGTGGTGGCTATGCCGCAAGCACGCGATGTAGGCGCTATTACATCGCAGTTAGATGCAATACTTGCCCTGCTACCGGATCCCCTTGATGCGGCTGCACTTATACAGGCAGCGTACCGGCAACTTGCAGCCCTGCCCCGCGAACGGGTAGCCCTACAATATATTCCCATATTTGATGAACTGCGCGATAAGCTTGAAACCGCCACCACATGGCTTCAGGCGGACGGGGTAGGTCTTTCTACGCATTTTGCACATTCGCTTGAATCATTTGAAAATTTTATTACCAACTATGTAAAGGCCGGCAGCCTTGCTCCAATTCAACTGCAGGTAACTACCCTGCAAAAAGCTACAGACGTACCAGCCTTAACGCAGCTCGTAACAGGTGTTGCCGCAGCGTTTAATGAACTTGCAAACAAAGTAAGATCAGGGGTAATTGGTGGGCAAATGAACCTGATTTCGGATGCACAGGCGCTGGTGAATATGCTGGAAGCACAGGCAAAGGATATTAAAAAAAATTGGCCGGAAGGCAACGGAAGCACGCTAATAGACAAACTGTCATTGCTGAATGAAATACTGGAAGAAAGAATGGCCGAATTGCTGTTGATGGGCGCGCCATCGCCCGACCTTTCCGTAATTGCCCTTGCTGCCAACCCGGTGAATCATTTAATGGAAACCCTTGGGATACCGGCTTTCATTACAGGTATTCAACACTTATCAAATACTTTGGCAGGCATCATCGAAAGCCTTAACCTCGATGAAATAGGTGCCAAGGTTGGGGGCGTGGTTGACAAGGCTACACAGGCCATTCAACGTTTTTCTGACCTGTTAGTTAACGTAACCATTACCATTACCCGCATTTTTAACCGGGTGAAAGATGCCATTGACAGCATAGGAGTTGCCGCTTTGATGGATGACTTGAAAGATGTACTTGAAGCGTTTGGGCAGCAGGTTGTAAACGGTCTGAATACTGTATTTAATCCCGTTCGCCAATTTCTGCAAAATGCCTACGCACAATTAACCGCATTGCTTGAGGCTTTCGACCCCGGCATAATACTGGATAAGGTAAAAGAGTTGTTGCAAAAACTTACTGATATTCTTGGCAATGAAACCTTGCAAAATAGTATATCAACTGTTAGAGGTGCTCTCGAAAATGTTAACAACACCCTGGGAGAATTTCATTTTACAACAGTAACCGACCCCGTTGTAACCGGCATAGGAGTTGTGAAGGGAGCATTCGATTTAGCTGGAAGTATTCCACTTCCTGAATCTGTAGCAAATGAAGTAAAAACTATGTTGGGTGCACTTCCGTCGGGAGCCAACATGCGAACTATTGCAGGTAAACTTACCACAGGGCTCGATCAAATAATTGAAAAGGGTCCCAAACCTGTATTGATTGCAGTGAAGGACAAACCTGCAGAATTGGTACTAATTGTAGAACAATATGCGCCAAATAAATTGCTGGGCGACAAACTTTCGGCACCTTACCAGGCATTTGTTAGTCAGGTGGAACAATTGAAACCTACCACCCTGATGGCGCCTGTAAAAACCGAATTGGATAAACTGTTGAATGAACTTAGTGAAAAGCTAGATCCCTCACCAATTTTTGCAAGGCTGCAGGAGCCTTTTGATGCATTGTTACAGGCAATTGACGCATTCAATCCCCACGACCTTATACAACCATTACAGGTAAAACTAAGTGCCGGCATTCATGCAATCACACAACGCCTGCCCATTGACCAGGCAGATGAAATATTCGAAATTACCAACGTAGTTGCCGGGCAAATTCGCAGGGGACTTCAGGCTGTTGAAAGCGTACGCGACGGCATACAACAAATTAACCTAAGGCTGGCAGGTTTATCTCAAAGCGAGCAACAAGTGCTTGTATGGGGAAATGATATTGCTGCCAGACTGAATGGTATCAGCGACCTCTCTCCTGTTACCGAAAAACTGCAATTAGTAGATACTGCCCTTGCAGGTCTCGAAGGACCCGCTTTACAGGATGCAGTTTTCAATCACGTGGATGCACTGATGCAGCCTTTACGGGACCTTCAACCCCAAAACAAATTGGTTTCAATTGTTCAGGCGGTACGCGCATTTCCAACAGCCGCATTAAATGCACTTCCCGCATCGCAAGAAAAAACAGCCCTGCAAAATTTGCTACAGAACTTTAACCCAATGGACCCGCTTTACAACGCGGCATTTGGTGGCCTTCAGGATATTTCGGATAACTGGATCGCAAGAAGGGCAAGCCTCGAAACCTTTTTTGGCAAATGGCAGGAAAGCTTTTTTGTCCCTACTGGTGCACTTGCCATTTATCGCAAGCCGGATATGACACTGCAGGAATTGAAACAAATGATGCAGCAAACCATTACAACCCAGCTTACCCAATCCATTGCTCCTGTATTCAGGTTGATTGACCATATACAATCATTGCTCTCTGCCATACTTTCCGAACTGGAATCACTGATACTCCGACTCGAAGCACAGGTGGAAGGTCTCTTACATATTAACGATGCATTGAATGGATTACGCGAGGCCATACATTCCATAGTGGGCCAACTGAACACTCTAGACATCACATTTATAGCCAACGAAATTGATGAGGTTTTCAACGCGGTCAAAACACAATTAGAAGCCATAAACCCAACCGAATTGGGCAAAATCCTAAAAACGGTTTTCGACCAATTATTGCATTCCCTTGACCCCAATATATTGCTCGGCTTGCCGCAGTTGGATGAAAGTCACCAAACACTTGTAAACCTCCTGCGCTCACGCGATCCAAAAGTGCTTTTAACCGACAAACTGCAACCCGATTACGATAAGGTGGTTGGCTTTTTGAAAAAGTTTGATATTAGTTCAATTATTGATACATTCCTGCTGCGCGTTGAAGGTTTGCAGGTACAACTTGATGATGAACTGGAAAGGGTGATTGCAGCCTACGAAGAAATGATTGGAGCCATCCCGGGTTCGCTTAGCGGAAGCATTGGTGTTTCATATAGTGTTAGTGCAAATTAATTTTTTACAAGTTATTACTACATGTCTGTAGGCAACGTACTGCTGCGTCCCCAACCATTCAGGCGGCGCTTTGCAAGCGATGAGGCAAGGCTTGTTGACCTTACAGTTGGGTTAATGGCAAGGCTTACCGAAGACTTTGCGCGGGGAGGGGGAGCAAGCAAAATAATTGTTGCATCCGTACAGGCCCAAATGGAAGGCTTTATTGCCCAAATTGGCTCAAAATTTGAAGCGGCGAACACCAAACTGCTCGATTGGCTAAACCCTTATATTGCTACCGTTGAATCATTAAAGGGCGCCTCATTCGAAAGCCCTGAACATATTGTTTCGTTGGTTGAAAAAATTCTGGAAGCAGGATTGCTGATGGTGAACGAATGCCGTGCAGCAAATGTGGCCAACCGGCTTAATGCTCTTGCTGATATTGTGGAAACAGACCTTGGTTTGAGCTATGCAGGATTTGACCAAATGTTTCGTTCGTTATTCGATCGGGTAATCAACGACCTTGGCAAAGATTTCCTGGATGGAAGTCAATCGGAAGAAGCAGTTCTGAATTTTGCCATCAGCCGCCAATTGATGACCCTTCGGCGCTTGCTGCGCGATGCAATGGGAGAGGTACCCCTGCCAACTTTTAACCGCAAGGCGCTAATTCGGGAACTGCAATTGTTGATGCAGGCCAATGGTGCCGATGCCGAATTGGAAAAACTTGCCCAAAACATTGAAGAAGCTAAAGCGAAGATCTCCGATGCGCTTCCATTATTGCAGGCAGGCTTCAGTTTCGGTGTCAGCTCACGCGATGTGGAAGAAGCCGGTAATTACAGTTGGTATGCGTCCTGGTTTAAAGGAGAGGGCATAGCTGTTGTTGACCGCATGGATCTCATATCAGAACCTTTTGCCCCTGAAATGGGTTTGGGTATGCCGCAAGCGCCTCCAATTGGCACACCCTTCCTGGAGCAATGGGCGCATTGGAGTTATGCGTTAAGTGAAGTATTAAAAGCAGTGCTTAACGGTTTGCAGATAGAAAAAGGCAACAAGGTTAGCCCCGCACTCCAAACGGTTTGGCAGGGGCTTAATGCCGTTCTTTCTTTACTTGCGCCCTTACTTACAGGTAGTACCGCTACCGATTTTTATAAGCTTAAAAATGATGGCAAATTTCAAACCATCATTACCGAACTCCTTACATTCTCGGGCTCATTCGAAGAATATCCCGGTGCTTTTCGAGAATGGTTTAAAGTGAACCTGATGACCGACCGGGGCAACGCTTCGGATGCAGCCCAATACCCAGACCTTGGTTACGAATTTTTCCTGAGCCTGTTTACCCTGATAAACCAAAGCGGTGAAAATTATTTAAAAATAGGGGGCTTCACCAAACCCGCCCGCCTTGCAGGTTCATATATTGCTTCGGTAATGCTTGGCCGTAAGGAATTGTATTATGGAGTTGGTTCAGGCAATTATGTAATTCCGGGGCTCATCATCCTGTTGGGTGGGGTAATTACTTTTTCTTTTGAAATGATTGGGTGGTTGCTTGCAGGAGCAATAGCCCGAAAAATTTCTGATAAATACTGGGATTTCCAGGCTGAGGATTTTGTGGGTGGCGCGGTTGAATTTTTAAAGGGAGAAAACGCCTTTGGGTCTGTGTTCTTAAACTCCTACCTCGAATTTATGGGAACAAGAGGCAGTTTTTGGAGCGGCAAAACAGACAAAGGAAAATTCGGCGTCCGGCTGGTGCCAAGCCTTTCTGGGATTACCGAACGCAACGAAATTGTTTTATTTGAATACCCGGACAAGGCTGCATCGCCTTACAAACTGCCATTTCCCTCGGGGCGCAATGTATTTTGTGTACAGGGACATAACGATATCAGCTCGCACCATTACCGCAATGGTATGATTTATGCCGTTGATTTCACCTTACAGGAAAACGAAATAATACTTGCCATGCGCGACGGTTTTATTACTGATTACCGCGACTATTTACCCGTGGGTGCTGATGAAGGCAAGAGCTATATTACAATCAAACACAATACGGCAAGCGCCGACCACGACAAAGGTGCCAACGGCGCTGCTGCCATAACTTATGCACGCTACGAAGTAGCGCAACCCCATGGCGTAAGGCGTGCCTTTGCCGCAAGGGGTATTGCAGAAAGCGCAATCATTGGTACTGCTGTAAGCCAGGGCGACCCCATAATGCTATTGGGCGAACGACCCGGTGTATTTGAAACGGATTACCTGCAGGTTTGGGTTGAAACAGCGGATTCTACGGGGATTATCCCTACCATACCATTTGTTTTCAGCGATATTGAGGAAAACGGTATTCCAAAAAAAGGGAGCTATTATACAAGCGGAAATACACTTACAATAGACGTAAACAGTAAGTTGCAGCCACTTGTAATTACCGGGTGGATTAGGGAAAGTGGCCGCAATTTTGTGGTACTGAATGAAGCCGGGCCTGTGAACGATGTGGTTGGCAGTCATTTAAAAATAATGTATGAGGTACCGGGGGCAGGCATGTTTACCGAATATGTAAAAATTGCTTCTTACAACACGGGAAGTAAAAAAGCCGAAATATCGGGTGTTTGGGAAATGGGAGCGCCACCACCTGTGGGGGCACGTTACTCACTCGGAACCATGCCCTATTCCATGGCCCGTGACTTCGACAAAAAATTCGCATACCTCGCACCCACCAACGAAACAAACGAAGCAGTCAATTTTACAGATGGCAGAGTGCCCGATACAGTACAGGTACCGTGATACTCATCGGCTACTATTGCCAATTGCCAATTACCCTTTGCCCTTTGCCAATTGCCAATTGCAAATTGCCCTTTGCCCTTTGCCCTAAACTAATTAATTGCATTCATGCCGTTACAAGGCTTTACTTCCATAGCCCCCGAAGCAACCGCTGCAGGCGCATCCATTACCACCGTGTTGGCTGATGCGTTCCGCACCAACGACCTGCTGTTTGAAAAAGTTGCGCAGGCATTGCTTGCCTCTCCTTTTGTACCCAATGGGTCCGATGGCGAACCAGCCGATGCTGACCTTGATCCACGCAGATTTATTAACGCCACTCAAATTGTGGTGGGTACCGACAAAACAGCTACAGCAGGGGTACCCCTCATTTGGTTTGCCCGCCAGCGCATTGTAATAAATGCAGCCCTTAAGGCAAATGGTGCAGGTGCAGCCGCCGGCCAAAGCGGTGATTTTGGCGGTTCAGGAGGTGGTGCAGGTGCTGGCGATTGCAAGATGCCGGTTACAAACGAAGTATTGGTATCGGCTGGAAATGGAGCGGAATCAATTGCCGCAGCGGAAGCATGGCGGGTAAGCCGGGCCTTGCTTTACCTACCCCAATTAAAAGGTGGCGCGGGTGGTCCTGCTGCCAATGGCGGAGTAGGTGGTGGCGTTATTTGCCTGTGCGCACCTGTAATCGAAATTAAAGCCGGGGCAAAAATTGAAGCGAGCGGAACCGGCGGCGCAGGTGGCGGTGGCGGTGGTGGACTGATTGTTCTCTTAGCCAACCAACTCATAACTACAATAACCTCTGGCGCAGGTCAGAATGTATTTGTAAACGGCGGGGGCGGCGGCCCTGTAGGCGGGGCAGGCAGAATTTTAACCCTGCAATTTCAATAAGTTCTTTCTAAAAATTTAATGGCTCAGGTTTCAAATATTATTACTCCTCCTGGAAAAATCCCCAATTCTCAATTGCGGGCGCTTGATTTCATTGAAAAAAGGACCTTGGTTGTATCACAGGATTCCGATGATTCAACATTGCAATTCAGGTCGCTTGAAACCGGGGTGGAAGAAATTACAAAGGATCCTGTAACGCCTGCTGCACACCTTATGAGGCAGCGTGAAATTTTCCGTGAAAAGACATTGGAACTCATAGACCAAAGCCAACAGGAATCTGAAATTGGTGTAAGGGATATAGCAATCGCAGGTCAACGCAATTGGATTCCCATTGGTCCCGCCGGAGTTGAAAGGGGGCAGGCACTCACAGGTCCGGTAGTTAGCGGCCGGGTTAAGGGCATTGCCGTTGCACCCGGAGGGAAAAGAGTTTATGTAGCAACTGCAAATGGTGGGGTGTGGTATAGTTCCGATACGGGGCATTCCTGGACACCATTGATGAATGGACTGAACTATTTTCCTTCTGAACTAAATACCGGAAATGCGAATAATATCGGCTCATTGGCATGCGGGGCCATCGCACTCTTCCCCGGAAATTCACAGGCCGACGATCTTGTTTATGTAGGAACCGGCGATGGCAACGGTATTACAGATTCCTATGTAGGAGTTGGCCCGCTGGTTTCAAAAAATGGGGGGCTTGAATGGAATCGTGAAGAATCTACCGGTACGGTGCCGCCAGCGCCAGTACCGGCACCACCGCGCAAAGACCACTTAGTTGGCTTTGGCTTTTTTGGAATGGCAATTGACCCGGATAATCCGCAAATAGTAGTAGCCGCTACAAGCAACGGCATTTATGTTCGCGAACCAGCGGGAGGCGGACTTTATCAATGGAACCAGAAGGCTTTTAAGGGGATTAGTGTGTCCGGCATCGCAGTCGCTAAAAAGGGGCCTACAAAAACCTTTTTTGCTGCTACCTGGTGGGGTGCAGTTCATTCAAGCCCGGATGGAATTAACTGGACTCTATTAGGAACAGGCTTTCCTCCGTCAAGGGTTGGGCGCATAGCCATTGCAACAAAAAAAGATAACCCACAGGTTGTATATGCATTGGTGGCCGCCTGGGGAATTGTTGCAAGTCCCAATGCCGATAATCCCCAACATGGCCATATGCTTGGCATATACCGTTTCGATTCCACTGTTGATAATACCTGGCGAAAAATTCTGGATTGCCCCATTCATCTTTTTGGCAGCGATTTTTCCAAAAACGGCCAGGGAAATTATGATATCACCATTGCAGTAGCGCCGGACAATGTAAACAGAATTTATTGCGGAGGTTCTACCGAATCGGTTTCGGGGGTATGGGCAGCCGCCATTTACAGGCTCGATTTAAACGTTGCGGGCATTGGTACGGCAAGGTGCATGGGAGCTCCGGGAACAATTGGTGCGAATGTGCATGCGGATGTTCATTGTTTAGCATTTACGCCAAACGAACCTGAAAAGTTTTGGATTGGCTGCGATGGTGGTATTTTCTATACGGATAAAGCCGTCTCAGGTACCGGCCATATTTTTAAGAGCCTCAACAAAGGGTTGCAAACCCTTACTTTGAATCACCTTGGTTTGCATCCAAAAGAAGAGGAGGTACTTTTTTGCGGGGTTCAGGATAATGGCGGTATTCGTTATATAGGCGAAGATATCTGGCTACATTCAACCCCGGGCGATGGAGGCACCTACCTTGTAAATTGGATTGAACCCATAAAAACAATCATCAACTACAATACAAATATTTTTAACCGTACAAGTTCTGGTGGCAACCGTCCTTCGGGGGATGATTATGATTTTTCACAATCAACCATTTCGCTAGATTCAACCAATGCAGGAGGTATAACGACTGTAAACGAACAGGTTGATTTTTATGGGCCCCTTGCTCATGTGAGCCCGCCTGATGAAATAATTCCCTCTGATGGTAACCAGGTTCGTATTTCAAACTTCCTGGCTTTCGGAACCCAACGGCCATGGATCAGTACGGATTTCGGGAAAAACTGGTACCCCCTGCCAAGCCGCAGGATTGACCATAATCCAAGTTTTATTAGCGACCGTACGGCACTTGGCCCAGGTACAACTTTTACGGTAACGGCCCTAACTTTCCAGGGTGCCACCAGGTTGTTGGTTGGCCTGAGCAATGGAAGGGTTTACCGGTATACGGATACCAGCGCAAACAATGACTGGACAGTGGTTGGCCCGGTAGAAAATTTAGGCGGAATGACGGGCGGTCCACTACCCGCAACCGCCATTACCGATTTCACCCTCCGTCCAGACCATCCCAACGAATTTTATGTATGCCTTGGTGGCATAATTAGCGGGGCTGCCGCTAAAAACCATGTTTGGCATTTCGATGGCGCACAATGGACCGCAAAACCGGGTACAGATGTTGCGCGAAGTTTGATTGATATTCACTGCAATACCATGATAGCTGCAGATGCAGACAGGCTGTTTGTAGGCACCGATGTGGGGGTATGGGCTTCCACAACAGCGGGTGCAGATTTTTTCTGGGATCCATTTTCGTTTGGACTACCTGAAACTGCTATAATTGATTTGCAACTTTCAAAGCGCAACCCCCCTTCGGGACCGCCTTTGATACTATTGCGGGCTTCAACCTATGGTCGCGGGGTTTTCGAATTCCAGTTAAGCCCGCCGCTACCCCCTCCTGCGCCAGGAACCTCCGTGGATATTGAACTTTACCTGCGCGACCACATTCTGGACAAAGGCCGCTACCCAACCCGCCGAAACATGCGCGACCCGCGGGATTATGATAAAATTATTAATACCACAGATTCGCCTGATATAAAGGTGATGATACCCGACAAGTACGGCATTTACCCCTACCCTCCGGGGTTTAAGCTTTCGCCGGGAGCGTTTTTGCTCGACCTCGCTGACAATTGGGAAGAAGTTCCGGTTCCGGAATCGGGCACAGCCATAACAAGGGTATTGGTGCAGGTACATAACCGTAGCGCATTTGCAGCCCGTTATGTACGGGTCATGCTGCTTGTTCATCCGCTTGATTCGGATGACTTGCCCCAACTTCCTGCCGGGTACGACGAAGCCCTGCGGGCAGGATGGAGTGTGGATGGGGAAGGCTGGAAAACTGTCGGCATAAAAATGGCGGAATCCATGCAGGCAGGTCGGCCGGCAATTGTGGAATTTGAAATGACTTCCAGCTTGCTGCCCTCTTACTCCGATACAGGCCTTCTTGGCAAAAGCCTTGTGCTTGTAGCCCTGCTGCATCACAACGATGATGCCTATACAACTGCCAACCAGATAATTGACCCCAATACCGATGGAACCGTACTTTATTCGGCCGAACGCAAAATTGCCATAAAAAGGATTAAGGCCAAACGCCGCGCCGCAATACCAAACAACATACCAACTAAAATTTCACTTGCAGGGTTTTCAACTATACCTGCTTCCGCAACCGAATCGGGAGCGCCCTTTGATGAAATGCTGGCCAATTCGTTCAAACTGAACGACGAAGTATTGCACGAAGTTTTTGCTTCGGGTTTTGCCGGCCTCCAGGGTTCGCGGGGTATAACTGTAAACCCGCCTGCACCCAATGCAGGAGAGCTTTTATTTGCCGACGAGTTAAACATAAACACCGAAATATTATTGAAACAAGGCCAGCCTCTTATTTGGAGGGCAAGAAATAAAATTACCCTTACCGCAAAAATCAATGGAAAAGGAAAAGGTGCGGCTACAGCTACAGAAGGTGATTTTGGGGGTTCAGGTGGCGGTAGCCCATCGCAAAGCGGTAAAAGATGTGTATTGCCTCTAAGTACGCCTGCCATTGAAATAGCGGCCGCATCGGTTAACAATCCCGGAGCCGATCTTGACCCGGTTTGGGCCTCCAGGGCATCGCTCGTTTTGCCTTACAGCAAGGGTGGTGGTTCCGGTGGCGACAGCGGCGCCAACCAAGGCGGCCCGGGCGGAGCCATTGTGGTATTATGTGCCCCGGAAATTGTGTTTGCCGCAGGCGGAGAAATTGATGTGAGTGGCGAACCTGGCGCTGCGAATGCAGGCGGCGGCGGCGGCGGGCTGGTATTACTAATAGCATGCAACATAACTGGCGTGCAAGCCGAGGGGGCAACACCCAACATTAAACTAAACGGCGGCGGCTCTGCCGGTAATGGAAAAACCGGCGGAAAAGGGCTTCTGATTCAGAAAATAATTACTTGAACATGCTGCTCGTTTCCCATAAAATCACAATTGGTACGGATAGGTACAGTACCCCTTCTAACAGCAGGCTGCTATCCCTTTTGCACAGTGCGCGGATGGATGTACCTGTAAATACCTGTACGATTGTGATGGGGCCAGCTAAAGGATTATCGATTAAACCAAACGACCCTATTAAAGTGGAACTTGGCACGGGCATTTCAACCACACAGGTTTTTGAAGGTAAAATAGCCGAAGTAGATTGGCGCATGGAATCGGTACAAATTGAAGCATCAGGCAGCAGCCGGGCATTGGTTTATGGCAGGTACAATATGTACTTTGAACAATCGGCTGCGGGCGATATTGTAGCCGACCTTTGCAGCAAGGCAAGTGTTTCCACCGGTGCAGTTCAACCCGGTATCATGTTTGATTACTATGCTGTGAGCAGCAACAGGAATGCCGCTAATCAAATTTGGAAACTTGCCGTGCAATGTGGGTTCGATGCATATACAAACGAAAAAGACAAACTGGCTTTTGCAATGTTTGTGCCCGCCAACTTGCACATGCTTCAATATGCCGTTAACATACTTGGTTTTTCTGCACAAGTACCGGGCGAAGGAGTTGGAGAAACCGAGGTTTTTGGCGAAAGTCCTTCAAGCCTTGGACAGGGTCCGCAAGCCGCATCATGGTTAACCAAAAAGAATGTAAGTGGAAGTTCCTCGGGAGCAAGCGGTTCAAAATTTTCGGTATTTGAACCCGGAATACGGTCAACTAGCATGGCAGGACTTGCCGCACAAGCGTATAAAACCTTTCTCCTTCCTAAAAAAAAAGGAACCATTACTGTGCCGGGAGATGCCAGAATAAAACTTGGCGATGCTGTTCAGGTTTCCAAAATGCCCCTTTCGGAACAAAACGGAACTTTCAAAATATGTGGAGTGGAACATTCCATTACACTACGCTATGGATTTATCACCCGACTAATTGTTGAATCAATTTAATGGACAGCATCATTGGAATTATAAAAAAAGTGGCAGAACAGGAAGCCGCACAGATCTATACCACCGAAATAGGAGTAGTAACTTCGGTTTTTCCGCATGCCTCTGCCGGCGACAAGGATAATTACCAATGTTCGGTAACCCTTCAATACAGGAAACAACCCGATGGAAGCGATTTTGAATTGCGCAAAGTGCCGGTAATGACACCGCATATCGGCATGGCAAATATTCCCAACGTAGGAGACCTTGTGGTGCTATCATTTGCCGGTGGTAATATCAATGCACCTATAATCCTCGGCAGGTTGTACAACGATGAAGACCGTCCGCCGGAGAACAAGGAAAAGGAATTTATTATTAAGCATAGCCTGAAAAACGGCAGTACTATAAAAATGGACGATAAGGGCGTGCTTACCCTTTCGAGCCCCGGCGATAAAACAACCTTTGAATTGAAAGATGGCGCGGTTACGATTGCTACTTCAAACGAAATGGTTACCATAAAAGTGGAGGATGGCGGTATATCAATTGATACAGGAAATAAGCCCGTAACGGTAAAGAGCCTTGGTGAAATTAAAATAGGAGATGCTGCAACCTCAAAAATTGTAATTGGTGGAAGAACCCTTGCGAATGCTGTAGGAGATAACGATGATATTATTATGAGCATGCATACGCATTTGGGTAATCTTGGCGCACCCTGCCCCATTTTGGTACCCACTGAAAAAATAAATTCTATACAGGCGAAAGCCCGCAACACACAGGTAGGATAAATATGGCAAGAATTAACGGCGTAAACAGCGATTACAAATTTAAAGGCGGAGCTATTGAGGAAGTAAAACCTGCACCTAATCCCCTTGAATTGAAACTGTTTATCTGCCCCACGGCGCAAAAAAACAGTATAGAAGCCGAGGGAACAGTTTGCACCGGAATCAATACGGCCTGCCCTGCAACACCTGCTGCGGCAAAAAATGGCCATGCCTTGCTGCACCTGCATCAGCTAACTGGTTTAAACCTTGTAACCGATAACAACAACCGCCTGCAACTTGACCAAAGCGGTACTATATTGCTGCAGCCACCCGCTACCGGCAAGGTGGAAACGCGGGGAAAAGTTGAAATGAAAAATGCCGCAGGCAGCAAAACAATGATAACTGTAACTAACGATTCGGTTATTATTACAGCAGGTGGTTCGCGCATTGAATTGCAGAACACCGGCAACATTCAGATAGACCTTGCCGCTGCAAAAGAAGTGGTAGTAAACGGCAACCTGCGTGTAACGGGAACGGTGAATGGAAAAATCCTCTGAACTGAATTAATAGCACTTTATTTTTTATATGAGCAGGGATATTAAACTTACCAACAGGAATTTTGACCACATGACTTCGGACAGGGATTATGTGGACCTTTCGCTTGCAAATTCAGGTGATATCCAAACCACAACCGGCCGTCAAAACCTTGCACAGGCAATTATAAACCGCCTGCTTACACGCAAGGGTGACCTTACACAACTTGGCCACTTCGAATACGGATCGAAACTGCATACACTTATAGGCGAATTGAATAATGTGCGTCTGCGTGCAAAAGCAGAATTGTATATACGCGAATGCCTCGCGAAGGAACCGCGCATTGCCGAAATCATACGTGTAAGCTTTGCTATTCCCGACCGGTTTGACACCCGCGAAATGTTGATAGCAGAAATAACCGTAAAACCCGTGGCAACAAATGGAACTGATGAAAGAAATCTTAGTATTTTTTTACCCCTTAACCAGGAAGGTTGAGTATGGCATTTGAACCAAGAAAATATAATGAGATTGTTGACGATATGCTTGGCCGCATAACGGGTCTCGATGATTTTGAAACGGGTAGCGTAACCCGCACCATTGTTGAAACTTTTTCGTATGAACTTGGATTGTTATACGAAAAAATGCGGCTTGTTTACCTTTCTGCATTTATTGACACCGCCGAAGGTACCAACCTCGAAAAAGTGGTGGCCATACTTGGAATTCAAAGAGGCTTGCCCGATTTTTCAACCGGTTCGGTAAGCTTTGAGAGAGACCGTGGCAGCAACGAAATTCTAATACCGCTTGGTACGCTTATTGCCACCGGGGATAGCCCTGACAAACCAAAAAAAGTTTATCAAACCATTGAAGAAAAGATACTGAAACCCTCCGAAACATTTGTTGAAGTAAAAGTACAGGCACTATTACGGGGCGAGGAACAGGATGCACCTGAAGGCGAAATTGCCGTGATGCCCCGGCCACTTCCAGGTATCAAAGGTGTGAACAATAAGCTGCCGGTAAAACTTACCGGTAAACAGCGCGAAAAAGATGGGGATTTAAGGGAACGTGCCAAAAATGCTTTGATATCTGCAGGTAAGGCAACCATCCTATCGGTAGAAAATACTTTGTTAAGCCAACCGGGGGTACTTGACGTAAAGGTTCGTGAAAATTTTCTTTTTCCACAGGGGGAGGCTACGCTTACACGAAATGGAGGATTTGCAGGCGATATAACCGTACCGCGATATGCTGAAATAAAAGCCATGATTGGTGGAGAAAACATAGTGCTGAGAACCAAATCAGAAGTTTTTATTAAGGATGGTCTTAACGAAAGCAAAGTATTATTTCAGACGGAAAAAGAGGGAAAAGAAGGTGAACTATCCGAAACACAAATTCAGGGAATTAACTGGCAATTTCTGAAGTCCGAATTTGGAAGTATGGTTACGATTGGTAATATGAAACCCCTTATTCTTACGGATTTTGGGGTAATGGATATTTTTGTGGATGGACCCAACCTTGATGATTCTGAAGAACGCCAACGGATATTGGATACAATTGACCGGGTAAAAGCAGCCGGCATTTATGTGCGGCTCGAAGGTGCAAAACCTGTTTACTTTGATGGCGTATTCTTAATTGAACCGGCAGGCCGCCAAAACATGAACGAAGAGGAAATTAAAGACCTTGAACACAGGGTTGAAGGGGCCATCAGATTTTTTCTGAACCAAAATAAAATGGGAGAAACGCTTTTATTCTCAAAATTGCTTAAAGAAGTATTGGCAACCGAAGGGGTGGATAACCTTGAGGCATTCGAAATTTTTACCGAAGCAAAACGGTATCAGGGCCTGCGAAAACGTTACACCCTTGGAGACAATAAAATTGAAAATGAAGAAGCTGAACGCTTTAAAGGCCGCTTCATAAATGTTGCTGCTGGCAATAAAAAATTACCCATTGATTTGGAATTACAGGTTAACAACCTTGACGAAGACAAATACAATACGTTAAAGGCAAATTTTGAAAATTTTACCAGGAACCTTGAGCCGGGTGTAAAATATAATATTGCCCAACTGCTTGCAGCATTAAAGCAGGGAATAACCGGGGTGAATGATGCAACCTTGAAACTTTATCCGCACCCATGGAGCCCGCGTCTGCCATTGTTTACGTATGACAATAGCGCTACACCAAAAGCATTGGAGGTGGATGTAAGTTTTGTGGAAAAAGCTGAAACGGGATTGCTTTTTGCATATTCATCTTTTCTTGAAATAATCGGGGCCATTCGCATTACACTCGGGCCAAATATTCCTTTAAGCGAAGCCACTACCCTGCAAAAACTAGCGACAGCGTCAGTTGAAGCATACCTTGATACGCTGGGTCCGGAAATAGATGCATATCCCGATGATATGATTGCAGTAGTAAAACAGGTAAATGGTGTTTCTGAAGCTGCCTGGGAGGAGGATGATTTTTTAGTTGAACTACTGTCCGGGGGTGTCCGAACTTCAGTGCCCGATCGGATTAATGACGGGAAAATAGGTGTGAATCCTTTTGAAAAAGCAAGGATGAAACCCAATGCATTTTGTGTAGCGTTCCGAACCGAACTTGTTTCCATCAAGGTTAATGCACTCAAACTTCAGTTGCAAGCTGCAATTGCCGAAGGAGCGACAGGTGATGCTTTAAGAACTGAACTGAAAACCCTTACTGCTAACATCATTAATAATTTTCTGAATACCTCTCAGCCCGGCGACGACCTCGATTTTAATGCCTTACGCAATTCTATTGAAAACAGGCTTCCTGCGGCACCGGCAATTGTTCAAAAGTTAGACATTAGCGCTCAATCCTTTGCCGATGGGCGCATTCAAAAAGCATCCATGACCAATCCTTCAAACATCCATATTCGCTCGGTAGAGCTTGCAAAAATGTTGCCTGTTGGCCCGCAGGATGTTGAACTGATTGATGCCTCCTGATAAAATTTTATGTCGCGTACCAACGTACTTATAAACAGGCTACCCCATTTTTTCCAGTCAGGTGAGGACTACAATAACCTTTACAGGTTTGTAGGCTTATTTGCCGCGCTTATGGATGAAGCGGAGGAAGACCTGCTGAATGTAATGCGTGCGCATTGGATAGGAACTGCAAACAACGAGGGCTCCAAAGGACTCGATACAGATAGCAAAGGCGACCTCGATAAAATATTTGCGCTATACCTTGAAAACCTGGGTGGCACATCGTTGCTACGCCAAACCAACCGGCCGCAGGGTAACAAAAAGGAGGCAATGCTCGCCGATAAAATTTACCGCGACCGGATGCAGGGACTTATCCAGGTAATACTGGGAGGGCCCTCTACCAAAAGCGGTCTTGTTGAAATTGTTGCTGCAAACCTTGGGATAATTGGCACGGATGAGGCAGCCAACCTTGCACGTCAACAGGTAAAAATCAGGGAATACCTACCAGAAACTTTGCGCACAAAGTTTACCGGTGTACAGTTGCTTCAACGCATTAGCATTTTTAATCCAAACCCCGATTCCATTTCTCCTGAAATTACCATCAGGATTCCCAAAATTGATTTCCCTATGATCCGGCCAAGGATTGTGCATGCAGGCACAGGCGCCTATTGGCAATACCAGGGACTTGTAAGTGGAAATGAAGAGTTGATTTTCTTTCGCGATGGAACCGGGCTTTATAAGGGTAACGGATTTACCACTACATTGGTTGGAGGCGGATTGGTAATTCCTCCCGGCGAAAGTGAGCTTTACCTTGATTCGGGAGTAGGTTCCGCATTGGGAAAATTCGATACTACACTTTTCGATTATTCGCTTTTCGATTTAAGCAGGGAATTTCCCATTGGATTATTTGACCAGGGACATTATGATGAAGTTGTATTTGTGCCCACGGTTTCCGTTGCAGATATTACAGTAAAAATTGATCGGCTCCATCCAGC
The DNA here is from genome assembly GCA_038204535.1 of Chitinophagales bacterium. Lineage (GTDB taxonomy): Bacteria > Bacteroidota > Bacteroidia > Chitinophagales > Chitinophagaceae > Segetibacter. The sequence continues at coordinate 1,974 of JBBRCW010000014.1, read as the reverse complement.
TTCATTTTCGGTATCGGTCCCCTGGGACAGCCCCGGATTTACGGTAAAATTTCGGATTAAATCTTCCCTGTTTCCACGGCTGGCATCCCTGAATGTTTTACCTGATGCAAGCTTAACGGCTTTAAAAGAATTGGAAGGAATTGAACAAAGCAATATGAATGGGGTGTTGAAAGCATTGTCCGGACTGCCGGTTCCGGTAATAAACCTGGCCCTCCAATTGATAAACGAAGAAGCAGAAGCAACCGCCGACCTTTTTGCCGAAATGCAGGTAAATCCGCGCAGCCAGATACGGTACATTGTAAATAAGGTAAAAGCTGCCGGTGTATTTGCGGCTGTAAGCTATGACAAACGATTTACGGAAACCCATGATTTTAGCGATACAATGACCCTTTCGGGGCAATTGCGAAAGGTGGTGGAAGATCAGGATTCATCAGAATTTGACTTTATCATTTCAAGCGTTCAACAACCCTACCCCAATGGGCTATCGCATGAAATGAGCGACCGCATGATACTTTCGGGGGTTTTTGATATGACCGGATTTGATACCCTGAACAGCTTTGCATAAACAATAAAAAGTTTGAAGGATAAAATAAATACATATGAAAAATTCTGAAGCTATAGATATGCAGGGACGCATAACCATGGAACTGTACGACAGGGAGGGGCGGCTTTTTAAACGCCATGAAGTCAAAAACAGCATTGTACTGAGTGGCCGCGACCTGGTGGCCAAACAATTCCTGGGCATTAGTACCGATCCCATCAGCCATATAGCTATAGGAACCGGAAGCAACGCTGTAACATCTGCCGATATGGCGCTTGGTAGCGAGGTTTTTCGAAAAGAACTGAAACCTGTGGATGCAAGCCAGCACCTGACTAATACGGACGACAACAGGCGAAAAGTACTGTTATCTGCAGAACTCGATTTTGCTGAAGCAAACGGGCCGCTTACCGAGGCAGGTTTATTTAATGCGGAAAGCGGGGGGGTTATGTACAACAGGGTGGTATTTCCTACCGTAAACAAAACGGTTGATTTTAAACTCACCCTTATCTGGGAAATCATTTTCTAACTAATAAATTCTTTCTAACATGCCATTTGTACCTCAATCAAAAGTTCCGGGCGACCTGATAAAATCATCGGACTGGAATGAGGCCATGTCGGAGGTTGTCCGCCTTGAAAACAGCAAACTTAATACTGCCGGGGGTAATATTACAGGATTGCTTTCCGTTGGCTCGAATATCCAGGGAGGAACCCAAATTCCTGCCCTGCGTGTTTTAAGCAACGGGGCGTATGCCTGGGGCAACTCGCTTTCGATAGACCAAACACTTCCGGGTAATAACGATGGACCAAAACTGAGATTCCAAAAAGCCCTGACAGGAAACGCGACCCCTAAGAGTTGGTCGGCAGGTATTGTAAACGGACCTACTCAGGGCCATTTTGTTATAAATGAAGATACAGGGTCAGGTTTTGGAAACAACCGGCTTACCATTGCTCCGGGGGGAAACGTGGGTATTGGCACTGCAACCCCCCTCGAGCAGTTACAGATAGGTGACCGATGGACTTTCCACAACGGTGGAGCCAAAGTATTGGGCTATAATACCACCTGGAATGGTGCCAATGATGTGCGTATTGTAAATGGAGGCGCATCGCAACTAAGGTTTAACAACGATGGCAGTCTCATAATCCGAAACATACCAACCGGCAATGCGGGTACCCCTGCCACCGGTAGCGATATTACCCTGGTGGATGGTACCATAAGATTCGATGGTAATACATCGCGCAGAGTTGGAGGAGAGCTTCGTGGTGGGCAAAACGCGGTGGTGGTTGGTGGTAATTGGAATGAACTTGAAATAAAGGGCAGGGTAATTGACTGGACAGGGAGCAACCTGCATATTGGTTACGAAAATGACCACTCAAACGATTCTATCAATTTCGGCAATAGCAAACTAAAAGAACTGAATATACAGGGTACTACC
>JBBRCW010000013.1:0-40592 GCA_038204535.1 Chitinophagales bacterium | reverse complement strand
GTTTGACCGCAAAAACCAAATGAAAATGACATTGGGTGTAGGTGTTGGCCATTTTTTTTTAATTAGAATGCGAAGTACACTGTACCTAAATATCCGAAATAAAACCAAATTATGCAATTGATTGCCGCCAAAAGATTATTTGAGAACGGTTCGAGGTGCAGCAAACCGGAATATTGATAAAATATGCAACATTTTGAATATCGAAGCCACCCGCCTGTTTGGTATCACGGTGCGCTGCACCTTCGAATTTCCTTTACTATTTTATTCTACAAATATTAGCGGTGCGCTGCACCTCCAAATTTCCCAATGCCGAAAAGCAGGATAATTGGCGACAACAATTTTTAGAAGTTTAGAGGTTTCATCATTTTATCCGACCCAGCACACCGGAATATCCAATCAAAATTGGCGTTGTAGCTGTCGGTTATTCGAAAAATTTTTGAGAGAATGGTTTCAGGTGCAGCGCACCTCAATATTTGTAGCAATCCGAAAAGGATAAGTTTTTTGCAGGTGCAGCGTACCGGAATATCTGAGAAACACCATGCGATGTAACCGTTGCCCGCTCACAGAATTTAATATTTCGGTGCGCTGCACCTTATAAGATTCCTTTACTATTTTATTCTACAAATATTTGCGGTGCGCTGCACCTGAAAATTTCCTAATGCTAAAAAGCAGGATAATTGGCGTCTACAATTTTTAGAAGTATAAAGGTTTCATCATTTTTTCCGACGCAGCGCACCGGAATATCCAATAAACATAATAGCGTTTCAGCCATCGGTTATTCGACAATTTCTTAGTAAACCGTTTCAGGTGCAGCGCACCTCCATATTTGTAGAAACAAGATATTATCGCGTTTTTTGCACCGGAATATCCGAAAAAGACCATGCGATATAACCGTTGGTCGCTTACAGGATTTAATATTTCGGTGCGCTGCACCTTTTGAGATTGTTCTACTATTTTATTCTACAAATATTTGCGGTGCGCTGCACCTGAAATTCTCCAACGCAATAATTGGCGTTGAAATCAAAAGTTATTCCGATGTCTTTTTATCATGGTGTAACACACTTCATTTTTGTTACACCAAAAGGTTTTTTTTGTTTTTATTCTGTGCAGCGCACCGGAACATCCAATCAACATAATAGCGTTTCAGCCATCGGTATTTCGACAATTTCTTAATAAACCGATCGAGGCGCAGAGCACCTCAATATTTGTGGCAATCCGAAAAGTTATGTTTTTCCAGGTGCAGCGCACCGGAATATTTGTAGAACCTAAAATTGACAAGTTTTTTGCGAGGTGCAGCGCGCCGGAATATCCGAAAAACACGAGACTTTGCAATCGATGGCTATTTGTTTGTTTTATATTACGGTGCGCTGCATCGCAAATTTTTCTGCAAACAAGCCGCTTTTTGTACGTTCGATTTACTTCTCCGAATTTAAACTAGCAATAATAGTCCGAAGGGTTTTATCGTCAATACTGTCAAACTCTGACTTATCATATATTGTAAGCAAGTAAACCTCTTTATTGTCTGTCACTGCATAAGTTATAACTCTTGCACCCCCACTTTTCCCCTTGCCTTTACTCCTAATAGCCAGCCGGATTTTGTAAGTATCATTTCCCAAAGGTGTGCCTGTCTCTGGTTCATTAGTAAGGGTAGCGCTGAGGTCAGCAAGCTCTTGTTTAAGAGAGGGAAATTTTTTGATAAGGCGTTTAGCTTCTTTTTTAAACTTGTCACCTGGAATGACACTAAAGTTCATTTAGAAAATCATTAAGTGTCTGTTTTGGTCCTTTTGTTTGTTTAAGAATAGCAACTTGTTCAAGTGCTTCTTTTAAATCGGACCTTAATTTTAGGGCTTGTTCATATTTCTTTAGCTTATTAAGCACCTTTTTCCATTCGGTCAGCGGCAACTGAACAGCTTGGGTGTTTCCATTTATGTCACTTAAATATTGGAGTGCAATTTTCATGGATCAAAATTAAGAAGATTTATCCAACAGGAAGCGCTGAAAGAAGGAGATGACTTAAGGCTGTAATTGGCGTTGCAACTTATAGATATTCAGAGTTCCTTTTTATTATGGTGCAGCGCCCCGGAATATCCAAAAAATACCATGAGATGTAACCGTTGGCCGCTCGCAGAATTTAATATTTCGGTGCGCTGCACCTTCTGAATTTCCTTTACTTTTTCATTCTACAAATATTAGCGGTGCGCTGCACCTCCAAATTTCCCAATGCCGAAAAGCAGGATAATTGGCGACAACAATTTTTAGCAGTAAAGAGGTTTTATCGTTTTATCCGATGCAGCACACCGGAATATCCAATCAACATAATAGCGTTTCAACCATCGGTTATTCGCCAATTTATTAGAAACCGTTCCAGGTGCAGCGCACCGGAATATTTGTAGAACCCGAAATGGACAAGTTTTTTGCAAGGTGCAGCGCACCGGAATATTAGCGAAACAAACAGCATTCTGAATATCGAAACCACCCGCCTGGTTGGTATCTCGGTGCGCTGCACCTCTTACTTCAAATGCTGGTTAAACATCCCATTGCGCTGCACCCGAAAATGCTACCCCCGGCAAAAAGGCGGGTAATCTTCTTACCTTTGCACCATGACTAAATTGAGCGTAAACATCAACAAATTCGCTACCATTCGCAATAGTCGCGGCGGCGATAATCCCAATGTTTTAAAGGCCGCCCTGGATGCCGAAAGATTTGGTGCCGACGGGGTAACAGTTCATCCCCGCCCCGATGAAAGGCATATAAGGTACAGCGACGTAAGAGCCATAAAGCCTGCCATCAAAACCGAATTTAATATTGAAGGCAACTGCCGCGAACAAAAATTTGTTGACCTGGTGCTTGAAATAAAACCGCACCAGGTTACGCTGGTACCCGATAATTTGGGGCAACTGACCAGCGACCATGGCTGGGATACCATAACGAATAAAAATTATCTAATAGAAATAATCGCAGTATTTAAAAAAGCGGGTATTCGTACTTCTATTTTTGTGGATCCTGACATAAAAATGGTGGAAGGCGCTGCGGAAACGGGCACCGACCGGATTGAATTGTACACAGAGCGTTATGCGACCGGTTATTTAATCAATCAACAAAAAGCGATTGCCCCTTTTATAACCGCGGCTAAAAGAGCCCATGAACTAGGATTAGGCATTAATGCAGGTCACGATCTCGACCTGCAAAACCTGCAGTTCTTTGCAAGACAAATACCGCATCTGGACGAGGTTTCAATAGGTCACGCCCTGGTTTGCGATGCCTTGTACCTGGGCTATGAAAACGCCGTACAAATGTATAAAAGGCAGCTGATGTAGATAGATACGAAAACGCTGTACAAATGTATAAAAGGCAGCTGATGTAGATAAATACGGAAACACATTTCTTCAAAATCGGTTCGCCAATAACTTCGTTCTCATGGACTACCTGCAAAAACTTATTACCGATATAGAGCTGCACTCTGTGGATGGTATCATAGAATGTTTTGAGCATGGGATCGATCCCAATATGCATTTTAATAACCAGCCGCTCATCTACGAACTGATCAGCGAATATGCAAGAGGGACAAAATTTAAAGAATGTGTACAGGCATTTGCAGCGTCCGGTTTAATTTTCGACGATAAAGCTCTTTTGGCTGTGCTGATGGATGATGCCCAAACACTTGAAAATCTGCTGACACATAATAGCCATCTATTAGGCAGTCGTTACACCTTTAAATGTGCTTTCACACCCATATTTGAAGCAAGTCTGCTGCACATTTGCGCCGAATTCAATCATGTAAACTGCGCCCGCCTGCTTTTAAAATCCGGTGCTGACATTAACGTAAAAGCAGGTTTCGATGAGCATGGGTTCGGCGGTCAAACGCCTGTTTTTCATACGGTCAATCAGCATTCAAACCAATACTTTGATATGGTGAAACTTTTGATTGAGTGGTCTGCCGACCTTACTTATACTGTAAAAGGAATTGTTTGGGGAAAGGATTATGATTGGGAAACATTTATACCCGCTGTCAATCCAATTAGCTATGCAATCATGGGGCTTCTTCCACAGTTCCAGCGGGATGAAAAAGATATTTATCACATGGTATCTTCGTTAATAAATGCCGCCTGGGGCATTCATTATTTTCCGCCTAACCTGCCAAATAAATACCTTCGAAAATAATTGCCTTCTTTTGAGCTGAGTCCATCCGTTCTTTTTTGACACCTTTTATCCGCCAGGATTTTCGTTCATAAAAATGATTTCAATTTTTGCTTTGTCTCCATTAGCTTACAAAAAACTACCTGCAATGAAAAAATATATCCTGATTGTTGCCCTCGCCTTTTCACTCAATGGTTTTTCACAATTAACAGTGCCCCCCAATGGCGGAAATAAGAAAGCCTGGGTAGGAGAAAAAATTGGTATTACCGATGTAACCATACATTACGACCGGCCCGCAGTAAAAGGGCGTGAAGACAAGATTTTTGGCCAATTGGTGCCGTATGGTTTTAACGACCTGGGGTTTGGAACCAGTAAGGCGGCCCCCTGGCGGGCGGGAGCTAACGAAAACACGAACATCGAATTCAGCACCGATGTAAAGATCAACGGTAAAGATTTACCTGCCGGCAAGTATGGCTTTTTTGTAGCTACCGATCCCAACAATTGCACACTTATTTTTTCGAAGAACAGCACCAGTTGGGGAAGCTATTTTTATGATGAAAAGGAAGATGCCCTTCGTGTAACCGCTGCGCCGGTAGAAAACGAACGCTCTACAGAATGGCTGACTTATGCATTTACAGAACAGATGCCTAATAGCGCGGTAATCATTCTGACGTGGGAAAAATACCGGTTACCATTTAAGGTGGAAGTAGATTTGGAAAAGACCCAGATGGAATCAATTGTCAGGGAATTAAGATCGGAAAAGGGATTTAACTCAAAGGCTTTGAATCAGGCCGCCCAATATACGCTCGATCACCACATGCATTTAGACAAAGGGCTAACATGGGCCAACGAATCTATCTCAGGCCCGTTTGGCGAAGTTAATTTTACTAATGCAAGCACAAAAGCAGGTATCTTAGAAAAGATGGGAAAGCAGGCCGAAGCAGATGCAACTATGAAAAGTGCATTGCCGGCAGCCACAATGCTGGAGCTTCACAATTATGCCCGCCGGTTAATCGCAGCAAAAAAAGCAAAAGAGGCATTGGAAATATTTCAAATGAATTACAACAAGAACCCAAATGTTTATACGACTAACATTGGATTGGCAAGGGGCTATTCAGCTTTGGGAGATTATAAAAAAGCGCTGGATTATGCTAAAAAAGGCCTGGCCCAGGCACCCGATGAACTTAATAAAAACAACGTTGCACAGCTAATATCACAGTTGCAGCAAGGAAAAGATATCAATTAAAAGATTCAGAAATCGGCGGATATTTGTAAAGAATGATGAATCTGTATTTTAACATATTAGACTCCATGACAGAATCCGCTGCTGTTATTAACTCAGAAGGGTTAATAATATTTGTTAATAGAGCGTGGAAACTTTTTTCTAAGAAGAATGAAGGAAATGAAACTGAAACAAATGTTGGAGTAAATTATTTATCTGTATGCGGCAGAGTTGTTGGTAATGATTCTGGCTTAACGTCAAACGCAAGTCTTGGAATCCGAGAAGTTATTGCCAGAGAAAGAGAGATGTTTGAATTAGAATATCCTTGTCACTCGCCGACTGAAAAAAGATGGTTTATCTTAAGAGCATCCAGACATTTAACAAATGATAAGTTAACGCTGGTAATGCATATTAATATTACCAAGCGAAAGCTTGGTGAAATGGAGGTCGAAAGGAATAACGAAACAATACAGATTATTAATAAAAGACTCAATTCATCAATTTATAAAATTGCTCATGATATTCAAGGGACATTAAACTCAATTATGGGTTTAATAAATATATCAAAAGAAGAAAGTGATATTGGGTCAATAAAAATGTATTTAGACTTAATCAATAAGAGTAGCATTAACTTAAACTCGTTTATTAAGGAAACTTTGCATTATAGCTCCTCCGGTTCAACCAATAACTATTTAGATTTTGACATTTTACTACAAAAAGAACTTGAATCTTTAGAACCGCTTTTAAAAGTAAATTCAATAGAAGTTAAACCAGACGTGGGAGAAAATGAGAAATTTTATACAAATCACATTGAATTTCGCTCTGTTATTACAAATCTATTAACTAACGCTATTAAATATTGTGATCCGGAGAAAAGTAAAAAAATTATAGAAGTTTTCTTTCGAACAGAAGAAAACAAAGCAATCCTTAAAATAAAAGATAATGGAATAGGAATCAAGAAAGAAAATATTCCGAGGTTGTTTGAACTCAATTTTCAGGTTGATAAAGATTCAAGTGGAGGAGTAGGTTTAGGATTATATATGGTTAAACAATCTGTCGATCTGCTTAAAGGCACGATCAGTGTTAGTTCTAATTTAAAAATTGAAACGGAATTTACAGTTGAAATACCAAATAATAAAACCTTCGCCTAACAGCACCTGGCCAAAAGTGGCCGTGTGTCTTGCTGGAGTCTCCTGAAATGGACCCCGACATCAGAGCAGAGTCTTATTCGGCCTTCTCTTCAAAGAATTTGTGAGATGGTATAAGACATTGCGCAATTGAAATTGCGGGCGCCTAAGGAAACACAAGCTGGTTGTTAAAAAGAAAATAGACCAAGCACTACATATACGTAATTACAAAACCATATAATAACCAAAATATGGTCAACCTAATTCAGGTTAGGACAGAAAGTTGTCTCAATCTAATGAGACAGCCTTTTATTATTTGGACTTAATAAATTAATTCAACAGTTGCTGCAAAGTGCTGTACAATTGTTCTCCTCTCAGGTTTCGGGCTATGATCTTGCCATTGGGATCGAGTAACATATTAGCGGGAATACCCTGGATATGATAAAGCTGCGCGGCCGCATTTTGCCAATATTTCAAATCGCTTACGTGGCTCCATGTCAGATTATCGGCTTTAATGGCTTGTAACCACTTATCGCGGCTTTGATCAAGCGAAACGCCTAAAATAGTGAAATTTTTATCCTTAAAAGCGTTGTACGCATTTACGACAGCAGGGTTTTCCATACGGCAGGGGCCACACCAGCTGGCCCAAAAATCGACCAGTACATATTTACCTTTAAACGACGAAAGCGCCACAGGTACATTTGCTGTATCGTTTTGGGTAAAATCAGGCGCTAAAGTACCTACCATCCCAACTTTTGAAGATTCGATCATTTTTGCAATCTCGTTGCCATAGAACCCTTCCTTAGCTTTTTCTCCCAGCATTTTATAACGTTTTTCCAACCCGGCCGGATCTTCGTTAACCGGACTGGTAATGTACACCACGAATGCACTTACCGGGCTCGAAGGCTTCTCTTTTACAAATGCATCTACCAGGTTCAAAACAGATTGCTTGCTTTTCTCAAATGAGTTGATGAGTGAGTCACGGCCAGCACCAGGCGTTGTCTGGTTAATTTTAGCTACCAATGCGTTCAATTTATTCTTGACTACATCAAAGCGGCTGCGATAAATACCAAAATCTTTCTGGGCGCCGGTACCGTTTATTTTTAATTTACCTAATTCGTTTACATTACCCGAAACAGTTAATTGCGACTGATCTAAAAACACCTCATTTGCCTCCTTATAGCCAATAAAAGACAATTGGTACAAGTCTGCAACATCTACATTTCCAAAAAGATTGAATTTTCCATTTTTTGCATAATCAACCGCCAGCATATTGGTGCTGCCTGGCCGAACCAAAAAAACCATCGTGCTATCGGGCAGGCCGGTAACCATTCCTGAAACCGAAAAATTGGCATTTACCTCTACAGGTTTTGATGAAGGCTGAGCGAAAGAATATACAGGTAAAACCAATAAAAACAACAACTTTTTCATACTAATTTGAATGACGCTTTTTTAATATACGGGTAACATCCTGCAATTTATAGCCTTTGGCGTTAAGCAAAAGCAAATAGTGAAACATCAAGTCTGCGGCTTCCTCCAAAAAAAGCTCTTCATTATCATCTTTAGCCTCAATCACCAGTTCTATCGCTTCTTCGCCCACCTTCTGGGCTATTTTATTAATTCCCTTGGCAAAAAGGCTGGCAACATAAGATTCAGAAGGTGCCACCTGCCTTCGCAAATCAATAATGTGTTCCAGGTACGATAAGAAGCTTTCAGAATGATTAACCTCGCTAAAACACGTATCGGCACCGGTATGGCAAACCGGCCCAACAGGCTCGGCCTTTATTAAAAGCGTATCGCTGTCGCAATCGTTCAATATTTCCTTGATCATCAAAAAGTTGCCACTCTCCTCTCCTTTAGTCCATAACCGGCTTTTGCTGCGGCTGTAAAAGGTAACTTTTCCAATTTCCTCTGTTCGGGTAAGGGCTTCCTGGTTCATAAAACCCAGCATTAATACTTTTTGGGTATTAAAATCCTGAACGATGACAGGCACCAATCCATCGGCATACTTAGCAAAATCTGGTTTCAATAGAGGTATATTTTGGGTGATGATTATATTTTAAGAGAATGTAACGGCTTCTCAGTTCAAATAAAAGAGCTTATAACCGCATTCTTATGTTTTGTTCGTGCAAATATCGTTTAAGGTCGGGTATGGCAATTTCGTTAAAATGAAAAATACTGGCGGCCAGCGCGGCATCTGCTTTTCCCCCGGTAAAAACTTCACTAAAATGTTCCATTGTTCCGGCACCACCTGAAGCAATTACCGGCACCGGCAGCTCCGTAGCTAAAAGATGGGTTATATCTATCGCAAAACCTTTTTTGGTTCCGTCGCTGTTCATAGAAGTCAATAGAATTTCACCGGCACCCCTGTCAACGGCCTCTTTGGCCCAATCAAAACATTTGGTTTCGGTTTTCGTTCGACCGCCGTTCAGATAAACATACCATTCACCATCGGCTTCTTTTTTAGTGTCTATTGCCAGTACAACACATTGGCTGCCAAATTCCTTTGAAAGATCATTTAATAAAGTTGGATTTTTAAAAGCTGAAGTGTTAACCGAAATTTTATCAGCGCCATTTTGAAGTAACACACGCACATCTTCTACACTGCTAATGCCACCGCCTACAGTAAACGGGATATTAATTTTGTGAGAAATACGGTTAACCAGCTGACTTAGGGTCTTGCGCTTTTCAATGGTCGCCGTAATATCCAGAAAAACCAATTCATCAGCTCCTTGTTGTGCATACAAAGCACCGAGCTCCACCGGGTCGCCTGCATCGCGAATATTTTCAAAATTGATGCCCTTAACAGTACGGCCATCTTTAATATCAAGACATGGGATGATACGTTTACATAAGCCATGTTCGCCAGAAACCCCGCCCCCAACCCCTAAAGGGGAGTTAAAGCCCCCAGCCCCTAAAGGGGAGCCGAAGCCCCCAGCCCCTGAAGGGGAGCTTGAGCCCCCAGCCCCTAAAGGGGAGTTTGAAGCCTCAGGATTAAATTCATTGTGGGTGCTTATATCTGACATGGGTGGTTCTTTTTATAATTTTCTAAAACTCTTTAGGTCAACTACTCCTTATTCGTCCTATTAACTTAAGGCTGGGTTGACTGGACCCCCATTAACGCTTTCAATTGCTTTAAAGATATTCTTCCTTCGTAAATAGCTTTTCCGATAATGATTCCTTTACAGCCAATAACTATTAATTCCTCTACGTCTCTTATGGATGACACGCCCCCACTTGCTATTAAATCAATGCCCGGGCATTCGGCGATTATTTTTTTATACAGATCTATTGAAGGCCCCTGGAGTTTGCCATCTTTACTAACATCGGTACAAAAAATCTGCGTTACACCTTTTTTAAGGTATTTCTGTATAAAATCAACCACTTCTATTTCCGTTGTTTCCAGCCATCCATGGATAGCTATTTTTTCTTCTTTAACATCAGCACCTAACAAAAACTTACCCGGGCCGTAAACACTCAACCAATGCGAAAAAAGTTGTTCGTCTTTTACAGCGATGCTGCCTATGGTGGCATAGGCAGCGCCGGACTCAAACACCACCTTTATATCTTTTTCCGTTTTAATGCCACCACCAAAATCGATGACCAGTTTTGTCTGTGTCGCAATTTTTTCCAGGACTTTCCAGTTTTTTACAGCGCCATCTTTTGCACCATCCAAATCAACCAGGTGCAGCCTTGTAAGGCCTGCATCTTCAAACATTTTGGCCACCTCCAGCGGATGCTCGTTGTAAATTTTCTTTTGGGCATAATCCCCTTGCGTCAACCTCACACACTTGCCGTCAATGATGTCGATGGCGGGAATTAGCCCCCCCGCCCCTAAAGGGGAGCTGTTTACAGCTTCCGAATATGAATTTCCATTGGAGCCTTTAGACTGATTACTTATCAATTGTTTGATTTTTTGAATGACTAATTCTGGATTTTAATGAACCTCTGTATTTGTGAAACGCAAAAATGAAATTCCTAAATTTTCAAGTGTTTGCTGCCGGATCGTATCATTCTTCTTTACGTCCTCTAAGTAATGGATACTTCCATCGATTTCGATGGCTAATCGTAGTTCATCGCAATAAAAATCCAACACATAAATTGCCGCCGGATGCTGCCTTCGGAATTTTACACCCAATTGAGAACCTCTCAAATAATTCCAAAGTTGTTCCTCTGCCGCAGTAATGTTATTTCTCAATTGCTCGGCCTTTTCAAAAATTAAATTACCCGCTCCATAAAACATTTCTTTTCTCACTTATAAAACTTTATAACAAAAATTAAGAACCAATATAAACACTTAGATTCCTCATCTTCCTCCCTTAAGGGCCGGGGACTTCTTCCTCTCTCTCCTCCCTTTAGGGCCGGGGCTTCCTCTCTATCTTCCCCCTTTAAGGGCCGGGGCTTCCGCTCTCTCTTCTCCCTTTAAGGGCCGGGGCTTCCTCTCTCTTCTCCCCTTTAGGGGTTGGGGGCATTAATAAAATTTCTCAGAATGCTCTGTCCTACCTCCGCGCTTTTTTCGGGATGAAACTGCACACCGTAAAAGTTATTTTTGTGTAAGGCCGAACTATATGGTTTTATATAATCGGTAGTGGCTATGGTATGTTCACCCAAATCTGCATAATATCCATGTACAAAATAACAATAGCCACCATCCTGCAGGCCATCAAACAAAGGGGTTTTAAGATCATAGATATTATTCCATCCAATCTGCGGAATTTTAAAATCGTGTATAGATGGCGAGTTAAATTTCTTTACTTTTTCTTCAAAAATTCCCAGACAGGTCGTGTCGTTTTCTTCGCTGTACGAACACATGAGCTGCATACCCAGGCACACTCCTAAAACCGGTTGCTTCAGGTTACAAATAACTGAGTCCAGTTTTCTTTCGCGCAGGTAATTCATGGCGGTACTCGCTTCGCCCACCCCTGGAAAAATCACTTTATCGGCCGATGTAATTTCCTCCACATTGTCGGTAACCAACGCTTCTACTCCCAACCGCTCTAAAGCAAACAGTACCGATTGAATATTGCCCGCATTATATTTTACGATTACTAACTTCATGATAAAACACTTTGTATAAAGCTTTTTGTTGTTTCCCCAATGTTGGAGGAATGCTCAAGAGCTTTTATATAAGCGCTTGCTATTATGGCGCCATTGGTATGTTTGCATGCCGCCTGAAAGGTGGTTTTGTCTTTTATACCAAAACCTACCAACAGCGGATTCTTAAAATTCATTGCCTTCAACTTTTTAAAATAAGGCTCCTGGTCGGCAATGTCTTTGTTATTTCCGGTGGTGGATGAGGACGATACCGCGTAAATAAAACCTGAGCTCAATTCATCAATTTTCTTTAACCGGTCATCTTTGGTTTCGGGTGTTACCAAAAAAATAAAATTCAGGTTATACTTTTTGATAATGGCACCATATTCCGTTTCATATTCATACATAGGCAGATCGGGCAGTATCAAACCATCGATACCAACTTCGGCCGCTTTTGAGCAAAATTTTTCAAATCCATATTGCAAAACCGGGTTCATGTAGCCCATCATAATTACCGGCACCTTTATGGTAGCCCTCATATGTTGCAGTTGACCAAAAAGCTTTTCAATGGTCATACCATTATGAATGGCTCTTAAATTGCTCTGCTGTATCACCGGCCCATCTGCCAGGGGATCGCTGTAAGGCATACCGAGTTCAATTAAATCGGCGCCATTTTGCTGAAAGGCCGCCATCACCTCAAGGGTGCTTTCAAGGTGCGGAAAACCCGCCGTGCAATACATATTTAAAATATGATCGTTCTTTTTGATAAAAAATTCTTCAATTCTTGTCATCACTATAGATTAATAACCAATCCTATTATATTGTTTACCCTTTTTAAAACCGGACCTTGAAAGCGTACCCACACATGAGCAAATACAAACAAAGGCCCATGTATCGCCTACTGTTTTTTAGAAACCTGTAGCAACTGGCTGCCCAGGTATATATGGCTGTATTTTGGCCATGCATCAACATCCAGCACCATTTTGTATAAAGCGCCGGGTATCCGGGCAGTATCGGGAGGAAAAGATACTACCAGCGTATCGGCCCGGCGAATAACGGTAAATTCACCTTTATACTCTTGCGGCAGGCATTGATTAAACTCAAATCGCTCGCCGTTGGTATTGGAAGTTAATTTATAGTTCCATATGCCGCTGCTGCACTCGTCGGCAGTTCTGTCATAAGACAGGTTATATTTTAAATGCGGTTCTTCGGTACAACCCGAAGCCATGACCAAAAGCATTGCTGCGAATATATTTTTCATTTTTCTTAATTACATTTTATCCATCGCCTTCATATAGGTCGAAAGATCTTTATCTCCGCGACCGCTGAGGCAAATAATTACCTGGTCGCTTTTTTTCAGGTTCAGTTGTTTTAATGCCGAAAACGCATGGGCCGTTTCCAGCGCCGGAATAATGCCTTCCAGTTTACTTACTTCAAATGCTGACTTCAAGGCATCATCATCGGTTACACTTAAAAATGTTCCCCGGCCGCTGGTATATAAATTCGCATGCATTGGTCCAATGCCCGGGTAATCGAGCCCCGCCGATATGCTATGCGGTTCGGTAACCTGCCCGTCTTCGGTTTGCATCAGCAGGCTTTTACTGCCGTGTAATATTCCCGGCCGGCCTAACTGTGTAGTTGCCGCACTCATTCCGCTGTTTACGCCAAGACCTGCCGCTTCTACAGCTATCAATTGCACGGCTGGCTCATCCATAAAATGATAAAATGCACCGGCCGCGTTACTGCCTCCGCCTACACAGGCAACAACATGGGTCGGTAATTCATTTCCGGTTTTTTCATTTAACTGCCACCTCATTTCTTCGCTGATAATACTTTGAAAACGTGCTACCATGTCAGGATAAGGATGCGGCCCCACCACGCTGCCGATAATATAATGCGTATCTACCGGGTTATTTATCCATGCCCTAATGGCTTCGTTGGTTGCATCTTTTAAGGTTTTGCTGCCGCTAACTGCCGGTACAACTTTCGCCCCCAACATTTGCATACGGGCAACGTTGGGCGCCTGGCGTTCAATATCTTTTTCGCCCATATACACCACGCACTCAACTCCCTTTAAAGCACAAACAGTCGCGGTTGCCACCCCGTGCTGACCGGCACCTGTTTCTGCAATAATGCGTTTCTTGCCCAGGCGCAATGCGAGTAAAATCTGGCCAACGGTATTATTTATTTTATGGGCACCAGTGTGGCAAAGGTCCTCCCTTTTAAGGTAAATGGAAGTATTGAACTGTTTGCTTAAACGCTCTGCAAAAAACAACGGTGTCGGCCTGCCTACATAATCCTTCAGCAATGCTTTATACTCGTTTTGGAAAGATGTTTCGGCCATTATCTCCAGATAGCGGGTCTTTAGCTCCTCTACATTGGGAAACAGCATCTCTGGTATATAAGCTCCACCAAATTTGCCGTAATAACCGTATTCGTCGGGCGAACGATAACTGCCTTTTTCAGCAGGGGAATAATAATTTAATTCTTCCATCTCAATCATTTCATGTTTCATCATGTATGCATTTTAACCGGCAGTTTAAGATTGCCAATTGAATTATCCGTTTAGATCCTTTACAAATTTGCGGACTTTGTCCAAATCTTTTACCCCTGGCGAAACTTCAAATTTGCTGTTTATATCCACAGCAAAAAGATCTTTCGCAACGGGGTCTTTCGCGAATTCCTTTAAATTGTCCACGTCGTCAGGCGAAATTCCACCGGCAATTAAAAAGCTTTTCCCTATGTTTAATCCCTTTAATTTATTCCAATCAAATTTGTGACCCGTGCCACCATATCCCGCACCCTCTGTATCAAACAAAAACATGTCGGTATCGTTGTAATAATTTTTTATTTTCCATTCAAGATTGTCATCTGCCGTAACTCTGAAAGCTTTTATCACCGAAATATAATTCGACATCTTTTCGCAGAAATAAGGGGTTTCATCACCATGTAACTGGACCATATCCAGTCCAAAATTATCTACATGGTTCATCACTTCATCGTAGGTGGCATTTACAAAAACCCCTATCTTAAACACTTTCAGTTTTTCCTTCTTTACCTCAAAACCTTTTAGATGCCGCATAATAAAACGCGGCGATTTATGGTAAAAAATCATACCGGCAAACTGAACGCCCATTTCGCCTAATTGATGCATTTGTGCAAGGCTGGTATTACCACAGACTTTAATTCTCATTAAGCTTCGCTTTAAGTTGATTTACAAAATCAGCAAAAGCAATCGATGGTTCTGGTTGTTTCATAAAATTTTCACCAATTAAAAACCCTTTATAACCAAAGTTTTTAAGGTAAATAATGGTGTCTGGATCGCTGATACCGCTCTCCGATATCTTAATCTTTTCTGGTGGAATTTGCCCGGCCAATTCAACGCTTCTTTGCACATCTACCGTAAAGGTTTTAAGGTCGCGGTTATTGACACCCACCAGGTCCACCTCATTGCAAATATGGTCTAATTCGTCGTGGTTATGAATTTCGAGCAATACTTCCAGTCCCAGGTTCTTAGCAAAAATCGCCAATTCCTTTACTCTTTGGCGCGAAAGGCACGCTGCTATCAGTAAAATTACACTGGCTCCAATGGCTTTTGCTTCAATCACCTGGTATTCATCAATCATAAAATCTTTGCGCAAAATAGGTGTCTTTACTATGTTGCGGGCATAAAGCACATCCTCCATGGTGCCTCCAAAAAAGTGTTCGTCGGTCAAAATGGAGATACCCGCAGCGCCATGCGCATCGTAGGCTTCCACCACCGGGCCAATCTCTACTCCATCATTTATCACCCCTTTCGATGGACTTTTTCTTTTAAATTCTGCTATAATACCGGTTCCGTTTTCGACTAATAAATTGGATACCAGCGATGCACACGGGCTATCAAAATAAGGGAAGCCCTCTAATTGTTTAACGGTAACCAACGTCTTTCGCTGCCGTACTTCGTCCACCTTGGCTGCAATAATATTATCAAGAATATTCAATGAATGTTTTGTTTTTAATTTTGAATATCACCCTAAATCCAGATTGAGCCGGCATTATTACTTTTTTATTTTTCGATTCTAACTCCTTTGTAACAATCTCCCGACATCTTTATTCCTATTCCTTTCTATTTATTCTCTCCATGTTCTTCCCAATGCCTTATGCCTTTCACCTTCTGCCCTAAACCCTCTGCCTTTTGCCATTGGCCTTTTACCTTCTTCCTTTTGCCTATTTGCCTTTCGCCTATTGCCTTCCACCCTATTGCCGCTTCTATGACGCCCTTACAGGGCTTTTGATCATCTCCTCTTTCTTTTTCCGTGGGCTGCACCCACGGCTATGATATTGCAGCCTTTCAGGCTTAAGAAAACTACAATTTAACTATAGTGCATCCTTCTACATTATTCACTATTCGTTATTCGTTATTCACTCCCTTCTGCCTATTGACTTTTGTCTTTCCCCTTCTCCCTTTTGCCTTCTGCCTATTGCCATTGGCCTATTGCCTCCTGCCTATTGCTATTTGACTATTGCCTTCTGCCTTCTCCCTATTGCCTATTGCCATTTGCCTATTGCCTTCTTCTTTCCACCCTATTGTCCGCTTCTATTACGCCCTTACAGGGCTTGTGTTCATCTGCTATTTCTTTTCCGTGGGCTGTACCCACGGCTATGGATATTTCAGCCTTTCAGGCTTAAGAAAACTACATTTAATTTTAGTGTATCCTTCTTCATTATTCATTATTCGTTATTCACTCCCTTCTGCCTATTGCCATTTGCCTATTGCCTTCTCCCTTCTGCCTTCTCCCTCCTGCCTTCTCCCTATTGCCTATTGCCATTTGCCTATTGCCTTCTCCCTCCTGCCTTCTCGCTTCTGCCTATTGCCATTTGCCTATTGCCTTCTGCCTTCTCCCTCCTGCCTTCTCCCTACTGCCTTCTCCCTACTGCCTTCTCCCTCCTGCCTTCTCCCTATTGCCTATTGCCATTTGCCTATTGCCTTCTGCCTTCTCCCTCCTGCCTTCTCCCTTCTGCCTTCTCCCTACTGTAACGCCACCAGCTTTTGCAAACAGTCATTTGCTTTTCCGCTTTCAAGACTTTCAACCGCAGCTTCATATGCCTGGTTGTACGACGAATATTTGCCCGAACAATGCAAGGCCATAGCTGAATTAGCCAATACCACGGCATTTTGGGCAAAAGTACCTTCGCCCTTTATGATCTTTGAGAATATTTTGGCCGCTTCTTCAACGCTGTTTCCCCCATAAATATCCTGCGGCTGCACCATGCGTTTGCCAATTTCTTCGGGCGTCAGCACCTTTTCTCCATTGGCAGTTATCACTTTTGTATCCCCGGTAAGCGAAATCTCATCATATCCATCAAGGCTGTGAATAATTGTAAATGGTTTGCCGGTTTGCTGCAGCAGGTAATTGTAAATTCGTGCCATCTCAAGATTATACACTCCTACCAACTGGTAATCTGGTTTTGCAGGGTTGACCATTGGGCCCAGCATATTAAAAAACGTTCTTACACCCAGGTTTTTTCTTATTACACCCACCGCTTTTAAAGCCGGGTGAAACATGGGCGCATGCAGGAAACAGATATTTGCCTCTTCAACTTCTTTCTTCAGCGCTCCCGAATCGTTTTTAAACTTATAACCCAGTTGCTCCATCACATTACTTGACCCGCTGGTGGATGTTACGCCATAATTACCATGTTTGGCAACTTTTTGTCCTGAGCCGGCCACCACAAAACAAGACAACGTAGATATATTGAAGGTGTTTTTTCCGTCGCCGCCGGTACCTACTATGTCCATTAACTGGTAGCCATTAAGGTCAACGCTTACGCATAACTCCAGCAAAGCATCCCGAAAACCCTGCAGCTCATCAATAGTAATGCTGCGCATCAGGTAAACGGTTACAAAAGCGGTTACCTCATGTTCGTTGTAAATCCCCTTGCTTATATTAACCAATACTTCTTTGGCTTGCTGGCGACTAAGCGTTTTGTGTTCAAATAAATGCTGTAATATTTTTTTCATGCACCATGCCCCCTCAGGGGAAATTTAAACCTAAATCAGCCAGTGATTTAAGCTGTTTAAAAATCGTGATTATCTGTAGCAACTTATTGCTTTAGCCAGTTCGAAATAATTTTTTCACCCTCTGGCGTTAATACGCTTTCGGGGTGAAACTGCACTCCCTGCACATCGTATTTTTTATGTTGAAGGCCCATGATAAAGTTATTTTCGTCGCGGGCAGTAATTTCCAATTCCTCCGGAAAATTCTCATCGGTAACCACCCAGCTATGGTAACGCCCCACCTCGATTGTTGTTGGTAATCCTTCAAATAATTTAGACTTTGCGATTATGGTACATGGAGTGGCCACGCCGTGAAAAACATTATCGAGGTTCTGTAAAGTTCCGCCAAAAGCTTCTCCAATTGCCTGATGGCCCAGGCAAACGCCTAAGATCGATTTTGAAGCAGCATATTCCCTGATCACATCCAGCAGCAAACCTGCCTCTGAGGGAATACCCGGCCCGGGCGACAAAATAATTTTGTCATATTTCCTGATCTCCTCAATGGCGATCTGGTCGTTGCGGTAAACATCCACCTTTACATCGATTATCTTTTCTACCAAATGAACCAGATTGTAGGTGAAACTGTCGTAATTATCAAAAACTAATATTTTCATAAACACTCTCCTAAATATGCCTGAAGTGGCCGACTTCTATCAGCGAAACAATATTTATGTTTCCCTGGGTTTGCTTTTTGGTTAATTAATATTTTAAAAACCCGCCCTTAAAGAATGCCTTTACAGGCAAAATTTAAAAAAGCTATATTTTAAATCAGAAATAGAATTCGCCAATTTGATTGCCGTTTTTAAAGCATTCAGCTTGTTATTTACTTCCTGCAGTTCGCTTTCGGCATTGCTTGCAGCAACTATACCCGCGCCTGCCTGGTAATAAAGGGTGTTTTCTTTACTTAAAAAACTACGTATCATGATGGCGTGGTTCAACTGTCCATCAAAACCAATCACCCCTATTGCACCGCCATAATAACTGCGTGGGGTTGGTTCATATTGGTTGATTAATTGCATGGCCCTCACCTTGGGGGCCCCGCTTAATGTACCAGCCGGAAAAGTTGCCGCCAACAGTTCAAAGGGATTGGTTCCTGGTTTTGGAGTGCCGGTCACCTCGCTCACCATATGAATAACATGACTGTAAAAATGAATTTTTTTATAGCTGTCCACTTTAACATTGTCGGCATAACGGCTAAGATCGTTGCGGGCCAGGTCAACCAGCATAACATGCTCGGCATTTTCCTTAGGATCTTTTAATAATTTTTCTGCAAGCAACTCATCCTGTTCATCATCTCCGGTCCGTTTAAAAGTGCCCGCTATGGGGTGCACAATGGCTTTGCTTTTATTAATGATCAATTGGCTTTCGGGCGATGAACCCATCAGCCGGTAATCATTGTAATCAAAATAAAACAAGTAAGGGCTGGGATTAACCGTTCTCAGCGCCCGGTACACGTTAAATTCATCGCCGGTAAATGTTTGTTGAAAACGCCTGCTTAAAACAATCTGAAAGACATCGCCCCTGTGACAACTTTCTTTTCCTTTATTTACAATATCAATGTACTGCTCATTGGTAAGATTTGAAGTTTCGTCTCCCGTTGAACTAAAAGGAAATTGAGGAATGTCTTTGCTTTTTATGATCGATGTTATCAGTTCAATATCACTTTGCAATCCTTTCACCTGGTTTTCGCAGATGTATAATTCGTCTTTGTAATGATTTATTGCAATCACGTACTGATACAAACGATATCGCATTAATGGGATGGCATTGGGCTGTTTACTGCTCTCAGCAGGAAGGTGCAACCCTTCTTCAAAAAACTGAACAGCATCGTAGGTGGTATAGCCAAATAAACCTTGCGCAACGGGTATGTCGCATTTGCTGGCCGGTTGAAACCGCTTCAAAAAAGTATCCAGTTCGTTTACCACAGCCGCTTTACCTGAAAGGCTTTTTCTAATGACCGGCTCATTTGGATATTTAAACTCAAAACTATCCGGTGTGCTTACTTCAATGCCGGCAATGGGCTGCAGACAGATGTATGAAAAACTGTTTTCGCTTGCGTGAAAATCGGTGCTTTCCAATAATATACTGCCGGGAAAACGATCGCGTAAACGCAGATAGATTCCTACCGGAGTATAAACATCGGCCAGCATTTTGGTACAAATGGTTTCAAATACAATTGGCTTCATTTTTCAATTATCGTTTAAAGATCAAAGCCTTTTCAAGGCTTTTTACAGGATGTTTCATTTTTTAACAATGAAAAAACCCCGGCATGTTTGCCGGGGTTTTGATATGTTGAAAACAACAATAGCAATACACAGCTACCCCGGAAAGGAGATACCGTGCCACCAATTGTTATTTAAGCTGTTTTCTTTCATTGAGATGCAAATATGGTACACATTTGTTTTACAAACAAATAATAATTTGCCGTTGATGCCATGAAATTGATTCTCTCTAACATCTGCGGCCAATATCACAATTTGTAATTAGCAACAAACTCTGGTAAAATATACTATTGCAGAAAAAAAATCGTTAAGAATATAAGATACGGCGCTTAAAACAGGCGGCCACAAAGACAGACTGGCGTTGCAAAGGCTGATAAACAGGAGCAATTTTATGGCTGATGGGTTTATTTACAGATAGTTAGCACTTATTATTATTTGAAACATTACAAACAATCTGCTTATAATAGATTTTCTGGTTTTATAAGATAAATTTTTCTGGTAGTTCTACAAAAAGTACATTACCCATTAACCTATTACTATGATTAAGCACCTTACCCTATTTTGCCTTTCAATATTCGTTTTTTCCACTATTGCAATGGCACATGAAGATGACATCATAGGCATATGGCGTAACCCCAGTGGCAAAGGCTATGTTGAAATTTATAAAGAAAACGGCAAATATTTTGGAAAACTGGTTTGGTTGAAAAAGACGCACGACGAATTTGGCAAACCTTACCTTGACACTAAAAATCCAGATAAACAACGAAGCACAAAAACATTATTAGGTCTGGTTATGTTACGCGATTTCTTATACGAAGAAGAAGAATGGGTGGGGGGTAAAGTGTATAATCCCGAAGACGGTAAGGAATATAAAAGTTACATGAAACTGAAAGATGATCAAACATTGTTTGTAAGAGGATTTATCGGCTTTTCATGGATCGGCAAAACGCTAACTTTTCAACGGGTAAATGAAACATCCAGATCTAAAAAATAAAAAGCCCGATATTATTAATACCAAACAGCCGCCCTTTAACAGGAGCGGCTGTTTAATTTTAAAGCAATTTCAATTTATATCATCATCGGCCATAAGAGCCCGCCAATCTTATTTTTCTTTGGCATCAAAGATGATCGGGTTTTTGCTGCTTCCCATTATCAATACTTTCGAATTAGGTGATAACGCTATCTCTTTGTAGGCCTTTATTTGCTCGTACTGCAACTGGTTACTGGTTAAACCGGTGTTGATGATACGCTGATAATCTGCAATACCCTGGGCTTCTACTCTTTTACGCTCTGCCTCCTGTTTTTCTTTCTGCAGCACAAATTCCATTTTCTGGGCATCCTGCTCGGCTTTAATTTTTTCTTCGATAGAGGTTTTTACATTGGCCGGAAGCGTGATATTTCTAACCAATAATTGCTCTAATACCAATCCGCGCTTTTTAAAATCAGCATCGATGGTTGTAAAAATGCGGGTTTGAAATTGATCGCGTTTAGTACTATACAAATCGATCGCCGTAAAATAGACCGCATTGTCTCTTATACGTGTACGGGTAACGGGGCGAACAATCTTATCGCGGTAATCAAGGCCGGTTTCTCTTACGATATTAGGCGCCTGCGTGCCTAACACACGATACAAAACACTCAGGTCTATCACCACTTCCAGGCCATCGGCTGTAAGCACCCTGATGGCATCGTCGCCTGTTTTGTTGCCTTCATCGTTCATACCACTCATGGTATAATTCTGGGTTTTTACATCAACGGCATCTACCACCACCAGTGGATTTATAAAATTAAGTCCACTCAACAGCACGTTTTGTTTGACCTTTCCAAACAACAATTGAACGCCTACCTGGCCTGCATCAATTTGCTTAACACATGCAGTCAGAATGCCAACTACAAGCAGGCCGATTGACACCAACCGCAGCGGCGAACTGTATTTAGGCGCCGGATAATCCATTTTTTTTAATACCATTGAAGCAAAAAATGCAATAACGGCAAAAACTATAAAGATCATGATTTTAAAGATTTAGGTTTCGTTTAAAGATATACATTAGTTAATGGATGCCGCTTTCTTGTATATATCCTATAACAGCATATTTTCAACAATTGCTTAGTTTACATTACTCAAGCGACAATAAACTATAAGCCGCTAACTAATTTAAAAATTAAAAAATGGTTATGAAATATTTACTATTATTAGTAGCGTTTACAGCCAATACCTTACAGGCCCAAACCGATCATTATATTCTGTTGAAGGCTGACAGGGTTTTTGATGGGGAGGCGATGCATACGGGCTGGTCGGTCTTAATAAAAAACGATCAAATAGAAGAAGCAGGTTTGATAAAAAATTATCCTGCAAATACCGTTATAAAAACCTTTGAAGGAGCCACGTTGTTACCCGGTTTAATTGAAGGCCATAGCCATTTATTATTGCATCCCTACAACGAAACTGCCTGGAATGACCAGGTATTAAATGAAAGCCGGGCAGAAAGAGTTGCCCGTGCAGTTAATCACGCCGGCTCAACCTTGCAAGCTGGTTTTACTACCGTACGAGACCTTGGAACCGAAGGTGCTATGTACGATGATGCGGGTTTAAAATCGGCCATTGAAAAAGGAGTTATACCAGGCCCCCGTATGATTATCGCCACCCGCGCCATTGTAGCAAAAGGCACCTATGGCCCCCGTTCAGAAAATGCCGATATCGACTTGCACCAGGGCGCAGCGGAGGTATCAGGAGCCGACGAAATGGCAAATGAAGTGAGAACCCAGATAGCCCATGGCGCCGATCTTATAAAAGTTTATGCAGATTACCCGTGGGGCAAATCGGGCGAAGTTGCACCCACTTTTACGATCGGTGAAATTGCCGCCGCAGTTACGATCGCACAAAGCGGTGGCAGACAAGTGGTGGCGCATGCAAGCAGCCCTGAAGGTATGCGCTGCGCCATTATGGCTGGCGTACGTACGATTGAACATGGAGATGCGGGAACGACAGAAGTATTTGAATTGATGAAGCAAAAGAAAGTGGCATTGTGCCCGACGCTTGCCGCCGGAGATGCCAATGCACAATACCGCGGCTGGAAAAAAAGAGTGGATCCGGAGCCTGCAGGAATTACTGCGAAAAGAAAGACGTTTCAACTTGCTTTAAAGGCAGGCGTTACGATTTGTATGGGCGGCGATGTGGGCGTTTACACGCATGGTGACAATGCCCGCGAATTGGAAATAATGGTTGACTATGGTATGCCGCCACTGGATGTGTTACGCTCAGCCACCTCAATAAATGCAGATGTATTTGGCTATGCGCATGCAATAGGCCGTTTAAAGAAGGGGCTTGCAGCCGATATAATAGCGGTACAAGGCAACCCTGCGGAAGACATTAGAGCCATTCGCAAAGTGACGCTTGTAATAAAAGCAGGAAAGATTTATAAAACGCCTTTGGTAGAGGGTAAATAATTATTGAAGGGATCGCGCTTTACCGCCATTTTTATCGCCTTGGCAAAAGCTTTAAAAATAGCCTCAATTTTATGGTGATCGTTATCGCCGCGGCACTCTATATTGAGGTTGCATTTTGCCGCATCGCTAAACGATTTAAAAAAGTGGAAAAACATTTCGGTGGGCATCTCCCCAACCTTCTCACGTTTGAATTCAGTGTTCCAGACAATCCAGTTGCGGCCGCCAAAATCAATCAATACTTTAGCTTCCGCTTCATCCATAGGTAAAGCAAAACCATAACGTTCCATACCTCTTTTGTCGGCCAGCGCTTTGGCAAAAGCTTCCCCCAGCGCTATACCGGTATCTTCTATGGAATGATGCTCATCGATATGCAGGTCACCTTTTGTGGTGATTTGCAGATCCATTTTTCCATGGCGGGCAATCTGGTCTAACATATGGTCGAAAAAACCCAGCCCGGTATCAATAGAGGCCTTTCCGCTGCCATCCAGGTTTAGGTCGATGCTGATCTTAGTTTCATTGGTATTGCGCTCGTGATGAACGATCCGTAGCCCAAGTTTTAAGAACTCGTAAATTTCTTTCCACGATGTTGTTTCCAGCGCGATCACGCTCTCCAGTTCTGCCCTGGCATCACTAATTTCTGCGCCGCCCAGGTTTGGATCGTTGTTTATCCAGATAGCTTTACAGCCCAGGTTCTTGGCTAGTTGCACATCGGTTATGCGGTCGCCTACCACAAAACTGTTGGGTATATCGTACCCGGCATTGTCCAGGTATTTTGTAAACATGCCAATCCCCGGTTTACGGGTGGGTATATTATCGGCGGCAAAGGTGCGGTCTATATGTACATCGCTAAAATGTATGCCTTCGTTTTCGAGGCTGGTCATAATAAAATCATGCACCGGCGAAAAAGTGCCTTCGGGAAAAGAATCCGTTCCCAATCCATCCTGGTTGCTGACCATTACCAGTTCATAATCCAGTTCGGCGGCTACCAGGTTCATATATTTAAACATGTAAGGATAAAATTCCAGCTTGCTAAAACTGTCGATCTGGTAGGTGGGCGGTGCCTCGTTAATTAAGGTGCCGTCGCGGTCGATAAAGAGAACTCGTTTCAAAATTAGTACGGTTTAATATTTAAAAGCTTTATTTGCTATTTGTAAACTATTTAAGTTTAGCCCGCTCTGCTTTAACCTGCCCCGCAGAAATTAAAGCGCCTTTATTTCCGAAACTGTTTCTTACATAGGTAAGCACATCGGCTATTTCCTGGTCGGCTAATTGTGCAAACGAAGGCATCGGATTATTGTAATTGACGCCATCAATTTCAATCTCTTCATTCAAACCTTTCAGCACAACATTAATTAATGCAGACTTGTCACCATCAATATACTTGCCTTTTAAAGGGGGATTTAAAAACGGAATCCCGCTCCCATTGGCCTGGTGGCAGGCAAGACAGGTGGCTTCGTACACAAATTGTCCCCTTTCAAGTACTGCCCTGGGAACCGACTGCCTGGTTTGAGCAAACAAGGCAATTGTTATAGATGTTACTAAACAACCCGAGATAAAGATTTTCTTCATAATCTGTTTCATTATGTTTGAGACACCACAGATGCGTTTATAATCGACCGGTTTGTTTTACAGGGCATTAATCGGCCGGAATGGTAAAGGCAATGATCAATCAAAATTAAAAACGATAAACCCTTTTCCAATGTCATGATTGCTTTTCAGCAGTCATTTGTTTTACATTCATTACATGCCAGTCGCACAATGCCTCCACCAAACGGGTGTTTTCTTCTTCAGTGCCGATGGTGATCCTAAGGCAGTCTTCGCAAAGAGTCACATTACTTCTATCTCTTACCACAATGCCCTCCGTCAATAAAAATTCATATAACTTTCTGGCTTTTTTCACCCTTACCAGTAAAAAGTTGGCATCTGAAGGAAAGACTTTTTCTACACCCGGAATCTTTTCTAAAATTGCTTTTAAAGCTACCCTCATTTGAACCAGTTCTTTGATCATGTCGTTCACCTGGCCCACCTCTTCCAATGCCTTTAAGGCCAGATCCTGCGTTGGCTGGCTGATATTATAAGGCGGCTTTACGTTGTTAAGAACATTTATTATTTCCACTGAGGCGAATGCCATACCCAGGCGCAAACCTGCAAGTCCCCAAGCTTTGCTAAAAGTTTGCAGCACCACCAGGTTAGGGTAATCACTCAGTTCCTGTATAAATGATTTATGGCGCGAAAAATTGATATAGGCTTCATCAATCACCACCAGGCCATTAAAATTGTTCAAAACTGATTCTATGTCGGCGCGGTCGATCGAATTACCCGAGGGATTATTCGGCGAACAGATCCAGATGATCTTCGTGTTTTCATCCGCAAGGTTTTCAAGGTGAACCAGGTCGAGCTGAAAATTGTCTGATAAAGGGGCCTTGCGTATAGCCACATCGTTTATATTAGCGCTCACCTCGTACATTCCATACGTAGGCGGACAGATAATGATGTTGTCTTTGCCGGGATTGCAAAAGCAACGGTATAGAAGATCTATACATTCATCGCTGCCGTTACCTAAAAATATTTTGTCAGGATCAACCGACTTGACCACCCCAATGGCTTGTTTTAATTGTACCTGGTGTGGATCGGGATACCGGTTATACCATTTGGTTAAAGGCGATCCCAGGCTGTTCTCATTCGCGTCTAAAAAAACCTTTGCTTCGCCGCTAAACTCGTCGCGGGCTGAGGAATATGGTTTCAGGCTCCTTATGTTCGGGCGAATTAAATTGTTAAGGTTAAACATCTGTCTAAATTATTGTTCGTTGCAATATTAATTTTTTAATCCCGATCCTTTTAAATTCAAGCCCTTCGGGCTTAGAACGGCTAAAAGTTTTCAACTTTCTTTTTTTAATATTCTCTGTTCTCTTATCACTGTTCTCTATTTCCAATTCTCTATTTCCAATTCAACTGTTCACTATTAACTGTTCACTTTTCACTATTCATTTTTCATTTTTCACTGATACAGTAACCCGAATTGTTGCAGAACATCATGGATTTCATAAAACGTTTTCCAGGGGATGCTGAAATAAATTCAGCATGACGGCATACCTTTCCACTATTCATTATTCACTGATACAGTAACCCGAATTGTTGCAGAATATCATGGATTTCATAAAACGTTTTCCAGGGGATGCTGAAATAAATTCAGCATGACGGCATACCTTTCCACTATTCATTATTCACTGATACAGTAACCCGAATTGTTGCAGAACACCCCGGATTTCATAAAACGTTTTCCAGGGGATGCTGAAATAAATTCAGCATGACGGCTCCATTTCACTATTCATTATTCACTATTCGCTATTCACTTCTCTCCCGGGTATCACGCCCCTTCAGGGCTTTTGAACATTTTTTGTTTTTTTCCGTGGGCTACACCCACGGCTATGATATTAATGCCTTTCAGGCTTACGACAGCTATTTTGAACTCAAATGCATTATTCTTCATTCTTCACTATTCACTGATACAGTAACCCGAATTGTTTCAGAACACCATGCATTTCATAAAACATTTTCCAGGGGATGCTGAAATAAATTCAGCATGACGACATACCTTTCCACTATTCACTATTCACTGATACAGTAACTCGAATTGTTTCAGAACACCGTGCATTTCATAAAACATTTTCCAGGGGATGCTGAAATAAATTCAGCATGACGGCATACCTTTCCACTATTCACTATTCACAATTATTCACTATTCACTATTCACTCTACCTCTTCCTCCGATCTCACTTTTACCGCAAATGCATGCGCATCCAAACCCTCCGCAAGCGCCATCGTTTCTACCGTGAAAGCAATATTTTTAAGCCCCTGTTTCGTTAATTTTTGGTAGGTAATTTTTTTTACAAAGCTATCGACACTTACGCCGCTATACGCTTTTGCATATCCATTTGTGGGAAGGGTATGATTGGTTCCGCTTGCATAATCACCAACGCTTTCGGGCGAATAGTTGCCGAGAAAAACAGAACCGGCGTTTGTTATCCGGTTACCAATAGCCTCATCGTCGTTGCAGGAAATAATCAGGTGTTCGGGGGCATATTCGTTGATAAGATCAATGGCCTGATCTAAATCGTTTAATACAATTACAATACTGTTTTGCAAAGCGATTCCAGCTGCATTTTTACGGGAAAGGTTTTCTAACTGGGCGGTTACTTGCACCTGAACTTCTTCGGCAAGTTTTTGGGAAGTTGTTACCAATACTACCTGGCTATCGGCGCCGTGTTCTGCCTGGCTTAAAAGATCTGCGGCAACAAACGCAGGATTGGCTGTTTCGTCAGCCAAAACAGCTACCTCACTGGGGCCCGCCGGCATATCTATAGCCAGTCCGTCTTTTTGTACAAACTGTTTGGCACAGGTTACATACCGGTTACCGGGACCAAAGATCTTATACACCCTGGGAATGGTTTCGGTTCCATAAGCCATTGCACCTATTGCCTGTACGCCTCCTACTTTAAATATTTTGGTAATGCCTACCAGTTTGGCTGCATATAGAATGGCGGCATGCAGGCTGCCTTCTGCATTAGGCGGAGAGCAAAGTACAATTTCTTTACAACCTACAATGGTTGCCGGAATACCCAGCATTAATAAAGTGGAAAACAAAGGTGCTGTTCCGCCTGGTATGTATAGTCCTACTTTTTCTATTGCCACAGTTCTACGCCAGCACCGGATACCGGGCATGGTCTCCATTTCGACCTCCCGGCTGCGCTGGGTGCTATGAAACCGTTCAATATTGTCTTTTGCGATACGCATAGCAGCCATTAATTCTTCAGACAGCTGATCTTCGGATGCATTAATTTCCTGGGTGGTTACAGCCAGTTCGTTTAAAGATACGTTATCGAACATAGACGAAAACTTCCTGACCGCTTCATCCCCGGTCTTTCGCACCTCGTTCAATATTTCAATTACACTGGCCTCCAGCGACGAATTGTTTAAGACCGGCCTTTGCAGCAGGCCTGTCCACCTTGTTCTTTCGGGATGTAAATGAATGGGAATTTTCATATAGTTTGCTTTTTCATTTCGTAGTTTATAAACTCTTTGCCGTTGTAAAGTTTGGTCTTTACCCTGGTAATTTCAAATCCATACTTCTCAAAAAATGGCTTTGCAGTTATACTGGCTTCAGTGGTCAACGTACGAAATTTATTTTCTACGGCAATATGCTGCAACTCGTTCAGCAGCGCACCGGCTATTCCACGGTGTTGAAAATCTTTATGAACATACATGGTATCCACATGGCCATCGCGGGTTAATTCGGCAAAACCTACCAGCACATCATTTATAAACGCAACTTTGCAAAGGTTGTTTGCTAAGCGTTGTTTCCAGCTAACCAGGTCGGCCTGTTTCGGCGCCCACCTTTCCAACTGGTCTTCGTTATAATCGCCGGTACAAACCGTATGAACTGTTTCATAAAACAAATCCATCAGTTCGGTCAGCATACTTTCTTCATAAACTTTAATTAAACAATTTATCATCGTTCATCTTTTCGTCTTTTTAAAATAACTCCGGCTAAAAACAATTTCCCATATCTATAAAACATCATCCTGCAAAGCAGTTCAAACTAATCAAAACAACCTGCTAAATAATCATTTTTTCAATCGGCACAACCAAAATCCCCTGGGCTCCCGCCTGTTTCAGTTTTTCAATGATATCCCAAAAATCGTCTTCGTTTAAAACACTATGAACGCTGCTCCAGCCGCTTTCGGCCAGCGGCAATACTGTTGGGCTTTTCATACCTGGTAATAAGCCAATGATCTTTTGTAAATTTTCGTTGGGGGCATTCAGCAAAATGTACTTGGTATTTTTTGCTTTTTTAACGGCCTGAATTCTGAAAACAAGCCTATCGAGCAAAATTTGCTTTTGGCTATTAAGCTGACTATTTTTAATAAGTACCGCCTGCGATTGTAAAATGGTTTCTACTTCTTTTAGCCCGTTCATAAACAGCGTGGAACCGCTGCTGACCAGGTCGCAAATTGCTTCGGCTAAACCAATGCCCGGGGCTATTTCAACACTTCCGCTAATTTCATGTATTTCGGCGCTAATCCGATTTTGGTCGAGGTATTTTTGCACCAGCACCGGGTACGATGTGGCAATCCGTTTTCCCTGTAGATAGTTTCCAATGTGCTCATAATCTTCACTTCTTGGAACAGCTATGCTAAGGCGGCATTTTCCAAAACCCAATTTATCATAAACCTCCACGGCTTTATTTTTTTCGTACACCACGTTTTCGCCTACAATGCCAACATCGGCCACAGAGTCTTCAACATATTGTGGTATATCATCATCGCGCAAAAAATATACTTCCAAGGGAAAATTGCTGGCTTCTGCTTTTAGTATATTAGCGCCGTTCGATACATTGATGCCGCATTCTTTTAATAATTTTAAACTATCATCGTGCAAACGGCCAGATTTCTGAATTGCAATTGTAAGTTTTTGTTCCATTTTTAGGTTTTAAACGGATTACTGATTTATTGTAAAATAAAAAAGCCTACCTCTAAGGTAAGCCTCTACTGTTTTATACTGATTTGCACAACAACAACGGCTTACCCCCGGGGTAAGAAATGATGATGTAAGTGGTTGTGCAATTTTATTTTCATGGCGCAAAGATAACGGGTGCAAATAAATAACCAAAAAAGGTTTTATTATAAAATGACAGCCTATTTTAGAAAAAAGTATAACAATGATATGAAGCAAAACCCTTTGGGAAAACTAAAACCTGTTAATTATTAAATAACAACCAAGCTGTTAAAAAGGCGCAACTTTGTCAATTAAACCTATTGAAAGCGAGTGCTCGATGGCCTGGCTGCTATGTTCAAAATGGCAGCAAGGCACTCCGGCAGCTTCAATCTTACCGATCAGCTCTTTCACATTTACAATATTTTTTTCATAAACATGTCGCAGGTAAACGCACTGCACCCTGCCAGGAAAATGCTCCACTACACTGGCATAAATTACCGGATCCATTTGCGAATCATCCCCCAGCAAAACAAATTTCTGCACCGGGTACGCCTCCATAATCCGAACGATCTTTATAAATTTAGCCGAATGTTTACCGGCCCCGGTTTTAAATAGTTGAAACAGTTTTTTTAGGTCGCTCAATAAAAAAACACCTCGGGGCAACTGGTTCCTGCCCGAGAATTCAACAATAAAACTATACAGGTTCCACTCGCTGCTCGATACATAAAAAAATGGATTGGGCTCGCTTGTAACCGTTGCTGCATTCGCCAGCAACTGGTAATGTTTTACAACTCCTTCAAACGGTTTGCGGCTATGGGCGTTTTTTGTAAATAGTACATATAGCTTTTTAAATATGCTGGAAGAATGTGATATTAAAAACGTATCATCAATATCAGATATAAATGCAAATCGGTTGATATGTGACACCATAACTGAACCCACTCCTGAAGCGATCACCGGGTATTCGTCGCCACGCGGATCAGGTAATTGAACCAGTACTGTGTGAATACCTGGCGATAACTGCCTGCCCGGGTGCCATTGAAACCGGAAAAAGCCATCGGGGGCCGTGCGTGTTTCTATTAATTTATTGTCCCATAATATCCTCACTCTCATATTTGCCTTTCCTTGTACCATAAAAGACCGGATGAGTGCAAATGTATTCGTCCAGATGTTTTGCCTGTATTTCTTTCGCGGAAGCGGGCTTAACGTTAAAACATGGCCCATCAGTAATAAATGATCGTTGGTTCCATAGCCATGGTATGTTTTTACTACTGCGTGGTTCGACAAGCGGAGCCAATAGAACAATTTCCTTTTAATCATCGTGCTAAAAGATATTTTAGAAGCGGGGCTTGTATTTACAGTATTAATTTGCATAAAAGAAAAACAATTAAACTACAAAAAAATGGAGCCAGTTGCGCAAAGATTACTTTTTATTGTCAATCCGAATTCGGGAGGGAAAACGAGGCAAGACTACGAAGGACAGATAAGAGATTACTTTAAGGCGCTTCATCACGAAGTAAACTATTATATGCTTACCGGCAAGAACGAGTCGAAAAGTATATCTGATGCGATTAACGACTTTAACCCCAAAAAAGTTATTGCGGTAGGCGGCGATGGCACCTTGAACCTGGTAGCAAAAATACTGATGGGCTCAGATATTGAAATGGGGATTATACCCGCAGGCTCAGCCAATGGAATGGCAAAGGAACTGAACATACCAGAAACATTTGCTGAAATGATGGAATTGATAATAAATGGCACCGCAAAACGAGCCGACATTATAAAAATAAATGAGGATGATATTTGCCTGCACCTGAGTGATATCGGCTTAAACGCCCGTCTTATAAAATATTTTGAAGAAGGAAAAATGAGGGGCAAACTAGGTTATGCCAAGGTTGCTCTTAAGGTATTGTGGCGAAGGCAGCATATAAAAGTGGTAATTGAATCGCACGACCAGGTTATTGAACGGGATGCTTTTATGGTGGTGCTGGCCAATGCCAGTAAGTATGGTACCGGAGCGGTTATTAACCCTGATGGCAACCTGTACGATGGCTTTTTTGAAATAGTGATCATTCGCCAGCTGGCAGTTTTAGAAATATTAAAAATGTGGTTTCAGCCAAGGCCTTTTAATAAAAAGTATGTTGAGATTATAAAAGGAACTTCGGCACACCTTGTAACAGGCCACAAAGTACATTTTCAGGTAGATGGAGAGTATAAGGGAAAAGTGACCGAAGTGGTGGCTCAAATTTTACCGGCCTGTTTAAACCTGCTGGTCGTAAAGCAAAATGGCCTTTCGAATAGCTAATTCAGGCCTTATCTTTTTTTATGCCGGTGCTTATGGTGGACTGCTTTTTTAGGTAGCGTTGGAGAAACATTTTGCTCGTTGTGCCTTTTGTGGGCTTTTAACTGGTTATTCATAAGATAAGCCAGCAATAACAGGAACACAGCCAATAAAATAAAAGCTCCGTCTAACGATATAAAAGTATCGAGCAGCCACACCTGCACCACTTCAAACACGATAACCAGAAGGGCAAAATATGTTATAAATGCCGGGTAATTATTTTGATGTCTGACGGTAATTTGAAGAACAATAAAGGAACCAATCCCCAGCAAAATCAACAATAGCAGTCCGGGTATAAAATACGAACCAAAGGGTGAACCGGTAAGATTGCCGGAGAACCTGCCCGCCATTGACCCGCTGGTATCGTACATTAACAGCGCGCCCGCTATTGTGGCTGCAATAGCAATAAAACCCAGCACTAGCATTGTAAATTGTCTGAGATACTTCATTAGGCAATTAATTTTGGATCGATAAAAAGAGCGTTTCTTCAATTATAAAACGCGCAGAATAAATGTAGGTTATTTATGCCAATGACTTTAGAGCAAAAAAAAGCATCCCGAAAAGATGCTAATAAATTTTTGAGTAAATGCTGGTATTATTGCGAAGTTGAAATTTTATTGTCGCTGTCGGAATCCGAACTTGAAAAAGCCTTTTCAATCAAATGCATTAAGGAAGATACAGGCCCCTCCATTTTATTCGTTCTGTCATCCAGGGTAGAATCTTTCAGGTTTTCGCCCACCATTAAAGAGGCAGGTAAATAGGTCAGTATTTCGGAGCGATGGCCAGTCATATAATCTCTAAAAGCATTGCCATCGGGCTGATCCCCCACTTCGCTTTTTACAATTGCCACCGCCTTGCTGAATGTTTCGTTTAATGTTTGTTCTGCCTGCATAGTGGAGACATCTGCATATGCTGCAATTTTTTCAATCAGTTCAGGGTAGGTATCGCCATAAGTATCCCGAATAAAGCCTGTAGAAATATTTCCCCACTGCAAATCATCAGCAAGTTGGTGGCTGCGGGTAGCTTTGTAAAGCCCCACCAACACTACCGGTATAACCGCCTGCCCTAAAGGATCTGACTCTTGCCGGGTATCTTTTACATGGTGCGTATTCGGATCTATTTTTTGCAAGGGTGGGAAACCAAGGCTGGTTCTGATTTTTTCAATTAGGGTACTTGACATAATGATGAATTGATAAAATCAAACATCTAAAATAATTATACCAACAGGCTTTTTTGTCGTTACCACACTTTACATCAACACGTTATAACAACTGACACGTCCCATTTTTGAAAGCATTTTAAGACAAAAAAAGCTTTCTCAACGGTTCCGAAAATTATGGCGCAGTTATAATTTCTTTTCGATGAGGGAGTAGTCCGGCGTTTTTATTAAAGCCTCAAAGGTCCTGTTTGCTATTGGCGGCGGAGCCGTTAATTTTCGTTTAACCGAATCAATCCATGCACCGTCAATGGTGATGACGGCAGCCAGTTTTTCTTTGTTTTTGTATAATTCATGCACCAGTGTCCAGCGGGTGTGGTCGTGCCACAAATGTTTCAAACGTACATTGATCGCCACTTCATCCCCAAAATGCAATTCGCGTTTAAAAACACATTCTTCACGCAGCAAAACGGGCCCAAATGTATTGTCCCGCATAATTTGCATGGTAAGGCCATGATCGGTAAAAAAACACATGCGGCAATAGGCACCAAAGTCGTAATACGACGAATGTTTTACATGAAAGTTAGGATCGAGATCGCTCCAGCGGATGTCAATATTTTTATAATATTCTGTCATTATTTATCAACTTTAAAACGCAAAAATAAAAAGCCTCCGTTCCGGGTACTTTAAAACTCAATAATTTAATCACAACAAGATATTTAAAAACTGCAACTACAAATAAATTGGAGTCCTGGAAAGAAAAACGATTGAAGCATCTGTTTTATAAAGTTGGCGGTTGACTGCCTGATAACGTTCATTAGCAAAACAAAAGCGCAGTTTTTCAATTTAATTCTAATGCGGGCTGTAATAGGCGATCTCGCCTTCGGATTAGGTCATGTAAAGGGCTAGTTCACCCTTTCATATTTATTTGATTAAGCAAGTGACCCGACCAAACCAGGTAGAAAAGTATTTTAAAAATAAAGCCGTTTTTGTAAAAGCTGAGCGTGTTATTTTAATAATGAAATCGGCAGGAAATTATTCTAATAAAGGTTTCTTCTACTTTATAAATTAATCTATGTTCATCTGTAATTCTCCGGGACCAGTATCCGGCATAATCATACTTGAGCGCTTCCGGCTTACCTGTACCCTCAAAAGGGGTTTTAGCTGATTCTTTTATCAATTTTTTCAGTTTAGCAAACACCTGATTGTTTTCGGTTTGCCATTCATTGTATTGCTCAAATGCAACTGGCGTAAAGAGAAAATCTCTCATAAATCATTATGCTTAACCAAAATGTGTTTACCATTTTTGTCTTGTGCAATAGATTTCTCGAGCATTGCTTTATTTGCAGGGCTAGACATGAGATAAGCGGTTGCATCCATTTTTTCCTCGACAGTTATTGTGATAGGTTTTGACTTGAAAGTAGTTTTAATAGCTTCTACAATATCGGGTGTTAGTTCATCTGCAGAAGATAAATGAAAAGTTGTATACATAGCTGCAAAATTATTTAGGCTAATTTAGCTCTTTTTGGTTTATTTTGGAAGGCTCTTCCCTTACTTTAGTTTCCCCTTTTGTTTTTTTGGGCGCTTCCAAAAGCATTTACCGCTTAAGTAAGTTTGCTTGATGAAAAGCAAAGACGCTGGTGTTTCTAACCAGATCATCACTACTTATTCACCTCACTGGTAAAATGAAACTCAATATCGGGATTGTTGGTTTTTTCGGTATTCAGGAACCATTCGCTTTGGGCCAGGTACACCATGTTGCCGTCTTTGTCTTCGCCGGTATTGGCCATTTTAAAACGGGCGAAATCCTGTAGTTTTTTATCGTCTTTGCTAGTTAGCCAGCACGCTTTGTAAAATGGAAGGCTATTAAATTGCACCGAAGCGCCATATTCGTGCAGCAATCGATATTGTATCACCTCAAATTGCAGTTCGCCCACGCAGCCAATGATCTTTTTAGTGCCGCCAAATTGCGTAAATAACTGCGCAACACCCTCATCGGTCAGCTGCAGCAACCCTTTTTCGAGTTGCTTGGTTTTCATCGGGTCTTTATTAACCACCTCCTTAAATATCTCGGGCGAAAACGTTGGGATGCCGGTAAAATAAAAATCCTCTCCTTCTGTCAAAGTATCTCCAATCTTAAAATTACCTGTATCGAACAGGCCGACCACATCACCAGGGTAGGCCTCATCCACCACTTCTTTATCGCGGGCTAAAAACGAATAGGGCGCGCTAAAGCGTACATCTTTATCAATACGCACATGGTGAAAATATTTGTTGCGCTCGAACTTACCGCTGCACACCCGCAAAAATGCAATACGATCGCGGTGTTTGGGATCGAGGTTGGCATGTATCTTAAAAATAAACCCGCTGAATTTAGGTTCGGCCACACTCACCGGGCGAACGCTGGTTTGCCTGTCGCGGGGCGTGGGAGCGATCTCTATAAAAGTATCCAGCATTTCCTTTACACCGAAGTTGTTTACGGCGCTTCCAAAAAATACCGGTGCTATTTTGCCCGACAAGTAATCTTCTACGTTTAAAGGGCCGTACACACCATCTATCAATTCCACATCTTCGCGCAACTGGCTTGCATCTCGGTCGCCTATTTTTTGATCGAGTACGGGGCTGTTCAGGTCATCAATCGAAACCACGCTATCATCTCCTCCTTTGGTGTGTGCCGCAAAAAGCACCAGGTTTTTATCGTGCAGATTATAAACCCCTTTAAATTCTTTTCCATTATTTATAGGCCAGGTCATGGGGTGCAGCGAGATCTTCAATTCATTCTCAATCTCCTCCAGCAGGTCAAAACGGTTCTTACCGTCGCGGTCCAATTTGTTTACAAAAACAATCACCGGCGTAACACGCATACGGCACACTTCCATTAACCGGCGTGTCTGGTCTTCTACTCCGTTCACACTATCAATAACAAGAACCACGCTATCTACCGCGGTTAGCGTTCGGTAAGTATCCTCCGCAAAATCTTTGTGACCGGGTGTATCCAGCAGATTGATGAGCATTCCTTTATATTCAAAACTCATTACTGAAGTAGCAACCGATATACCCCGCTGCCGTTCAATTTCCATGAAATCGCTGGTAGCGTGCTTTTTTATTTTATTGCTTTTAACCGCACCTGCGGTTTGGATGGCACCACCAAACAACAAGAACTTCTCGGTTAGGGTCGTCTTACCCGCATCGGGGTGACTGATTATGGCAAACGTCTTGCGACGGTTTATTTCTTTTTCGTATTTCATTTCTATAGACTAAAGTAAAAACGCTTAAATCTTAAGGCGGTTTTATCTTTTTTGATTTTACATTAAGCCAAACCTTGTGCTTCTGCGTTTGGCATTAAGCGTTTTACGCTTTACTTTTTACTTTTTACTTTTTGAGGCGCAAAGGTAACGCAACAAAAGTTTTGCAACACCGCCAATCGAAACTTTGGCAATTGGTTGAATATTCAATTTTATTGAGCGTGCAGGTGGTTATGATCAACAGGGAGGTATCCTTCAAAAAGACATCAAGCGAGTCATAAAAATGCAAACGCCCAGAAAGCGTGATTGTAAATTTATTTCAGACCCTTGAAATTTTAAAATGAAATCCATGGGATTCCGAAGCAAGTTCGGAAGGGCGCCTTTAACTGACATTAAATAATAAAAGAATATTATTTTGGCAATTCTGAGATGATTCCCTTGTATATAAGCCCTGGTCTGTTGTATATTAGATGTGGTGAAAAATAAAGGATTTGGTGACCAATCGATTTTCATCCAAAACCTTGTTTTAAATAAAATTTTCCATAACCCATATTACAATTCTTCAAATTAACATCAAGCAAAATGAGCACATTTAAATCCACCATTTGCATTGTATTGTCTGTCGCAACGGCCTTATTATTTTTTTCGTTCAAAATTCCACCACCCGAACCGGTTTTAAAATTTAAGACAATGGTTATCAGCAAAGGTTATTTATTGAGTACGGTTTTTACAGGCGATGTTAGCGAAGTAGTTTTTCAGCATAAAAATGCCAGAGGCGGAGGTGAAGGGGCTACCCGACACCGTTATCATTTGATCGCCTATGCAAAACATTCAGATGGCACCTTTACCAAAATTAACCAGGCAAGTTTATTTGTAAACAGAACCACTCCTCCTTTGTTTACGACCATATCTATAAGTGGACAAGGGGCTACCAGCAATTTTGGTAACCTTAATTTAAAAAAGACCTCCATCACCAGTGAGGATCCGGGCGCCGCTTATGGCTATATTGTTTTAGAGCCGGAATTACTGAGCGAC
Organism: Chitinophagales bacterium; assembly: GCA_038204535.1. Classification (GTDB taxonomy): domain Bacteria; phylum Bacteroidota; class Bacteroidia; order Chitinophagales; family Chitinophagaceae; genus Segetibacter. The sequence goes on along the minus strand of JBBRCW010000013.1, from coordinate 3,091 downwards.
GATAAAGACTATATACGCTATAAAATGTATTTTGCTGAAACACCTAACGACGATGATACAAATAATAACAAATTAATAAAAAGGACAATTACAATCTCATTTGCTCTAAACCCTTCGCCACCCAGATAAACACTGCAAAACACGTTTACCTACAAAATTGGCTGCAATACGTTCCAAACATTTTCTGCTACAATTTTTTCGCCTTCGGCATTGGGGTGAATGCCATCGGGCAAGTTCAGCGATGGCTCGCCTCCTACCCCCTGTAACAAAAATGGTATTAGGGCCATATCGTTTTTTTCTGCCAGGCTATTGAATGCGTTTTTAAAATCAACTGAATACTGTTGACCCATATTGGGCGGCACCTGCATGCCCGCCAAAACCAATTTCGCTTCGGGGTATTTGCTTTTCACTTTGTCTATAATGGATTGTAAGTTCCTGACTGTTTCGGTTACTGGTATACCCCGCAGCCCATCGTTGGCACCCAGTTCCAGTACAAAAATATCTACCTGGTTTTTCAGTATCCAGTCTATCCTACTATTACCGGCCGACGATGTTTCGCCGCTAACACCGGCATTGACAGTTGTATAAGGCAATTGAAGTGAATCAAGTTTTTTTTGAATTAAAGCAGTAAAGGCTTCTTCGGGTTGAAGGCCGTAACCCGCAGTAAGACTATTTCCAAAAAATAAAATGGTTTTGCCAGCGGGTATAGGTTCAACTTGTTCTTTAGTAACTACAGTGTCGGCACTGGCACTTTGCTGCGTGGAATTATTACATGTTGCCGTTAACAAGCCAAGAAAAATTATCCCCCAAAATTTACTCCTTCTTTTCATTTAAATTGGTTTATAACAGTATCAACTAAACATTTACCCTTAACTTTTAGTTTTATAGCAGGTCGGCTACTTTGGCCTATTTTACAATACACAAATAAATATCAAATCTATTGAGCGCTATTTTAAACTTGCAAAAAGTACACAAAACCTACCAGAGTGCAGGGCATACCCTCTCGGTTTTAGAAGATATTCACTTTTCGGTGGAGGCGGGGGCTACGGTTTCAATCGTAGGGCCATCAGGCAGCGGCAAAACTACTTTGCTTGGTTTGTGCGCCGGACTCGACAGATCGTCGTCGGGCACCATCGAGCTAAACAACATTCGGCTGGATGATCTGAACGAAGACCAAAGAGCACAGGTAAGAAACCAGCATGTGGGCTTTATCTTTCAAAACTTTCAGCTGATGCCAACCCTGACCGCTTTAGAAAATGTGATGGTACCCTTAGAGCTCAGGAAGGCAAAAAACGTAAAAGCCATCGCCCTTGACTTACTGAATAAAGTGGGTCTGGGCGAAAGAAGCCATCATTACCCTTCGCAGCTAAGCGGGGGCGAACAACAACGGGTTTCGCTTGCCAGGGCTTTCTCAAATAAGCCCGCCATACTATTTGCCGACGAGCCTACCGGCAGTCTGGATGCAGAAACGAGTGATAAAATCATAGAACTTATGTTTGGATTAAATAAGGATGCAGGCACCACGCTGGTATTGGTTACCCACGATAACGACCTGGCAGCCAAAACGCAGCGCATTATTAAGATTAAGGGAGGAAGGATTGTCTCAGATGAGAGAATGCCCCACCCATAACAGGAGAAGAGAGAAAACCAAAATAAGGGAAGAGCGGGATTAAACTCCAGGCTTAAAGAGACCTGACGGCCGATTGATTTCAATTTTTCATTTATCAAAAAAATTGCCCTTTTGGGTCTTTTGGGGCTGCTGGCTCCCTTTAGGGTTGGGGCTAAAGGAAGGAAGGATTGTCTCAGATGAGAGTATGCCCCATCCATAAAAGGAGAAGAAAGAAAACCAAAACTAAGATAGGAGCAGGATTAAACTCCTGGCTTAAAGATATCTGACGGCGGATTTATTGCAATTATCAAAAAATCACTTATTAAGGTCTTATCGGGGAGCTGTTGGCTCCCTTTAGGGCGGGGGGTAAAGGGCTGACGGCGGATTTATTTCAATTTTACATTATCAAAAAATCACCATTTATTGTCCGTTGGGGGAGATGTTGGCTCCCTTTAGGGCGGGGGGTAAAGGGCTGACGGCGGAGTTATTTCAATTTTACAATTATTAATAAAATCACCCAGGGTCTTTGGGGGGCTGTTGGCTCCCTTTAGGACGAGGGCTTTACAAACTATGAATTTTTCCTGGTTGCTCTTAATGGCCTGGCGCGACAGCCGCCGAAACCGAAGCCGCTTGCTGTTGTTTATTTCGTCCATTATTTTGGGGATAGCGGCATTGGTAGCCATTTATTCTTTGGGCGATAATGTGCGGAAGGATGTAGATGCCCAGGCTGCCACACTGATTGGCGCCGACCTTAAAATTTCTACCAATAAAAGTCTAAAGCCGTCCGCACAAAAATTGGTTGATTCTTTGCCTGGAGTCAAAAGCGAGGAACGCAGTTTTGCTTCCATGATTTACTTTCCCAAAAACCAGGGCACACGATTGGTGCAGATAAAAGCACTGGAAGGCGATTTTCCCTATTATGGATCATTGGAAACTGAACCTGCATCAGCCGGCAAAACTTTTAGAAACAATAAAGAGGCGATAGTAGATAAGACTTTGATGCTGCAATTTAATGCGAAGTCAGGCGACAGTATAAAAGTTGGAGAGGTGACATTTTTAATTGCCGGCACACTTTTGAAGGCCCCGGGACAAAGCGGTCTTGCAGCATCGGTGGCGCCATCGGTTTATATTCCCCTTAACTATCTGCAGCAAACCGGCCTGTCTCAAAAAGGCAGCCGTATTAATTATGCCTATTATTTTCATTTTGATAAAGAAACCGATGCTGAACAACTTGTGCAGGAAATGGAGCCCCGGTTCGATGAAGAAGACCTGAATATTGATACGATAGAAAGCCAGAAACAGGACACCGGCCGGTCGTTCAGCGACCTGACCAGTTTTCTATCGCTGGTAGGATTTATAGCGTTATTGCTGGGCTGCATAGGTGTTGCAAGCGCGGTGCATATTTACATCCGCGAAAAGATTGCAACCATAGCCATACTCAGGTGCCTGGGTGTAAAGGCATCGCAGGGCTTTATGATTTAC
>JBBRCW010000012.1:0-40703 GCA_038204535.1 Chitinophagales bacterium | reverse complement strand
AAGTTTTTTGCACCGGAATATCCGAAAAATAACTTGCGATATAGTCGTTGGCTGCTCACAGGATTTAATATTTCGGTGCGCTGCACCTTCTGAATTTCCCTTTATTATTTTATTCTACAAATACTAGCGGTGCGCCGCACCTCAAAATTTCCTTATGCCAAAAAGCAGGATAATTGGCGACAACAATTATTTGATTTGAAAAGGTTTCAACATTTTTTCCGATGCCACACCCGTAATATCCAGTCAACAAAATTGCGTTTCAGTTGCCGGTTATTCGGCAAATATTTATTGAACGGTTCCAGGTGCAGCGCACCGAAATATTTGTAGCAATCTGAGAAGTTAGGTTTGCTGCAGTTGGCCAGCATCAATTTTTCAAAAGGCGAATCAGTAAAATATTGTGGGCTAACGTGCATGATGTAGAATTGATGTAGTCTAAAAGCCTCATTTTCAATAACTATTTTATTTGTGTTGTAGAGTTGAAGGGCTGGTAAAATTGCCGTTCGCCTGTTAATGATCTTTCTTTGAAGTACTTAAAATAGCGACATTTTTCCCGATTGCCTGCCGCTGTTTATTAAATAAGTGATTTTGTTATTTATCCCATTAAAAAAATAAACACCATGAAAAAAAATTCTACGCTCCTTTTCGCCCTGTTTTTCCTTTTTTTTAGCAGCCAGGCCCAATTAGTGGTTTTTGGTGATGACTACGCACCAGGAGTTGGCTTTGTGGCATTTGGTGGCTCCGTCAACAATTTGTCTATTGATAACGCGGTGAAACATTCCGGTACATCGTCCCTTAAAATACCGGTAACAACTGGTTACACCGGGGGAGCGCTGGTGTCTGCCGCTATGGATGTATCTGCGTATAATGTTTTATCATTTTGGGCAAAGAACGATATGCCAGCTTTTAAATTTGATGGAGCAGGCCTTGGTAACCCTGCTGATGGAACGACTGTTTTTGCTTTAGAAGTAAATGGCATTACTTTAAGTGCTGTCTGGACAAAATATTATATCCCCCTTCCGGTTCCGTCAAAATTAACCGCATTAACAGGATTGTTTCATTTTGCCGAAGGATCAGGTGAGGGTGCCTATAACATCTGGATTGATGATATTCAATTCGAAACCGCTGCACCTGGCGTAATTGGAACACACACTGCCTCATTTGCAACCGAAACTCAAGCAAAAGCAGTAGGTGAAACCTTTGGAGCAAATGGAACCACCTCTATTTACAAAATAAATGGCGTGGACCAGCAAATGCAAACAGCGAAATCATATTTTACCTGGTTGAGCAGTAATACAACTGTGGCAACATTTGATAACCTGGGTGTTGGTACCGCGAATGCTGGTGGCCAAACGAAAGTGACCGGAAAATTAGGTTTGGTTGATGCGGGAGGCGAATTAACTGTAAATGTTACCGCACCGCTTGCTACCCCAGCTGCAGCAGCGCCTGCTCCTCCTGCCCGAAATGCTTCGGATGTAATCTCACTCTTTACCGGGGTTTATGCAGACCTGGCAGGTACCGATTGGAATCCAAACTGGGGCCAGTCTACGGCCGTTTCTGAAGTGAATATTGTCGGCAATCCCACTAAAAAGTATACAAATTTAAATTATCAGGGTGTGCAGTTTCAAAATCCCATAGATGCTTCGGCAATGACAAAACTGCATTTTGATGTGTGGACGCCACATACGATGACCTTAAAGTTTTTTCCAATTGTTCCAGGTCAGCCTGAAACTGCGAAATTGTTAAATCCAACTCCCAATCAGTGGGTATCCTATGATATAGATCTTGCAACCATTGGTACCTCACCGCTCAATAATATTATTCAGTTTAAATTTGAGTCTGATCCTTTTGGTGGAACAACTGTTTACCTGGACAACATTTATTTTTTCAAAGGCAATGCACTTCCCGTTACCCTTTCCGATTTTAACGTAACCAAACGCGGAAACACATCTGTATTAAACTGGAATACATTATCAGAGGTAAACAGCAAAGGATTTTATGTAGAGCGCAGCAGCAATGGTTCTGAATTTACTGCATTGCAATTTGTGAACGCTTCAAACAGGCTTACGTCTGTTAAACAATATTCGATAGTAGATCAGACACCATTAAACGGCACCAATTATTACCGCTTAAAGCAGGTGGATAATGACGGCAAAGTTTCGTACTCAAACATTGTTTCGCTTAAGTTCAGCACATTTGGATTATCTGCCTTCTCATTTTATCCAAATCCTGCTAAAACAAAAATTACGGTATTGCTGCAAACGATCAACAGCCGTTCCGCATCTGTTCAATTAACAAATGCCGAAGGCAGAATGGTTAGAAACGTGATTATCAACAATCAAAGCTCTGGCAGTAACATCAATATCGATATAGCCAATCTTGCCAAAGGATTGTATTTCCTTACGCTGAAAGATGGCCCGGTGGTTCAAACAACCAAGGTGATCATAAATTAAACTCGCTTAGTTAGAACCGACATAATTTACCCCCCCCTTAAATTAAAGGCTATTTGCATAACGCAGATAGCCTTTTTTAATGATTGGCCAATTTTGGCCCGGATGTAGTTCATTTTGTTTCGGCCAATCAGATGACGTCATTGCGGGCTTGACCCGCAATCTCCTGGATAATAGCCCCCTTAATCCCCCGAAGGGGGAATTTGGAACTCAGGAAACGCATGCAGAAATTTTATCATCACGCTATTCAGGGAATGCTGATGAATTCAACATGACGGCTATAGATTTTCTGTCATCCCGATCCCGATTTTTATCGGGAAGGGATCCTCTCCGTGTTTCGTTGTGTCCGCTGTTTTTCTTTTCCCGTTTTTCAGGGGATGCTGAAATAAATTCAGCATGACGGCTTCGGATCTAAGGCTTTCGTTATCGGATCTGGGTTGTTCTGTCCTCCCGATCCCAATTTTGATCGGGAAGGGATCCCCTCCATGCTGCGGTGGTTCCCGATATCCAGGGGATGCTGAAATAAATTCAGCATGACGGCTCTTTTTGATGGCTCTGGATCGACTGCTCTGAATGACGGAAAAGGAGATAGCGACATTGCGGGCTCGACCCGCAATCTCCTGGAGTATGTTTTCTTGAAGTTTTCCAGGGGATGCTGAAGCCTCATCCCCCTTCCCCTTCTGCTAAATGAGAAGGGGCGGTTCAACAGTTCAATCACAGTCATTTTTTTTCCATATCTACACTTGAAACCTCTTGTAAATTTCTCCTTGCTCTTTCATTTATCCATGGGATGCTGAAATAAATTCAGCATGACGGCTTTGGCTCGACGGCTCTGGTTGACGGCTTTGAATGACGGAAAAGGAGATGACGTCATTCCGGGCCTGACCCGGAATCCCCTGAAAAATGTTATCATGATGTTATCCGGAGGATGCTGAAATAAATTCAGTATGGCAACACTGATTGACGGTTCTGGTTGTTCGCCATGCCGATCACGTTTTTTATAATAAAAGAATCCTTTTTCAGTTTCCCTTCTTCGAACACTTATTGTTTAAGCAATTTGAAAGAATGAAGCCCGTTATCGCATAACAAATTGAAAAATAATTAAATGCAGGCTGATGCTTGAGTGATGTAGTATTGTAGGGGCTATTTCCCCGTAAAATTGCAACTATCCATTCAACGTGATGTAGTATTGATGGGGCATAAATATCCCTTTAGATAATTAGCCAATATACCTTTATATGAAACCGTGTACTTAATTTTTTTATTTAAAAATCGATTGCTTTATGAAATTTAGCGCCAGGTTATTTTGCCTGAAAATACTTTTTGGTGGAATATTTCTTGTTGCCATCCAGGCCTGTCAAAAAACAGATGGAGAGCTTGGTACACCCGCAACCGCATCGTTCTCCGTAAGCCCTGTTGCCGGTAAAGCCAATACCTATTCGCTTACCAGCACCGCAACCAACGGCTTTCTTTTACAATACAACCTGGGCGATGGGTCCTCCACCCGTGCGGGTAAAGTAAGCGATACCGCCTATTTCCCCAAAAAGGGTACGTACGTAATTACGCAATATGCATACGGACGCGGAGGTTACACCACCGCCGCACAAACGGTGACAGTAGCAGCCGACGACTTTTCATCCATCGCTAACAACCCAACCTTTCAACTGCTCGCAGCCAAAACGTGGAAATTTGATCCCAGCCCAACGGCCAATGCAGTTATAGTGGGCACAGAAGGAAATCCAGGTCAATACTATGCAGGTGGCCCGTTAGCGGCCTGCCAGATAGATGATACCTATAAATTTAATTTTGCCAACAACGTATTTACATTGGTTTACAATGCAGCAGGTTCTACATTTAATGGCGGAAACATTCAGCCGAATTATTCTTGTGCCGCCGATCTTTCTTACAGTACTGCTTTTGTATTTACGCCTACAGCAGATGGGGCGGGCATAGCTACTATTACGTTGCCAGGTTTTAATCCTCCGGCAAGATTTATAGGAACTACCGATATTACTTCCAATAATTTTCGCATTATTTCAATCAGCGCCACTAATATGGTATTAAGGGCCGGTAAAAAAGATGAAACAACATTCCAATTCAAATTTATCGCTCAATAGAACAGTTAATTGATTAATTGGGTCTGCAAACAAAACAATTAAAACGAACGCATATGAAATTTCTTTTGAAATTATGTTTGGGATTATTGGCCTTCGGGCTCAGTGCAAATACTGCAATTGCGCAGTCAACCACTGTAACCGGAACTATTACCAACAAATCAACTGGTGCCAACCTGGTGGGAGCCACTATTTCAGTAAAAGGAACCAAGAATGTTTCGACCACCAATAATACCGGCGCCTTCTCCATTTCGGTTCCTGCAAACAACCGAACGTTAAATATCACCTATGTTGGCATGACGGATCTTGAGATAGTTGCAGATGCTTCTGGCAACATGTCAATTGAAATGGAACCCAAAGCAAGCACTATGGACGAAGTTGTAGTGGTTGGTTATGGTACACAGAAAAAAAGCAACATTACGGGTTCCATCTCTACGGTAAAAACAAAGGAACTGGTGCAAAGCCCTGTGGGCGATTTAAGTAACGCCTTAACCGGAAGAGTGTCTGGTGTAATCACCAAACAAACATCTGGCGAACCAGGTGCAGATGGCGCCCAGATATTTATAAGAGGCAACGCCACATTTGGAGGCGGCACCATGGAACCCTTGTTTGTGGTTGATGGCATTGTTCGGCAGTACCGCGACTTCTCTCAGTTAGATGCCAACGAAATAGAATCGATCAACGTATTAAAGGACGCTTCTTCGGCAGCCATCTTTGGCGTTAAAGGCGCTAATGGCGTAATATTGGTAACCACCAAACGCGGTAAGGCAGGAAAACTAACAGCCAGCTATTCGTATAATTACGGAATTAATAAAGTGACCCGCCTTCCAAAAAACCTGGGTTCTTACGAGTATGGAGTTTTGTATAATGAAGCAAAACTGAACGACAACCCAAATGCCTCGCCCGAGTTTACCAATCAAAGGCTCGACTTGTTTAAAAGCGGTACAGATCCTGATACCTATCCCAACACCGATTGGATGGGTTTGGTTTTAGGCGGAACGGCCAACAGAATGCAGCATAATCTCTCGTTTAACGGGGGGTCAGACAAAGTGAGATACTTTACATCACTCGGTTATTTAGACGATAATGGCCTTTACAGTACCTTGAATTATAAGCGGTATAACATTCGTACCAACCTGGATATCCAGATCACTAAAACCACCAAATTTACCGCCGATATCTCGGGCAGATTAGAGAACAGGAAATCTCCGCCTCAAGGTACCTCGAGTATTTTTGAACATACCATGCGTAACCCGCCCACCCAGCCGGCAATTTTTTCCAATGGCCTGTTAGCCGCTCCGGGTGTTTATCCAAACCCGCTGGCCTATATAAGCCCCGATGCAGGTTACAACCGTAATTCCAATAATACCATCTTAACCAATTTTCAGATAGTGCAAGACATACCAGGTGTAAAAGGATTGTCGGTTAAAGGCGTGCTTGCGTACGATAGAAGCTTTAATTATAACAAGACCTGGACCAAATGGGTGCCGTTATATGTAAAGAATACCGATGGTACTTTTTCTGCAAATGCCCCGGTGCAATCTTCGTTGTATAAGGGTTTTGGCGAAGGCCAGTCAACTGAATTACAAGGGCATATTAATTACGATCGCCGCTTTGGCAGGCATAATGTTTCCGCTCTTGTTCTCTTTTTACAAAAAGAAAGTTCTAACAGCGGGATATTTGCAGCAAGAAATTCGTACACCAGTTCGGCTTTGGAAATCCTGAATTTTGGTCCGGCGCTAAACGAGTCTTTGGGAGATAACGAAGATCGTTATGGCCTTAGAAGCGCTGCTGCAAGAGTGAACTACGACTTTGATGGTAAATATCTCTTCCAGGTTAGTTTGCGCAGAGACCAGTCAGAAAACTTTGCTCCTGATAGAAGGACCGGCTATTTTCCTGCTTTGTCAGTGGGTTGGGTAGCATCCAGAGAAACATTTTTTCAGGATATAGCAGCGTTGAATTATTTAAAATTCAAAGGGTCTATCGGCCAGTTGGGAAGCGATCGCATTCCCAGCCGTTTTGGGTACTATAACCGTTATAACCTGGTAGGCAATAACTATCCATTTGGGGGTGTTTTTGTAAATGGCCTGGAGCCCGGCGCAATCGCTAACCCCAGTTTAACCTGGGAGAAAGCCAACAAAACTGATATTGGCGTTGAAGCCCGATTATGGCGCGGATTGCTGGGTATAGACGTTACTTATTTTAAAGAAAGAAGATCAGACATTTTAGCAACCCGCAGTCTTTCGGTACCCTTTACATTTGGCGGCACTTTACCGAGCGAAAACCTGGGCATAGTAGATAATAAAGGTTTTGAATTAAACCTTACGCACGATAACAGAATATCGGCAGACCTGTCTTATTACGTGAAAGGCAATTTTACTTTTGCAAGAAACAAGATAATTGAAGCGGCCGAAGCGGCCAACGTTCCTGAAAATCGCAAGATAACCGGCAGGTCGAACAACGGCTATTATGGCTATCAGGCAATCGGTATTTTTAAAGACCAGACCGATTTCAATAGTTCGCCTAAAATGACTGCCTTCGCAAACACTTCGGGCCCCGGCGATATAAAGTATGCTGACATAAGCGGCCCCAGTGGTAAACCCGATGGCGTAATTGATCCATATGATATTACCTACCTGGGCGGTGGTACTTTACCTGAGATACTTTATGGTGTAACTGGCGGTGTGGTGTATAAGGGAATTGAAGTGAACTTTCTTTTACAAGGTGCAACAAAGGTGCAGCAACTGCTTGTTCAAAACGCGGCCTGGGCCTTTTACAACAGCGGACGCGTTACTGCCGAATGGCTTGACCGCTGGACGCCTGATCGTGCAGATGCCCCTTTACCAAGGCTATCACTTAAATCAGATGGAAACAATCAGCAAACCAGCAGTTATTGGGTGAAAGATGCCACTTATCTGCGTTTAAAAAATGTGGAGCTGGCCTATACCATCAAACCAACCATGCTTACAAAGATCGGAGCAAGCCAGGTGCGGATTTTTGCCAATGGTCAAAACCTGTTAACCTTTACCGATATCAAAAACGTAGATCCGGAGAATACCAATAATTCAGGCTGGTACTATCCGCAGCAGGTTACATTCAACTTTGGTGTAAACATTCAGTTTTAAAAAGGCCTTAATTCTATAAAATTGTTTTTAAGAATAAAAATATTGTTATGAGAGTGTATAAATTAAGTTTTCTTCTGCTAATATTTGGTTCCATCCTGGTGGGGTCATGCAATAAAGATATCCTGGATATTAAGCCAACCAACTTTGTGTCGGATGTGGCGGTTTTTGAAGATCTGACCCTGACCACGCAGTTTGTCACAAATATTTATGGCAGCCTGTTAAGTGGTTTCGATCGCCGGGATGCAGGCCTGGGTAGCGACTGGTCGATGGGCATGGGCATGCTGGCCATGGCAACCGATGAGGCCGAAGGGCCTACGGCAACCACATTGAATAATTTGAATGCGGGCGACCTTAATCCCAGCTTTAATTACGGCACCGAAATGTGGTTTTTTAATTACCTCGTTATACGTAAGTGTAATACACTGTTATCGCGAATTGATGGCGTGCCCGGCGATGCAGCCTTAAAAAACAGGCTGAAGGCAGAAGTGCAGTTTATCAGGGCATTTTGTTATGCCGATCTTATCAAAGCATTTGGCGGTGTTCCGTTAATTACAACAGAGCAAAATGTAGAAGATGATCTGCTGGTTAAGCGCAACACTTATAAAGAATGTCTTGACCAGGTGGTTTCCGATTGCGACGCTGCTGCCGGAGTGCTTCCGCTTAGTTATCCCCCCGATCAGTTGGGCAGGGCAACCAAAGGCGCCGCATTGTCCTTAAAAGGCAGAATGCTTCTGTACTATGCAAGCCCCATTAATAATTCGGGTAATGATGTTTCGCGCTGGCAGGCTGCAGCAACCGCGTCAAAGGCAGTTATCGACCTTAACACCTACACGTTGTATCCCAATTATTACCGCGTATTTTTAGACAAGGCAGGTAATAACGAAGTCATATTCGCTTCCAAATATCAAAGGCCTAACAGAACACAGCAAACAGCGTGGAAACTGGCAATGAGCATCCAGGCGCCCGATGTTGTAGGTGGTGCATGGGGCGGATTTTCTCCTACGCAAAACCTGGTAGATGCTTACGAAATGAACAATGGAAAGCCCATCACCGACCCCTCGTCGGGTTACAGTTTGCAGACGCCATATGCCAACCGCGACAGCCGTTTAGATCAATCTATACTACACAATGGCTCTTCCTGGAAAGGAGTAACCGTAGAAACCTTTGATGGCGGTAATGCTCAAAAGTCTGCCAACGGAGACCGCACCAAAACTGGTTATGGATTAAAGAAATTGATAGATGAGAAATATGTTACCGCCGACCAGGTGTACCAGGGCGGCGATAACGACTGGATATACATTCGCTACGCGGAAGTTTTGTTGAACTATGCTGAGGCGCAAAACGAAGCGGCAGGCCCCGATGCCGCTGTGTACAATGCGATCAACCTGGTAAGACAACGTGCAGGCCAGCCGGGTTTGTCTGGTTTGTCGCAAAGCGATTTAAGGGCACGCATTCGTAACGAGAGAAGGGTAGAACTGGCGTTTGAAGAGCACCGGTTTTGGGATGTTCGCCGCTGGAAACAGGGAGCTGTTTATTTTAATGTACCTGTTAACAAGGTGCGTGTTACACAGAGTGGTTCTGCCTTTAACTACAACATAGAGCAGTTGGAAAATCGGGTGTACAAAGAAAATTATAACTTGCTGCCTATACCTCAAACAGAAATAGACAGAAACCCTAACCTTACACAAAATCCGGGTTATTAACAACAGCGATTGCACTTTTGAGTATTTATAACGATATGCCTCTCCGTATTGCCCTGGTTATTTTTTCAGGCCAGATGGTATTGGGTTGCAGTGGGCCGGTAAAACAGTTTGAAAAGATAGACCCCGGCAAATCGGGTATAACCTTTACCAACAGCATTACCGAAACAAAGGAGCAGAATGTGCTGATGTACGAGTACTATTATAATGGTAATGGGGTAGCGACAGGTGATTTAAACAATGATGGATTACCCGATCTGTTCTTTACCGGCAATCAAACACCGTCTAAGTTATACCTCAATAAGGGCAAAATGTCTTTTAACGATGTAACGGAGGCGGCAGGGGTTGCCGGTAAGAATGCCTGGCGTACGGGGGCCAATATTGCCGATGTAAATGGCGATGGCCTGCTGGATATTTATGTATGTTATTCGGGGTTTGGCACCGATGAAGACCGTGCCAACCAGCTATTCATCAACAAAGGAAATAATAAGGAAGGCATACCGGTTTTTAAAGAAGAGGCAGCGGCTACAGGCCTGGATGCACCAGGCACTTACACGAGCCAATCAGCTTTTTTTGATTACGACCAGGATGGCGATCTCGACATGTTTTTACTAAACCATGCCAAAGGTTTTTATTCGCCTTTTTACAATACAACACGCCTGAGAAATTTAAGGCACCCGCAGTTTGGCAACAGGTTATACAGAAATGATATCGGGCATTTTACCGAAGTAAGTGCATCGGCAGGTATTTATGGCAGTGGTATCAATTTTGGTTTGGGCATCAGCATAAGCGATCTTAACCAGGACGGCTGGCCCGATATATTGGTCAGCAACGATTTTAACGAGCAGGATTTTTTATACCTCAACAATCGCAACGGAACTTTCAGAGAAATTTGCAAGCAGGCGTTCGGTCATATCAGCCGCAGCACAATGGGCACCGATATAGCAGATTATAACAACGACCTGCTGCCCGATGTTATTACGATGGATATGTTGCCAGAAGACAATTATCGCCAAAAGATATTAAAGGGCGGTGATGATTACGATCAGCAAACGCTGATGGTTGACAGTGGTTATGGTCATCAATATACCCGCAACATGCTGCAGCTTAATCGCGGTTTTACCGGCGATAGCCTGCCGGTGTTCAGCGAGATTGGCCAGCTTGCCGGTGTATCGAATACCGACTGGAGCTGGGCATCTCTATTTGCCGATTTTGACAACGATGGTTGGAAAGATCTTTTTGTTACCAATGGTTTTTTACGCGATTATACCAATCTCGATTTTGTAAAATACAGCGTGGCCGAGGCTTATTCCGAAGCAGCCCGAAAAGGGTTGGATGTATCATCCCGCGATAAATATGAACAGAACATTCCCTTGTTTGACCTGGTGGCTAAAATGCCCACCACCAGGGTGAGCAATTACATGTTTGCCAATAACCGCGACCTTACGTTTTCAAATAAAAGCGCCGATTGGGGGCTTGATGAAAAAGGGGTGAGCAGCGGCGCGGCTTATGTTGACCTGGACAACGATGGCGATATGGACCTGGTGGTTTGTAATAACAACGAACCGGTTTGGTTGTATCAAAACAACTCGAATCTTATTCAGAAAAATAACTACCTGAAAGTATCGCTGAAAGGGAGTGGTAAAAATGTCTTTGGCCTCGGCGCCAAAGTTTTTGTTACTACCGACAGCGGCACGCAGGTGCAGGAAATGTACCCGGTACGTGGCTACCAATCGTCAGTAGATTACCAGTTGAATTTTGGTATCGGAAAGCAGCAAAAGATCACCAGTGTAAAAGTGGCCTGGAATAATGAATTTGCCACCGTAATTCAAAATCCGGCCATTAATTCTATGGTTTCAATATCCATAGCCGATGCTGGTCCGATCAATGAGAAAACCGAAGTTTCACCCGTTATTTTTCACGAAGTAACCGGTACCGCCGGTATTGATTTCAATCAAAAAGAAAATGCTTATGTTGATTTTAAACGGCAGTTTCTAATTCCTTTTGAACTTTCTAAACAAGGGCCCCGCATGAGCAAGGCCGATATAAACGGCGATGGGTTGGAGGATCTTTTTATCGGGGCTCCTTCAGGGCAGGCAGGCGCCTTATATGTTCAGCAAAACGATGGAACTTTTACGTTACTCCAAAATCAGCCATGGCAAAAAGACGCCATTTGCGAAGATGCGGGATCGGTGTTTTTTGATGTGGATAAGGATGGGGATGAAGACCTGTATGTAGTAAGCGGCGGCAGCGAATGGTTAGCGCCGGGGCCATCGTTGCAAGACAGGTTGTACCTGAACGATGGAAAGGGAAACTTTAAAAAATCAGAAAACTCATTACCCGCCGAAGATTATAGTGGCAGTTGCGTTGCCGCTGTCGATTTTGATAAAGATGGAGACATTGACCTTTTTGTTGGCGACAGAACGGTGCCTGGCAACTACCCCATGACCGGCGGAAACATTCTGTTAAGGAATGATTATGACCCCTCAACCGGGCAGGTGCGTTTTACAAACATCACGCCATCTGCCGCAGGTGTTCCGTTGTTTAATGCAGGCATGGTAGCCGACGCTGTCTGGAACGATATTGATAAAGATGGATGGCCCGACCTTGTAGTAGCCGGAGACTGGATGCCGGTAAAGATCTTTCACAACAACAACGGAAAAAGTTTTATTGATATAACCGAAACTGCCGGGTTGGGTGTAACCAATGGCTGGTGGAGTAAAATACTGCCTGTTGATGTGGACAACGATGGAGACATTGACCTGGTGGTGGGTAACATGGGCGATAATACCCAGTATAAGTGCAGCCTTGCCGAGCCTTTGGTTACTTATGCAGGCGACTTTAACAACGATGGCAGCATAGACCCCATCATGACAAAGTTTTACCAGGGAAAAGCGTTCCCCACCGCATCAAGAGACGAGCTGGTGGAACAGATGCCGGAGCTGAATAAAAAGTTTTTAAAGTATGCCGATTATGGGAATGCCACCCTTGAAAAAATATTGTCGGCCGATAAACTGGCCACTGCGAAAAAATTCTTTGTATATACTACCAGCTCGTCGGTTTTTATAAACGACAAGGGAAAGTTTACTATGAAGGCGTTACCGTTGCAGGCACAGTTTAGTTGTATAAATGGCATTGCTTATCGCGACTATGATGGAGATGGAAAAATGGACCTGCTGGTGACCGGCAACTTTTTTCCTTTCAGGGTGCAGCAGGGTAATAACGACGCTGGATTGGGACTGTTGTTAAAAGGAAATGGCAAGGGCGATTTTGCACCGTTGTCTCAAAAGGTAAGTGGGCTCTATGTGCCTGGCGATGCCAGGGATCTTATTACATTAAAAGGCAAAAATGGGGAGGTGATTGTTGTTTCAAAAAACAATGGCGCAATACAGGTAATCAGATCGTAAACAAACAGCCGGCCCAAAAAATAAAAGGGCCTTGGCGATAAGAAATTGATAACAATAAAAACGGTGTACGAACCGGATAATCATTGAATGATAGCAAACAAAACGTTTATGAAAATGACTTCGATCTTATTAATGGTAATTGCCCTATCGTTTACAGCGTGCAGTAAAGATGGAGGAGGCGGCAGTTCGGGCATGGCTCCTTCAAACCTGGTAGTAACTGCGGTTGTGAACCCTGATAATAGCGGCAATGTATCTTTTACCGCAACAGCAACAAACGCGGTTACCTACGATTTCAATTATGGCAATGGCAGTTTTCAAACGGTGCCATCGGGTATAATTACTTACAAGTATGCAGCATCAGGCGCATACACTGTTACAGTAACGGCCACCAGTTCGGGCGGACAAAGTGTTAGCAAAACAGTACAGGTAACGGTAAACATTGTGCGTGCATTGGTCTGGAGCGATGAGTTTGATGTTGCAGGAGCGCCCGATGCCTCAAAATGGGGCTACGATATTGGCACCGGGTCTAACGGATGGGGCAATAACGAACTGCAGTATTACACCAGTCGTGCCGACAACGTAAAGGTTGAAGGAGGTGTTTTAAAAATTATAGCAAAAAAAGAAAATTATCTCGGCAGCCTTTTTACCTCGGCCAGGTTGCTGACAAAAGACAAATATTCGTTTAAATATGGCAGGCTGGAAGTAAAGGCCAAACTGACTATGGGCGGCGGAACATGGCCCGCCATCTGGATGCTTGGCAGTAACTTTTTAACCGCAGGCTGGCCGCAGTGCGGCGAGATAGACGTCATGGAGTATAAAGGAAACGAGCCCAATAAGATCTATGCAACCCTTCACTATCCGGGCAACTCAGGGGGAGGTGGCGTAAGCAACAATTTAACGATTACAAATGCGGCCACTGATTTTCATGTGTACAGCACCGAGTGGACAAGCAGCAGTATAAAGTTTTTTGTGGATGACCAGTTGTTTCATACGTTTTCGAACAGTGCGGCATTACCCTTTAACCAAAACTTTTTTATGATATTGAACCTGGCCATGGGCGGAAATTTTGGCGGGGCGGTTGATCCGGCTGTCACCGGGGCAACCATGGAGGTAGATTATGTGCGGGTTTATCAATAGGAAATTCAGTTTCGGGGGTGCATTTCAAATTCCTCCTGCTTAAGACGCAACAAAAGCTGTATACACAAACCATTGCAAATAAATCAGTTGAAGACGGTGTATATATAATTGTCGCTTTTTTTGTTGGAACATGGTTTCAAACTTCATCGTCATTGCGCCGTGCCCCGTCCGAAGGCGGAGGAGGAACAGCCTGTTCCGATTTCTTTTCGGGAAAGCAATCCCTTACATAATCAGGTTGACAAATTACCGTGGATTGCTTCGCTTCCGATAACTATCGGAACGCAAGGCTGCAATGACGAACGCTTATTTGATGCGACAATTTGATATGCGTCCTATTGATTTCATTTCAGCGTCTGCCGGATATTAACTGAGGCGATCCAATTGATTTCAATTCGGAGCGGCGGATGAAACAACGAATAACGAAATGTAAAGTTATGGACCAGGTATCGTTTACCTAATCCTATTGAAAAAGGCGATGAAACAAAGGATGTCTTAAAATTTTGAATTAATAAAAATGGCCACAAAAAGTGAAACGCTCATAGAATTGGCTGGTCTCGATTTTTCTTCTTTATCAGAAGGGGATATGAAGGACATCTATAGATCCATCCTTCAAAAAGGAATGCATGGACTGTGCTTCAGCCCCTATAAGCCAGGCCAGCAACCAGGCGACATAATAACTGTTGATCAAATTAAGGAAAGACTGGCGGTTGTTAGTCCATACACCAATTGGATCCGAACGTTCTCCTGTACCGGTGGCAACGAAAATATTCCTGCGCTGGCACACGAAGCGGGTTTAAAAACACTCGTTGGGGCATGGTTAGGGATTGACCTTAAAAAAAATGAAGAGGAAATTGAAAGCCTGATTAAAATAGCCAGCAATAGCCATGCTGATATGGTGGCGGTGGGCAACGAAGTAATGTATCGCAAAGATCTGACCGAAGACGAACTGCTGGGTTATATGGAAATAGTGAAAGAGGCGTTACCCGGCATTCCGGTGGGATATTCGGATGCCTACTATGAGTTTAGCAACCGGCCGCGTATTACCGAAGCCTGCGATGTGCTGCTGGCCAGCTGTCATCCTTTTTGGGAAGGCTGCCACATTGATTATGCCTTGCTATATATGAAAGATATGTATTACCGGGCGGTGATAGCCGGCAACGGAAAAAATGTGATCATTACCGAGACAGGATGGCCCAATGCAGGCCATGCTTTTGGAAGCTCGGTGCCCTCGGTTGAAAACGCCCTTAAATATTTTATAAACACCAACCTCTGGGCGATGGAAGAGAAAATTGATATGTTCTATTTCTCCTCGTTCGATGAAGCATGGAAGGCGAATAATGAAGGCGATGGCGGAGGGTACTGGGGTATTTGGGACACCCATGGTAACCTAAAATTAAAATGATTATTTTTTTGGGGTATTAGAAATTTTGAGGAATGAACGGCACTTCCGTCAGAGCCGCCAATCAGAGCCGCCAATCAGAGCCGTCATGCTGAATTCATTTCAGCATCCCCTGGATAACATCATGATAAAGTTTTCCAGGGGATTCCGGGTCAGGCCCGGAATGACGTCATCTCCATCATTTAAAACCGCCAGCGGGAGCCGTCAACCAGAGCCGTCGATCCAGAGCCGCCAATTAGAGCCGTCATGCTGAATTCATTTCAGCATCCCCTGGATAATGTGAACCACAGCGGCATAGCCACAACGATTCATGGAGGGGATCCCTTCCCGATCAAAATCGGGATCGGGATGACAAAACAACAAGAGCCCGTCATGTTGAATTTATTTCAGCATCCCCTGGATAACATCAGTATAACTTTTCCAAAGGATTCCGGGTCAGGCCCGGAATGACGTCATCTCCTTTTTCGTCATTCAAAACCGCCAACCAAAGCCGTCGATCCAGAGCCGTCAATCCAGAGCCGTCATGCTGAATTCATTTCAGCATCCCCTGGATAATGTGAACCACAGCGGCATAGCCACAACGATACATGGAGAGGATCCCTTCCCGATCAAAATCGGGATCGGGATGACATAACAACCAGAGCCGCCATCCTGAACTTATTTCAGGATCCCCTGGAAAAAACACTCTCAAGTATATCTCCGATTTTGAAGTCAAATGAAATTCTCCGTTCCGGAGGAACGTAATATGGGTAGAAATAACAACCAGAAAGGTCTATTCGTTCCGGAGGAACAGAAGATGTATTAAAGCCGATGAAACTACTTCAGGCCCGGCAAACGTGGTGTTGCCCGATTCTGATGGAAATATGATATTGTTAGATCAGCATATTACATTCGCCGGACCATCGGCAAAGCTGCAAAACACCTGAAAGAAAATAAGTCCTGAATTTCTTCCCGATCAAAATCCAACTTTTGACACATCTTTTGTATGTGCTTTTTATTCGAAATCAAGCAATGCGATTCTATAATAATAGTCTTAAAATAGCCCCATAGGGGCTACCTGTTTATAGAATGTAAGTCCAATCGATCATCCAGGCTCCATAGGAGCCGCCTAAATTCATCAAAACAGGAAGCACCTACGGAGCTTAAATCCAACACTACCATATATTTTCCTATAAACAGGATGCTCCTAATGGAGCAAAAAAGACTTAACGAAAGTGTCTACACGATAGGATCAAAATTGGGATTGGATTACCAGCCAGGCCATGTTGCTTTTTACCTGTAACGCATTTTGTGATATGAGTTAAGCTTTCAGCCATGAAATAATCATTACCGCTAAAGCCCGATAGTCGATACCTTATAAATATGGTGGCGATTTGCTGCATCCCCTTTTTGTTTAGAGCATTGCCGCCACTCTTTCGGCAATGATGGGCGAAAGCGCTACTCCCATTCCGTTGCAGGCGATTACGGCCAAAGCATTGTTACCTATTGGTTGTATCTGCGGCTCTTTATTATGGGTAAAGCCCATTATGCCGCTCCACCGGTGGGTAATATCATAATCTTTTCCTTTTAAAATATGTTCAGCAAGAAAACGCTCCAGTTCGTTCTGAATGATGGTGGTGGTATTTAAATCGGTCGTTCTTTCCTGGTCGAGTGCTTGATTTCGGGCACCGCCCAGCAAAACGCGGTTACCCACATTTCTAAAATAGTATAACCCCTGATTGTAATGAAAAGTGCCTCGCAACGAAAGGTTGCTGATAACGTTTGTCACTATTATCTGGCCCCTGGCAGGTGTAACGTTTGCTTCCTTTACCAGGCTGTTTGTAAATGCGTTGGTACAGTAAATTAACTTATTGGCATTAAAAAAATGCCCGTTTGCAGCAGAAATAACAAACCGGTTTCCTAAATCTGTAGTATCAGTGACCGCTATACCATACAGGATAGTTACACCCGCAGCCACCGCTTTTTTAGCCAGTGCTTTCACCAGTTGGCCGCTATGCAGGCCGCCCTCCAGCTTATTTTCAATTATTCTTTCAAAGCCGGTCAAGCCCAAAACGCCTAATTTATGATCGCACCAGGTAAAACTTTCGGATCGGCCGGTAATGGTTTTCATACCCTCATTTAACCATGGCAGATGCTTGTTCACCTCCATCGCTTCTGCGGTGGCCAGGCATTCAAATCCGCCGCAGGCATCAAAATCAATAGCTGCATCCCCCAGGATTTTTCTGATTTTATCAATCCCTTTAAAACGCATCTCTACAATCAACCACATTTTTTCTTCACCCATCGCTTTAGCGTCGAAAATCATTTCTGTCGGGCTTCCAAAACAGGCAAATCCTGCATTTCGCGTGGAGGCGCCAGTAGGTACAACACTTTTTTCGAGCAGTAGAATTTTCGCCTTTGCATATTTTTGCTGAAGAGCGACTGCACACCATAACCCAACCAGGCCGCCGCCAATAATGGCAAAATCATATTGTTTAAATACAGTCTCCTGCTCCCATAAACTTATCTGTTGGTTCAATTTTGACATGTTATGTAAAGTTAGTGTCCAATTTTATTTAACGGTTCGTTACAATCGGTGGTGTTATTTTTGATCGTAATCAGAAAATTTGATCATGAAAAAAATTATATGCATCGCGGGTCTTTTTATTTTTCTTTCTTCAGGCGCTTATAGCCAGGGTTTAAAAGGGATGTTGAATAAAGCAATTGGCGGGTCTGCCGGTGCGGGCCTTAGCAGCGATGAAATTGCAAACGGATTAAAAGAGGCGCTGGAAGTAGGAGCAACAAAGGGAACGGCCAAATTATCTGGTGTGGATGGATTTTTTAAAGATGCCGCTATTAAAATATTAATGCCACCCGAAGCGGTAAAGGCAGAACAGAAACTTCGCGGCATTGGCCTCGGTAGCCAGGTGGATGACGCTATTTTAACTATGAACCGCGCAGCCGAAGATGCAGCAAAAAGTGCGACTCCCATATTTGTAAATGCAATTAAGAGCATGAGCATTCAAGACGCGGTGGGCATTTTAAAAGGGGGCGATTTTGCAGCCACTGATTACCTTAAATCTAAAACTACTTCTCAACTGACCGAAGCTTTCAGGCCTGTAATAGAAACCTCTTTGCAAAAGGTAGATGCAACCAAATATTGGAATACGCTGTTTACAACCTATAACCGATTTAGCATTAATAAGGTAAATCCTGACCTGACCGCTTATGTTACCGAAAAGGCGTTGTCGGGCATATTTTACCAGGTAGGTTTAGAAGAACAGCAAATACGTAAAGATCCCTTAGCCAGAACTTCAGACCTGCTTAAAAAAGTATTTAGCAAATAATTGCACAATCACTATTGTATTAACCCGGATTCCAGCAACAATTGGTTACCGGGTTTTTTTATCAGTTCGCTGTTACGCAATTGCACTATAATTGTTTTTATGGTTGCTATGTTATATTTGCGGCCAATTAAATTAAACCACCAATGAAAAGGACCTTATTACTGACAGTTATATTTTGTATGCCTTTTGTAAGCTGCGATACCGCCAAACAAATTATGGATGCCTATGGTTCCTCGTTACCAGGCGGCCTTTCAAATGCCGACATTGTTTCGGGATTAAAGGAAGCGCTTGAAGTAGGTACTTCACGAACCAGTAATCAACTTTCTACCATGGATGGTTTTTTTAAAGACGCGGCCATTAAAATTTTAATGCCCGAAGAGGCAAAGAAAGTAGAAAGCACTTTGCGCAGTGTTGGCCTGGGCAGTGTGGTTGATAAAGCTATTCTTACTATGAACCGCGGGGCCGAAGATGCAGCGAAGGGAGCAAGCACCATTTTTATAAATGCTGTAAAACAAATGACCATAACCGATGCGGTAAATATATTAAAGGGAGGCGATTTTGCCGCTACCAACTACTTTAAAGCAAAGACAACCGCCGCATTAACGCAGTCATTCAGGCCGGTTATAGAGAATAGTTTAAAAAATGTTGATGCCACCAAATACTGGAATGATGTATTTACGGTGTACAATCGGTTTTCGACCAATAGAATAGAAACGGATTTGACAGCTTATGTAACTCAAAAGGCCATGGATGGTATTTTTTACCAGTTAGGCCTGGAAGAACAAAAAATTAGAAAAGATCCTGTTGCCCGAACATCCGAAATTTTAAGAAAGGTGTTTGGGAGCTCAATGGCACAGGGAAATTAGCAGTATTAGGAGTTTGCCAGTAAACTGATGGTTATCGGCAGTTGCTGCAATTACGGTGATGGTGCGTTGAACCTTTCGCTTCTGCGCAAGCTTTAATACTCTATCACTTTTGCTTTTGCTTTGCCTTTGGTAATGGTAATCACAAAAATTTTGTTGTATTCATCATCGGGCAGTTGCCTGTACTTATCCTCATTAATCAGCAGGTTTGCCAATGCGGGTGTAGTATTGGAGTGGCCCGCCACCACAACTGTTTTTCCTTTGATCTCTTGTAATTGTTCAGCAAATTCGGCCAGTTTTGAAGCCTCATATTTCTTAATAATTAGCCCGGTTGCCTTTGCCCAGGGCTCAAGCGTTTCTATCGTTCTCTTATAAGGGGTCGCATACATTTCGCTGGGCTTCGCGTTTGGAAAAACGGTGGCGAGTTTATTGGCGCGTATTCTGCCAGCTATGCTTAAAGAAGGGTTGTCGCCTTCATTAATGTTTTTTTCGGCATGCCTTGTTAATATTATTGTGGTGATTTCGTTTTTTTGAGCAAACGAATAAAAACCGGATAGTGCCATTACCAGGATCAAAAAAAAGCGGGAAACAAAGGTGTTATTTTTTTGGCGTCGAACTGCCATATTGAATCTTATTTTGAATTTCAAAATTAGAAAAAACAATTCCCCGGCCATTGTGGTGATAGCCTTTAGTTCTTATAATAAATAAAAAATTTTTTGGCCGGCAGACCTAAAAATCAGCAGCGATAAGATATGCTACACATTTTTGGCAATTTCTGGCAGCGCTTTTAAAACCGCGCTTTGAAAAATGGTTACAAATGATTGGGCCGTATTTTGTGCCGTAAATTTAGTGATGACAGCGATTGCTTTTAGCTCTGCTTCTAATATCAGCTTTTCATCTTCAAGCCTCGACTTAAACTTGTCATCAGGTAAATCGCCGGACAACCGCAGTTCGGCAAGTAACAGCAGCCTTTCTTTGCGATTTTGTAAAAAATTTTCGGCAACACCTTTGGCTTTCCGGCCGCTTTCGCCAGCGTTTTTTTTGGCACTGTCCAGCACTTGGTCAAGCGTTTCTTTAAAATCAAAATTTACAGGCATAGCATTCTTATTAAATTGTTTATGGATTTAGGTTACCGCCAACCCTTTTGCCTTCTTCAGCAACCTGCATAGAATAAAAGAGATCGTTAAACGTTTTTCGGTTAAGCTTAATTAAGCCGTTCGATAAGGAATTGTCTTTTTTATGTTCCTCTTTATATTTTTCCCAAAGCTGAAGGCTGATTTCAGTGATGCGGGTAGATTCATTGTTCAGTGGCCTCACACGATTTTTGGTAACCAGGGAATTGAGATCAACTTCAATATCAATATAGCCGGTAGAAAAATGATCATACTGACGGTCGGCTAAAGGAACGTCTTGCATGGTCAGGTAAAAATTGTCAACTTTTTTGGCTGTTTCATTTATCTCTTTCGAAAGCTCTGCATTGTAATTGGATATAAACTGCACCTTGCACGCCGCAAATAGCAATAAAAATGTAATGAGCGATAGCCTAAAAGCTCCGGAGTTTAGAAGGAACGATCTTGTATTTTTCATTATGCGTTGTTTTCAAAATTTTACAGTAATCGGAAAAGTAGAAAATTGTGTTTGCAAATGCAAATATTCAACACATTTTTAGCTGCTGGCCTTTAATAGTTACTTTTATGAAGAATATTAAACAGGTGCAAATTGATAGATTGGTATGAAGAAACTTTTTATAATTATACTGTTGTTTCCGATGGCAGGTTATAGCCAATGCCCTAAATGGGTGAACGAGCCATTGAGTGAAACACGGGCATTTATGGGTCTTTTAGAACAGAGATTGTCGTTTAAATTCAGCGATAGCAGCGTCTCTCCCGAAAGGGATCGTTTGATTTTTAATGACATGCATGCTAAGTACATCATTACTGTTGAAATGAAACAAGACAGTGTAAAAAAAATAACCTTTGAATCCTCTCCCGGGGAAATGAACGTTTTTGTTGATTGGTTTAAAAGGGCTTTTGAAGACTGTATTATTTCGGAGAATGATCAAACCATCGTTTTACCCTATAGCGTGGCTGTTTTGGTTAATGCAATTGATAATTCAAAGAAATACTTTTATCTGAGCGAACGACAGCCGGCGAAGTGATTGGGTTTTAAGGGGAAAATCAAAAAAATGCCAGCACCCGAAAAATAAAGTGTATGTGTTATTATCGCGGACTTACTATTACAAACGAGGATACTTTGAAATTTATTGATGTCATTCTCGAATTGACAAAGTATGATGTGGAGAGCCTGGTAATAGATGGATTTGCCTACGGACTTACACCAATCATAATCGCGTCTAAACCCGAAAAGTTTAAAATCGTTTCTATGGAATGGGGTTTCATTCCGCACTTCCTGAATAACAGGGATGCAGTGGAGAAATTCAGAAGAGGTTATACGGATGAAAAAGGTAAATATCATGTACCTATGACAACGCTAAATGCAGTTGGAGAGGATTTGCTTTTACCCGGCAAAATGTACCGGAACGCCGCATTACACCGCAGATGCCTGTTTTTATCAAATTATTTTTATGAGTGGCGCCATATACACCCTATTGGTAAAAAGGGGCTGCCGTTGAAAACCGCAGTAAAATATCCATACGCCATCCGTACAAAAACTAATAATCATTTCCATTTTATTGCCGGTGTCTGGCAGTCATGGACCGACAAAGAGACCGGCGAAACAATTGACACCTGTTCGCTGGTAACCACCTGTGCCAACCATTTAATGCAGCAGATACATAATTCCAAAAAAAGAATGCCGGTGCTTTTGCCAGAAGACCTTGCGGCTGAATGGCTAAGTGAGGGGCTTTCTGAAGAACGTATTACAGAGATCGCTACATATCAATACCCTGCCAACGAAATGGAAGCCTGGCCAATTCAAAAAGATTTTAAAACGGCACTCAATCCATTGGAGCCCGCCGATTACCCCGAATTACCAGCACTTAGCGTGGCTACGCTGAATTAGATGAGTAAGTTGGGTTTTAATTTACCGATTAGTTTCGGGTAATATCTACCTAAAAGATCAACAATGCCTGGCAGATATTAAAGTTTGCAAAACTGACTTTCTTCGTTTATGGAGAATTTTTTATCTGATAGGTTATATACTATTACCAATAGTGCGTAGATTTCAAGCTCAAACTTCAATGCAGTTTATTAATGCGGTATTTAAAGGTGCTTTATGTTCAGGTCATCATCGGCATAGTAGTCGGTGTACTGGTTGGATGGTTGTTTCCTTCGTTTTCATCTGTGGGCAAACTGTTTAGCGAGATATTTATCAATATGATTCGAATGGTGATAGCCCCGGTAATATTTTTCACCATTGTATCAGGCGTGGCGGGGGCCGGCGATCTAAAGAAAGTGGGCCGGGTTGGTGGCAAGGCGCTCATCTATTTTGAAGTGGTTACCACATTGGCTTTGGTGGTGGGTTTAATGGTTGCAAATTTTATAAAACCTGGCTCCGGCGTTAATTTTAGCCAGGGTGCCGGTACTCAGGTAGTCGAAATCAGCAATCAAAGTAAATCGCTAAACTGGGGCGAATTCATAAGCCATATAGTACCTGCAAATGTTGTTGACGCTTTTGCCAAAGGAGATATACTGCAGGTGTTGTTCTTTAGTATATTATTTGCCATTGGTTTGCAGCGTATGGGTGCCGCCGGGGCCAGCGTTTTGGTAAGTTTCGAGAAAATAAATAAAGTACTTTTCAATGTGCTGCACATCATTATGCGATTAAGCCCGCTGGGTGCTTTTGGCGGCATGGCTTATACGATAGGTAAATTTGGTTTTGCAACCTTGGCTGTTTTAGGCAAACTATTGATCTCCTTTTATATAACCGGTTTATTGTTTGTATTTGTAATACTAAACCTGGTATGCCGCTACTATAAAATCAGCTTGTGGAAACTGCTTGGGTACATTAAAGAAGAAATATTAATTGTACTGGGGGCCAGCAGCAGCGAGGCGGTATTGCCGTCGGTTATGGAAAAACTGGTATTAGCCGGATGTGAAAAGGAGGTGGTGGGCCTTGTAATACCAACAGGATATAGCTTTAACCTGGATGGCACCACTATTTACCTGAGCATGAGTGTAATATTTTTAGCGCAGGTATTTGGCATTGAGCTTTCCCTTGGACAGGAGATAACGATCATTGGTATCTTAATGCTTACCAGTAAAGGGGCAGCCGGTGTTTCGGGCAGCGGGTTTATTGTGCTGGCCTCCACCTTAACAGCCTTAAAAGTTATTCCGCTGGAGGGTTTGGCGCTGTTAATAGGTGTTGATCGTTTTATGAGCGAAGGCCGGGCGATCATCAATTTTATGGGAAATACAATTGCAACCGTGGTAATTGCCCGCAGCGAAAATGCCGTGGATATGGACGTGTACCGGTTTGTGGTAGAAGGCAAGCCAATGCCGGTTGTAATAGATGTGGACCTTGATGACAGAATATTGTTGCAAGAAAAAGAAGTATAATTCTACCGGGTGAACCTGGTTAAGAGATACCGGTTAATCCAATCGGCAACAGTCAATCTGCCTGACTATTCAACTTAAAAATTAATAATCTTTTAAGGTGATACACTTGCATTGGTTAAAAAGAAATTGTTTTTTGTTGATTGATTCATTTCATTCTATCACAAAACTAAAACCAAAAATTCATGCAAAATCTTAACCGCAGGGCTATCATGGTGATAACCTTCTTCTGCATCATGCTCGTATCCTGCCAAAAAGACAATTCGATTACGAAACAAAATGAAAATGTAAAGATTTCTCAAAAGGTGACGGACGACCTTTCGCAGGCGCAGCAAAACTGGAATGCCAATGCCGGCAAATTGGTTGTTTTTAAGTCCTTCAGCGTTTCGGGAGCCATAAAAACAGCCGATGAAAGAACCTCAGCAATTAGCCAGATAATGGATGATAATTCGGTGGCAGTATATGGCAATATACTGGACGAAAGCAGCATGCACATGAACACCATCGGCGAGCTGCAATCTCAAAATTCATCTACCAAAGAGAACATGCGTTTTAATCTGGAAAGCCAGGTTCAGGTAGGCGATATTATTGTGAACCTTTTATGGCAGGGCCCTCAAAAGTCATTTACCACAAAATGTATCGTGCGTGATGATGTTATTACCTGGGACAATGTTCTGACCAGCTCAATTATGATGGATATCAATCCGGTCGTTGTGCTGACCGAATCTAAAGAACTGGCAAATCAAGATCCAGGAGTTAATGACAATGCGGCAAGGGAAACTGCTGTGTATCGTGCCTGGTACAGCCAAACAAATAGCTGGCAAGGTAACTGGATATGGGGTGGCAAAAGGGGCGACATGGGCGAAACCATTAAGATATATTGCTACAGTTCAGGTAAGGTTTACAGCACTGATAATTCGGATTGGGCAAATATGACATTAGGAAGTGCAAAGTCTTATAGCAAAGTGCTTGTAAATAGCGGCAGCTATGGCAAAATACAATACGCATTGGGTATTGCAACTCCCTTTGCTTCAGTCACCTTTAACAGCACCTATTTTAAGGTTGAAGTAAGCGGACTAGGTTCGTCCATGGTTCGTAATGGCTCGCATACCTTATACCCCTGGCTGGTTTAAATAATGGCCCCATGACTTTTTAATAAAAAATAGCTAACGAGATTTTTGCAGTTTTTTCTAACAAACCCACAGCACAACTAAATTTAAAGTGTGTTGTGGGTTTTTTTATAGTTTAATTACACGTTTTTAATTGATTTGCCGAAATAGTCGTTTGCTGATTTATTATTTGATTTCTTAATGGCAAGGCAACATATTTGCATAAAGTTTTGATATTAAAAACCAAAATATTAATCGTTACTAAGTATGTTGAAGATTGTAAAGGAGTTTAAAGATTTTGCTGTAAAAGGCAACATGGTTGATATTGCGATTGGCGTTATCATTGGCGCTTCATTTAGTAAGGTGGTGGATGTGTTGGTTAAAGAAATTTTTTTACCCCCTTTGTCATTTTTAACCAATGGCATCAATTGGGAAAATAAAAAAATTATCCTTCGCAAATCAGTAATTGTTGATGGTGTTGCAAAACCCGAAGAAATAGCAATAGGTTATGGAAAACTATTTGAAGCTTCAGTTGATTTTTTAATAGTCAGCATTACCATCTTCCTGGTGGTAAAATTTATGAACAGTCTTAAAAACCGGGCGAACGATGTAAATGATAAAACGGTGCAAACACCAAAAGATATTGAACTATTGAACAGGGTTGCTGAGTTATTAGAAAAGCAAAATGAGCTGTTAAGTGTAAAAGGGGCAACCAATCTGCCAAATAAGTAGCCCAAAGCAGATGTTTTGCCAGAATTCACTTACCGGGCAATGCATTCATCGCGCAACGATTTACTATAATTACAGGTGTTGTTGTGGAGGGTAATCCACTATCTTTATTTTTTAGCTCAATAATTTTTCAAACTAGGTTATGCATTTAAAAATCAATCATCTGCAGCATGTTGGTTTGCCGGTGACAAATATTGAGCAATCAAAGGCTTTTTATGCCCGACTGGGTTTTGAAAGTGCAATGGATTCTACCTTTTTGATGGATGGTGCAACGGGCCTGGTATGTATGATGAAGCGTGAAAACATGGTAATGGAATTATACCAGGTGCCCGAACCTGCTTTAAGCCAGGTAAAACAGCGCGGGGATGGTCATATAGACCACATTGCCTTTGATGTGAGCGATATTGATGAAGCCTTCGAATTGCTGAAAACCAATGGATTTGACGTGTTAGAGGAAAGCCCGGTTTTCTTAAACTTTTGGCAAAAGGGATGCAAGTATTTCAATATTACCGGCCCCGACGACGAGCGCCTTGAATTCTGCCAGATATTATGATGGCCTGAAATTTCTGCCAGGACAACAGGCGAGGCAAGCATGAACAAATATAAAACGCATTCAGACGCGCCTCTTTTACTGCATCAATGGCAGGGTTAACAGTTCGTCCAATCTCCTTTTATGTTGCAGATAATTTTGAGGCTTGCCTCATTTACAATATATGTAACATTGTATAAAATGTTCCAGGTGATATTTGCTCAAAAGCATCAGAACAGATTTCTCGTTATTATCTTCATTTAAATAAAACGCGTTTATAGATGAATGATTGGTTGAACTTGTTTTACGATCAGGTGATGGCGACTGGGTTGTGGCAATGGGTGGCAGTTGTTTTTGGGGTTACAGAAGTATTATTGGCAAAGAAAAATAACGTGTGGCTGTATCCTGCTGGTATCATATCAACCTTAATTGCAATTTTTTTACTGGCCGATGTAAAATTATATGCCGAATCTTTTTTAAACGGTTATTACCTGGTGATGAGCATTTATGGCTGGTATTATTGGTTGAAAAAACCCAATAAAGCGCCTGTTAAAATCAGCTATGCCAGCCGTTCAGACTGGATGATTACCTTGGCAATTTCATTAGGCGGATGGCTGCTGTTATTTCTTATTCTTAAAAACTTTACGCCTTCGGATGTGCCGGTTTTGGATGCCCTGGTTTCTTCAACGGCATGGGCAGGCATGTGGTTACTGGCAAAAAGAAAAATGGAGAACTGGATTTTGCTGAACATCAGTAACCTGGTGGCTATCCCTTTACTATATCATAAAAATCTTCCGATGTTTTCGGTACTCACAATTGTTCTTTTTGTAGTGGCCATTTTTGGATATATAGAATGGCGAAAAATATTCCTGGCTGATCAGGCTAAAAAAATATCCGCGTTTTTACTATGATCCATCATCCTTCTGAATACATTAAAGTGGCGCATGCACGCCTGGTACGGGACCAGTCTGCCGAAGCAGAGAAACTGGGAAAGCTGACACCCGCACAGTTAGAGCTTGCTTATCAGCAACAGTGGTTAAGGTTACTGGTGCCTGCTGCCTATGGTGGTGCAGAAAAGCCATTACCTGGGATAGTAAAAATAGAAGAAGCCTTAAGCTGGGCCGATGGTAGCCTGGGGTGGGTGGTTACATTATGTAGCGGAGCAGGCTGGTTCGGCGGTTTTATATCAAACCAAATTGCGCCCGAAATTTTTACAAATGAAAAGCTGTGCCTTGCCGGCAGCGGCGCTTCCACCGGTACCGCCACACCTTACAAAAATGGTTATATCATCAACGGCACCTGGAAGTATGCCAGCGGCGTACATCATGCTACGCATATAACGGTAAACTGCGTGGTTCAAAATGAGCTTGCCAATACCCAAAATCCGGCTTCCGAAACTTTAATCAGTTCGTTTATTATTGATAGAAAGGATGTAAAATTATTACCCGGATGGAAATATATGGGAATGGTCGCTACCGGCAGCGACGCTTATTCAATTAAGGATGTATGGGTAGAAGAGAATCGAAGATTTAAGATTGATCCATCTGCAGCCGTCATCCAACATCCATTGTACCAATATCCTTTTTACCAGTTGGCCGAGGCAACATTAGCGGCAAACCTTTCGGGAATGTCGGTCCATTTCGTTGACTTGTGCCACGATATTTTTGAAAACAGGCAGAAAGACAAAAAGGCTATTTCGGTTAAGAATAAGCTGGTGATGGATGAGGCGTTGCAAAATCAAACAGCTAGCCTCAACGAAGCCAGAACAGCTTTTTTTAATACGCTTTCACTTTCATGGGGGAATGCCGCCGATGAAAACCTGCTGCAGAAAGTAAGTGCCACCAGCAGGCAACTGGCAAAAGCCAGCCGCCAGGCCGTCGATCATTTATATCCCTATTGCGGATTAATGGCAGCCGCTCCCGATACGGAGATCAACCGGGTATGGCGCGACCTGCATACGGCCAGCCAGCATTCGATGCTTACTTTTTAAATTGATAATTATCAGCACGATAGTAGCAATCAGAAATCAAAGGCTTACAATTGCATGAATTCTTTCGGGCCCTTTGGCTTTTAATATTTTTTCCAATAAACCAGCTATGGTTTCGTCCGTAGTGCCTGTTATTTGTAATCCCATTTTGCCTTTTCCAAAACCAGTTTCAAAACCTGGTTTTCCGGAAGCTGCAGAAACGGGCTGCCCCAAAAATCTTCGGTAAAGTGACAAACGCTCGTATCTGTTTGTTTTATTGTATTTGCTTCGAAAAAGCTATCGTCAAACCTCCGGTAATGCGGTAAGTTGCGGCCCACCAGCACTGCATCGGCCGATTTAAAACGGCGAACGTTATCCCCTACAAACTGGGTGCCTTCGCCTGCTTTAAAATGAATAAGTTCCACTTCTTTGTGGTAATGCCAAAGGTTGTTTATATGCGGCACCAGGTCGCGCCGAACGCTAAATGATTGGCTCGGACCCTGGGGCACTTTTAATAGGTGGGATTTCACTCTTCAATTTTATTGGCCTGCTAGTAAGCTGGTCAATAATTTTTCTTTATTTGCTGATTGATACAAGTATTGTACTTTCATGCCTCGTGTTCAACAGGTATAAATGACCTTTTATAACCGTATTAAATTTAACGAATGCTATCACCCGCCACAGCAACTATTACTGCTTCAGAAAAAAGCAAGTCAAGCTATTTATGGCCATTGATACTGGTAACTTCACTCTTTCTTTTATGGGGCCTTGCTTATGGTCTTTTGGATGTGTTGAACAAACATTTTCAGGAAACGCTTAATGTAGATAAGCAACAATCCACTTTATTACAGGCGGCTTATTTTGGTGCCTATTTCCTGGTGGCTTTGCCTGCCGGACTTTTAATGACCCGGATTGGTTACCGTAAAGGCATCATAACAGGTCTGTTACTGTATGCTGCCGGGGCGCTGTTGTTTTATCCTGCTGCCGAAAAAGAGAGTTTTGGATTTTTTCTCCTGGCGTTGTTCATTCTGGCCAGCGGGCTTACTTTTTTAGAGACTGCCGCTAATCCTTATATAACGGTATTAGGCGATCCCAAAACATCGGAATTCAGGCTAAACCTGGCCCAAAGTTTTAATGGGGTGGGTTCATTTTTAGGTCCGATTATTGGCGGCGCTTTGTTTTTTGGTGGTACAGCCGCCACAGGGGCATCTCAGCTTGATAGCGTAAAATTTGTTTATATAGCCATCGCCGGCATTGTGTTATTGGTGGCAGGTTTCTTTGTGGCCACCAAAATGCCCGAAGTAAAAGAAGAAGAATTAATTGTTGATACAATTGGCCATAAAGGCAAAACACTTTTTCAGCATACGCACTTTGTCTGGGCCATTTTTGCGCAGTTTTTTTATGTAGCCGCGCAGGTTGGTATCGCCGCGTTGTTTATTAATTATTGCACCGAAATGAATGTAGGTATAGATAACGAAAAGGCCGCTTACCTGCTTTCGGGCAGTTTAATATTGTTTACGATTGGCCGTTTTGCCGGTACTGCCTTAATGAAAGTGATTGCACCAAACCGCCTTCTTGCCACCTATGCTGTTATAAACGTTGCCTTATCGCTTGTGGTGGTGTTTGTTCCTGGTATCGTAGCGGTGTACGCATTAATGGCGGTCTTCTTTTTTATGTCTATTATGTTTCCAACCATTTTTGCATTGGGCGTAAAAAACCTCGGTGTGTTTACCAAGAAAGGCGCCTCTTTTATAATCATGTCGATTGTTGGCGGCGCAATGGTTCCTTATATTATGGGCTCATTGGCCGAAGCATACTCTACGCCTTTTTCTTATATTGTTCCGCTGGCATGTTTCATAATCGTATTTATATTTGGCATCCATGGCTATAAAACCCATACCAAATGAAAACTTATTATTTAACCCTCGATCTCATAGACAATGAGGAAATGATAAAGGAATACGAAGCCATTCATAAAAGGGTGCAGCCGCATATTATTGATTCTATCAGGCAGGCAGACATTCTGAATATGGAGCTTTACAGGTTCGGTAACCGTTTATTTATGGTGATGGAAACCGGGGATGATTTTACCTTTGAAAAGAAAAATAAGCTTGATCGGCAAAATGAGAAGGTGCAGGAATGGGAAAACCTGATGTGGAAATTTCAGCAGCCTTTGCCAGGCGCTAAAGAGGGTGAGAAGTGGATGATAATGGATAATATTTTTAAATTAACCGACTATTGATATGGAAACCGTTGAAAAAAGTGCATCAAAAAAATTTTTGAGGATACACGCAAAAGACAATGTTTTGGTGGCTTTGCAAAATCTTAAAAAAGGAGATGAAATAAATACGGGAGATTATACCATTGTGCTGTTGGAAGACTTACCTGCCAAGCATAAATTTTTTATGGGTGATATGAAGAAGGGGGATGAGGTTTATATGTATGGCGTTTTAGTGGGTAAGGTGCAGAACGATGTACGAAAAGGGGAGCGGATGACGACTGATAATACCAAACATGCGGCAAGCAATTATGCCTATCGCGGATTTGTTTCAGAATGGCACCAGCCTGATGTTTCTAAATTTTCCGATCGCACTTTTATGGGCTATAAACGCAGCGATGGAAGAGTGGGCACGGCCAACTATTGGTTATTTGTACCGACTGTTTTTTGCGAAAATCGCAACCTCGACATTATAAAGGAGTCGCTGCACAACGAATTAGGCTATGCGGTATCTCATAAGTACCACAATTATACACGCCAGTTGTTGCAGATTTATCAGCAGGGCGGCAGCGTTGACAGCATTGACCTTTCGCCCGAAACTGCGGCAGGTAAACAACGATTTTTCAAAAATGTGGATGGTATAAAATTCCTTAACCACCAGGGCGGTTGCGGCGGCACCCGTGGCGATGCAGCCATTCTTAGCAAATTGCTGGCGGCCTATGCCGATCATCCCAACGTAGCGGGAATAACCGTTTTAAGCCTCGGTTGCCA
The DNA here is from genome assembly GCA_038204535.1 of Chitinophagales bacterium. Classification (GTDB taxonomy): domain Bacteria; phylum Bacteroidota; class Bacteroidia; order Chitinophagales; family Chitinophagaceae; genus Segetibacter. Next base: position 9,349 of record JBBRCW010000012.1, on the reverse strand, counting down.
GAATTTGCAGACTGAGTTTTTTATCCGCGATCTAAAGGAAAGAAACCCTGCATTTGACAAGCCCGTGCTCGTTTTTGAACAGCAGCAGTCTCAAAGCGAAGAACAGTTGATTGCCGATGCCATCAAACAGACTTTTAATGGTTTGGTAGAAATAAATAAATTGGAGAGAGAACCTGCACCATTAAGTGCACTCACCATTGGCGTAAAATGTGGCGGCAGCGATGGTTTCAGCGGTATTTCGGCCAACCCGGCTGTAGGATACACTTCTGATCTGCTGGTGGCCCTTGGAGGCAAGGTGCTGTTGGCTGAATTTCCCGAGTTGTGCGGTGCCGAGCAGGATTTGCTCGACAGGACCATCGACAAAGAAAGTGCAGAAAAATTTATTAGCCTCATGGGTGCTTACAGCGAGGCGGCGTTAAAAGTTGGGTCAGGTTTTCATATGAATCCATCACCCGGCAATATAAAAGATGGCCTGATAACCGACGCGATAAAATCAACCGGGGCGGCCCGCAAGGGTGGCCATTCACCTGTTGTTGACGTGCTGGATTATACCGAACCTGCCACTAAACCCGGACTAAGCCTTGTTTGCACCCCCGGTAATGATGTTGAAGCAACAACAGGAAAAGCAGCCAGCGGAGCCACACTTATTTTGTTTACTACCGGTTTGGGCACACCCACCGGCAACCCGATAGCACCCACCATAAAAATTTCCACCAATAGTTCGCTGGCACGTCGCATGGGCGATATCATTGACATTGATACAGGTGGAATTATTAGTGGTGAAAAAACTTTGGAGCAAATGGGAGAGGAGATATTGGAATACTGCATAAAAGCAGCCAGCGGCGAGGTTACGCCAAAATCGGTTTTATTGGGGCAAGATGATTTTATACCGTGGAAAAGGGGCGTGTCTTTATAGTGAATAATGAATAATGAATAATGAATAATGAATAATGAAAAGTGAATAATGAACAGTGAGTAGTGAATAGTGAAAAACGAATAATGAATAGTGAACAGTGAAAGGGATGCCGTCATGCTGAATTTATTTCAGCATCCCCTGGAAAACGTTTTATGAAATCAATGGAGTTCTGAAACAATTTGGGTTACTGTATAAAAGAACTGGGAAAAGTGAACAGTGTTAGTGAATAATGAATAGTGAAAAGTGAACAGTGAAAGGGATGCCGTCATGCTGAATTTATTTCAGCATCCCCTGGAAAACGTTTTTTGAAATCAATGGAGTTCTAAAACAATTTGGGTTACTGTATAAAAGAACAGTGAACAGTGTTAGTGAATAATGAATAGTGAAAAGTGAACAGTGAAAAATGAAGAGTGAAGAGTGAGAGGTGAACAGTGAAAAGTGAACAGTGAAAAGCGAAAAGTGAAAGTGAAACGTGAAAGGTAAAATAGCCTCACAACTCACCACTGACAACTCACAACTCACCCCTCACCACTCACCACTGACCACTCACCATTCACAACTAATAAATAAAAGCATGTTACGACTCGATGGAAAAATAGTGGCGGTTACAGGTGGCGGCAGCGGTATAGGACGTGCCGTGGTTGAATTGTTTGTTCGGCAGGGTGCAGTTGTTCATATATTAGATATAAAGGCAGCAACTGACATTACGGAGAACGATGAATATCGTAATAAAGTTGTGATGCATACCTGCGATGTAGCCAACCAGCAACAGGTATCAGATGTTTTTGATAAGATCGGCGGATTAAACATATTGGTCAATAATGCGGGAATCGCTCATGTGGGGAATGTGGAGAATACATCCACCGAGGATTTTGATAAAATAGTGGGCGTTAATGTAAAGGGCGTTTACAATTGCCTGCATGCCGCTGTGCCCATTTTGAAAAAAAATGACGGAGGCGCTATCGTAAATCTTTGTTCCATTGCAGCGCTGGTGGGCATTAGTGACCGTTTTGCCTATAGCATGAGCAAAGGGGCAGTCTATGCGATGACACTCTCGGTTGCCAAAGATTATTTGCCATATAATATTCGTTGCAACAGTGTTTCTCCTGCCAGGGTACATACACCTTTTGTAGATGGGTTTATCAGTAAAAATTATCCCGGCAGAGAAGAGGAAATGTTTGAAAAATTATCGAAGTCGCAGCCAATTGGCCGCATGGGTTCGGTTGAAGAAGTAGCTAACCTTGTTTTGTTTTTGGCCAGCGATGAGGCAGGCTTTATTACCGGCAACGATTACCCGGTAGACGGTGGTTTTCTTCGGTTGAACTCTTGATAAGTGAACAGTGAATAGTGAATAGTGAAGAATGAAGAATGAAGAATATGAATAATGAATAATAAATAGTGAATAATGAAGTGATGCCGTCATGCTGAATTTATTTCAGCATCCCCTGGAAAACATTTAGTGAAATTCATGGTATTCCAAAAATGGTTCGGAGTAACGGGTTCACTGAATAAATGAATAGGGAAGAAAGAATAACGAAAAGTGAATAATGAAGTGAATAGTGAAAAATGAAGAGTGAAGAATGAAGAGAACAAATAGAAATGATAAACTATGAACTTTTGGTCGTGCGTATCAGGCCTGAAAGGCCGAAATATAACAGCCGCGGGTGCAGCCCGCGGAGATATTGAAAGGTCGTATTAAAAGGCCTGAAAGGCTGAAATATCGACAGCCGCGAGTACAAATCGCAGAGATATTGGGATTGCGAAGAATGAAGAGTGGACATAAATGATATACGGCGGACTTTTAGACACGGGTGTTAGGCCTGAACGGACGAAATATAATAGCCGCGGGTGCAGCCCGCGGAGATATTGAAAGGTGGTATCAAAAGGCCTTAAAGGCTAAAATATATTAGCATTTGTTCAACGGGAAAACCTGTAGGCAAAATGAAATTTTGATAGGAGAGTATGCCTATGTGGACGATGGGCCAAAATATTGAGTAAATAAAACATCAAAACCGATTTATATGAAATTATTACGGGCTGGAGAACCAGGGTTTGAAATACCAGGAATAGAAGTTGATGGCAAAAGATATGATGTGTCGGAGTGGATAAAGGATTATGATGAATTGTTTTTTGAAACCGGCGGCATAGAGCAATTACAAGAGCTTGTTCTGGATAAACTAAAAGATTTACCGGGTATTCTAAAGAATGTAAGATTGGGTTGCCCGATAGCCCGGCCTTCAAAAATTGTATGTATTGGTTTAAACTATATTGACCATGCCAAAGAAACTGGTGCAACACCGCCAACCGAACCCGTAATTTTTATGAAGTCAACCACGGCTATTTGCGGGCCAAACGACGATATCATGATACCAAAAGACTCATTAAAAACTGATTGGGAGGTTGAACTGGCGGTTGTTATTGGTAAAAAGGCAAGTTATGTTGATGAGGATGAAGCTATGAATTATGTGGCGGGTTATTGCCTTCATAACGACGTAAGCGAAAGGGCTTTTCAGTTAGAAATGGGGGGTACATGGGATAAAGGAAAAGGCTGCGATACGTTTGCACCTATGGGCCCCTGGCTGGTTACAAAAGACGAAGTGCCCGATGTTGATAACCTGCGTTTATGGCTAAGCCTGAATGGAGAAATGATGCAGGATGGTAATACGGGTAACCTGATCTTTAACATTCCGGTAATTGTATCGTATGTAAGCAGGTTTATGACTCTGTTACCAGGTGACATTATATCAACCGGCACGCCTAAGGGTGTTGGATTGGGTATGAAATCCCCGGTATTTTTAAAGCCCGATGATGTTGTTGAACTGGGGATAGATGGATTAGGTGTGGCAAGGCAGTTAGTCATCGCTTTTAAAAAGAATGGATAGAATGGCTGCAATTGATTCCCAGGCAAATCATTCCAATGAATCGGCAGATCGTATTGATGCCCATCAGCATTTCTGGATCTTCGACCCTGTGAGGGATAGCTGGATTGATGAATCTTTGCGGGTTATTCAAAGGGATTTTTTACCATCCGATCTGGAGCCTGTACTGAAGCAAAATCAAATCAATGGCTGTGTTGCGGTTCAGGCCGATCAATCTGAGGCGGAGAATGAATTTCTGTTAGAACAATCGAAAGCATACCCGTTTATTAAGGGGATAGTCGGCTGGGTCGATCTGCAGAGTGCGCAGTTGGAAGAGCGGCTGGCGTACTACCAATCTTTCGGCAAAATGAAAGGTTTCCGTCATGTTTTGCAAGGTGAGCCGCAACGCGATTTGATGCTCGATCCTGCATTTATGAAAGGCATTGGATTATTAGACAAATACAATTTTACTTACGATATACTTATTTTTCCCGATCAGTTGGCCTATGCTTTACAGTTAGTGAAAGCGTTTCCAAACCAACGTTTTGTAATTGATCACATTGCAAAACCCGCCATTAAAAAAGGTGATATTGATCAGTGGCAAAAGGAGTTGGCTGGTTTTTCGGGTTGTTCTAATGTGTATTGTAAAATTTCGGGAATGGTTACCGAAGCAGATTGGAAAGACTGGAAGCAAGCGGACTTTTCCCCTTACCTGGATGCTGTCGTAAATACATTTGGTATCGATCGCATTATGTTTGGTTCCGATTGGCCGGTTTGCCTGGTAGCAGCAAATTATCCCCAAATGCTACAGATCGTTAAAGATTATTTTTCATCGTTTTCAATAACTGGGCAGCAACAGTTTTTTGGGTTAAATGCCGCACGGTTTTATAAATTATAAGTGTTGACCTGCAAAGCCAAAGGCGTTTCAGCGACACCAACATTAACCTTTCAAATGTAACTGGTCTGATTGCCGACTGAGCCGTTCCACATTATTTAAACATATTCATTCGTAAATAATAAGCCACATGGATTTACAATTAAAAGACAAGATCATTATCGTAACGGGCGGTGCCAAAGGCATTGGACTAGGAATTTCAAAAATATTAGCCGGCGAAGGGGCGATACCTGTTATTGTTGGCCGAAAAAAGGCTGATAATGACAAAGCGATACAGGCAATTGAAGCTGCCGGTGGCAAGGCCTGGCAGGTTGAAGCGGAATTAAGCAAGCCGGAAGAATGTGAGAAGGCGGTAGCTGCGGTTATGGCCCAATTTGGCCATATCGATGGCCTGGTAAACAATGCAGGCGTTAACGATGGGGTGGGGTTGGAAAACGGAAACTATGAGGCTTTTATGGCCTCGTTGCATAAAAACGTGGTTCATTACTATTTGGTTGCGCACTACGCCTTGCCGGCATTAATCAAAAGCAAAGGTTCTATCGTAAACATTACCAGTAAAACCGCCGAGACCGGCCAGGGAAATACTTCTGCCTACGCTGCGGCAAATGGCGGCAGAAACGCCCTGACCCGGGAGTGGGCAGTGGAACTATTGAAGTATTCTATTAGAGTAAACGCCGTAGCAGTTGCAGAATGCTGGACACCTGCCTACGAAAACTGGATAGAGACATTGCCGGATGCACAGGAGAAATTAAAAGAGATCACCTCTAAAATACCCCTGGAAAACCGGATGACGACTGCTGATGAAATAGCCAATGCGGTTACATTTCTGCTTTCAGAAAAGTCGAGCCACACAACCGGACAAATATTACATGTAGATGGTGGTTATGTTCACCTGGACCGCGCTTTGGCGAATGCCTGAGAATTGGGAAAGAAAAAGTAAAAAGTGAGCGGGCAAACGTCAAAAGTGGAATGTGAGATGTAAGCGAATTAGTGGCTTAAAAAATATCTTTCTTTTGAGAACGAAATGGGCAGATATTTTTGCCAGATCGTTCCATTAACGGGTGAATGGTTTTTTCCAAAATAAGAACCGCGTTACAGAATCAATCGAAGTGGATTGTATGTAGCGCGGTTCTTTTGTTTTGTTGCAGACATAGAAAGGCTTGTTGTATCCTTCGTGATGGCATAAAAAAGATCTGTATTACCAACAAGTTCTAATGTTGTCAGTAATACAGATCTAAAATTACTTCAAATGCATCCCTTCCAGAAGTCGGGGACCGGATTTTTATAAAATCAGCATTGCATCTCCGTAGCTCGAAAAATGAAACTTATCTTTTATGGCCTTCTTGTAAGCTTCCATAGTAAGATCGTAACCGGCAAACGAGGCGGTCATTATTAAAAGGCTTGTCTTAGGCAAATGAAAGTTGGTAACCATTGCATCGGCCACGTTAAACTCGTAGGGCGGATGAATAAAATGATTGGTCCAGCCTTCGCCGGTTTTTAACATTTTATCGGCGGTATAACTGCTCTCCAAAGCACGCATGGTGGTGGTGCCAATGGCGCATACCCTGTGATTGGTTTGTTTAGCTTTATTCACCAGCCTTACTGCTTCTTCATCAATTTTAAAATATTCAGCATCCATTTTATGCTTCTGCAGGTCTTCCACATCTATAATTCTAAAGGTGGCTAGTCCTGTATGCTCGGTGATCTCGGCAAAACGAATGCCTTTTATTTCGCATCGCTTAATTAATTCCTTACTAAAATGCAAGCCTGCGGTTGGGGCAGCAACGGCTCCCTCGTGTTTGGCATAAACGGTCTGGTAACGTTCGCGGTCGTTTTCGTCGGGTTTACGTTTAATATATTCTGGCAGCGGAGTTTCGCCTAATGCTTCCAATTGCTTTTTAAAGTCTTCCTCTTCGCCCTCCCACAGAAACCTTATGGTTCTGCCGCGGCTGGTAGTGTTGTCAATAACCTCGGCAACCAGTTCGTCCGCATCGCCAAAATAAATTTTATTTCCAACCCTTATTTTCCTGGCGGGTTCTACAATTACGTCCCACAGGCGGTTGGTTTTATTGAGTTCCCTTAACAAAAAAACTTCCACCAGGGCACCTGTTTTCTCTTTGCGACCATACATTCTTGCAGGAAACACTTTGGTATTATTGACTACAAAAGCGTCTTTGTCTTCAAAATAATCTACAATGTCACGAAAGTGTTTGTTTTCTATTTGTCCAGTCTTTTTATGGACAACCATCATGCGGCTGTCCTCTCTTTTCTTTGCCGGATTTTGGGCAATCAGGTTAAGAGGAAGATCAAAAACAAATTTTGATAGTTTCATACTTAATAAAAATTTTTAATAATCATCGTTTAAAATCAACGTAAATACTTGTTGAAAAAGCCGAAATGTAACTAATTTATAGTTAATATAGATAAAACAACTTTTTAAAAGATACGCGAAGGTAAGAATCAGAATAACAGATAGATGGATGGACATGAAATTTATATAAATTACTGCGTTTTAGCTGAATTAGAGGCAAAGATTAAGATGGTTATAATTATGACTTGTCTTACTACGTAAAATTTTTAAAGGAAATTCGCAATGATGAACGCCTTTTGGGTAATTATTCAAAAAGGGATAGAAACTGTCTTTGGTAAAACACTTAAATTTTGAACAAGAGTCTATTATCCGCAGGAAACCGGGAAACTATTTTTCTCCATTCATCCCCGGGTATCCATTTCTAATAAATACAAACATTATGGGTAAAAAAAATTTCATTGAAAAACTTGCAGCGCGTTTTGGGCAAAATGCCAGTGTAAGAAACGTTTTTGGCGAACCGATTAAAGCAGGAGATAAAACAATAATACCGGTAGCCCAGGTAGCCTATGGATTTGGCGGAGGCTTCGGGCATGGAAAAGTGAAAAATTTACCGGGAACTAAAAATGAGGGCAACAACCCGGCCAATAACTTAGCCGAAGGAGGTGGTGGTGGAGGTGGTATGATGGCTAAACCAAAAGGCGTGTATGAAATTACTCCGCAGGGAACGCGTTTTATACCGGCAAATAATTACAGACCATTAATTGCTGGTATTGTAATCGGTTTATTTATCAGAAGCTTTTTGAAAAGAATAAAATAAGTTCATTTTCTACATAAATGACCAACGCAATGCCTTGCAGCATTGCGTTGGATAAAATATTCATTTGATTGTTATGGGCTACCTTAAAAGACAACTTTCACGAAAAAACTCCTTAAAGATCATTTTGACATTGTTCACCAGTTAGTTAACTTTGACACATGCAAAGGCAACTGAAAACTTATGGCGAATACTTTTTAGGCTTTTATAACTCATTAGGAAAAGAAGTTCAGGAAAAAATTGATTGGGTTTTTGAAATCGTGAAAGTGACAGACCAAATTCCTAAAAAATTCTTTGAGCATTTGACCGGAACGGACGGAATTTATGCAATCAGGATTGAGTTTCAAAGAAACATTTATAGAATTCTATGCTTCTTTGACAAAGGAAACATAATTGTCCTGGTTAACTCTTTTCAAAAGAAAACCCAAAAGACACCACCGAAGGAAATCGCTTTAGCAGAAAAATTGAAGAAACAATATTTCATTGATAAAAAAATAGATGATGAAAACGAAAGAATTAAAAAGGTCAAGAAATAAGATAGCTGACTGGAATGAACATCTTGACAAGAAATATGGGAAAATCGGCACTCCTACCAGAACAGAGTTTGAAAGCAAAGCTAAGTCGTTTGTAATTGGCGAGCTTCTGAAAGACGAACGCCAAAAAGCAAACATGACCCAAGAAGAATTAGCGGAAAAGACAGGAACTAAGAAAAGTTATATCTCAAGAGTGGAAAATGGTTACACTGACATCCAACTTTCAACTCTTTACAAATTAATTGAACAAGGATTTAACCGGAAGTTAGAATTGTATATACGCTGACAGGACAAGGCAGCTCATAACAAGCGCATTTATGCAAGCCTGGCTGACGTGCTAACAATGAGCAGTAGAATATATCCCATGTGTAGTTCCGGCTGAAAAAACTCTGATGAACTATAGGCATAAACATGAACTTCTAATTATAAATTTGGCGTCGGTTCCGGCGGACGGGAATTCTAATTCCATGCCTGCATAAATGCGTGACCGGAGTGTCGGCTTTTCAATAACCCGGTGTAACGCCGGTATAATTTGCTGGTGATATTTGCTTTAATTCCTTCTTAACTGTGGTGCTGACTTTAAGCGAGCTTATAAACTGCTGAATATCGTTTTTGGTAATGGAGGTTTTGCCCCTTGTTAATTCCTTCAGCGCTTCATATGGCTGTGGGTAATTTTCGCGCCTCAGAATGGTTTGTATAGCCTCGGCAACAACAGCCCAATTATTTTCAAGGTCTTCTTTTATTTTTATTTCGTTTAGCAGCAACTTGTTCAATCCTTTTTCCAGCGATTTTATGGCTATTAGGGTGTGCGCCATAGGAACACCAAGGTTTCTCAACACCGTGCTGTCTGTCAGGTCGCGCTGTAACCGGCTGATAGGTAATTTTGCAGACAAGTGCTCAAACAATGCGTTGGCTACTCCCAGGTTTCCTTCTGCATTCTCAAAATCTATGGGATTAACTTTATGAGGCATGGCACTGCTGCCCACTTCGCCTTTTTTGGTTTTTTGCTTAAAATAATCAAT